>CAXYUC010000011.1:0-45222 GCA_964292075.1 uncultured Mycolicibacter sp.
CGCATAACCGCCCCGACAGATACGTCACCGAAATTCCGGGCCAGACCACTTAGCCTCTGCCACGAGGGGGATTTCAGGACGCGTAGGGCTCGGCGTCCATTCCTACTCGTCGACGGATGCTGAATACAGCAGCCGCCCAAGGGCCCCGACTTCAGCACATTGCCGCTCACGCCATCACAGCAACCAGCGCCTATCCGGTATGCATGCACGTATCCGCATGACACGTTCGTGAGACATAGGACAAGGACATGACACCGCCGCTGAGAAAATGACACGTAGCGTGAGACCCTTGTAGGGTCTCACGTTCGGCTGCATCTGGCCACGTCGCCGACCTGGGCGTTTTCTGCTTGTCTCACGGCAATCGCAGTCCAGTTTGTCTCACGAAGCACTGCATTTCCTACAGAGGTAACCGTCGCACTATTCGCCAGGACGCTGTGCCGGCTGTAGGTGGCGGAGGGACAGAATCATTGGGACGGCGGCGAGTTCGGCGATCACCGCAAATATGACGACGGCGGTGAGCGATACGTCGAACAGCGCGCCGATCGCAGTGCTGCCAGCGAACCAGGCTATCCCGTAGGCGCCGGTGAACAGTCCGTAGGCCGAGGCGCGGCGATCCGGTGCCACCATCGGGGCAACGGCAGCGGGGATGATCGACTCGTGCACGCCCATGCCCAGCCCCCACAGACAACTGCCGACCAACGCGGGCCAGAAACCGCCGAGGAACACCAGTGGCGCGTACAGTGCCGCGACGATTGTGAGCGGCACCAGCAGCCCGATGCCGAATCGATCGAAGAGTCGTCCGAACACCAAAGATCCGGTTCCTGATACCCCCATCGCGGCTGCGTAGCAGATGGGGATGTAGGTCGCCGGGACAACTCCGGTCTGCTGGAAGTGGTAGGCCATGATGGGAAAGTCAGCGAAGCCGGCGGCCACCAGTGCGGCGGCGCACAGGTATATCCAGAATGCCCGGGGCAGTCCGCGTGGCTGTGCCGTTGTGGTTGCCGGTTCGAGGTCTTCCGGGCGCGGGTAAAGTGCGCGTGCCACGCCCAGCATCGACAGCATGATCGCCGCCGGGGCAGCGAGAGCGGCGAAGGCGAGCCGATAGTCGTCGTGCGTGGCGGCCACGACGAAGGCAACCAGCAGCGGGCCGAACATGGCGCCGAACTGATCGAGTGCCTCGTGGACGCCAAAGCCCCATCCGTATCCGATCTGTTTGGCCGCGTGGGAGAGCATTGCGTCCCGTGGCGGGTTACGGATGGCTTTGCCGATCCGTTCGGCGATCACCAGGACGGCGGCCATTTGCCAGCTGGTGGCCAGGGCCAGCAATGGCACCACCGACATCTGCAGGATGTAGCCGCCGATGGTGATCGGCCAGTACCGCCCGGTGCGATCGGCTCCCCGCCCGGAGAACAGTCGCAGCCCGTAGCCGAGTAGCTCGCCGAATCCGCTGACTACCGCAATTACCAGCGCCCCGGCACCGAGCAGACCCAGGAACTGCCCGACGATGCTGCGCGATGCCTCGTAGGTGAAGTCGGCGAAGAAGCTCATCGCGCCGACCATCAATACGAACTTCAGTGCGGGTGAGAACCGCCGGCGGGGCGACATGGGTTTCAGGGCCCGCAGCGGATCAGAGGTGTTGCCCGGTGGTGATCATCACCGCTGGGATATTAGCGTGCGGGCGGGCACGCCACAGCGGATCGAATTGCGTGGGCTGTACGTTTCCGCTGGTGATGCAGCGGCTTTCAATCGCCGATTGCGCGGCGCTCCGATTGCTACCCTGGCGAAAGCCAGGGCGGCGTCGACTGCGCAGGCTGGTTGGCCGACCCGGTGCTGACAAGGGGAGTCGCGATGACCATATGCTTTTCGTCGCTATCTGCGATCGAAATCCTGGACTCGCGCGGGCGGCCCACGTTATCGGTATCGGCGACCCTGGCCGACGGCCAACGGGTGCATGCGGGCGTTCCGTCAGGAGCATCGACCGGCAGCCGGGAAGCGGTCGAACTGCGTGACCACGACGAATCTCGCTACGGCGGCCTGGGAGTGCGCTGCGCGGCCGGTCACGTCAACGGCCCCATCGCCGAGGCGCTGATCGGCCAGGCGTTCACCTCGCTGGACCAAGTCGACCAGACACTGCGCGATCTGGACGGCACCGTCAACAAAGCTCGGCTCGGGGCCAATGCGATTGTGGGTGTCTCGATGGCCGGGGCGCGGGCGTTCGCGGTGGCGGCTGGAGAACCGTTGTGGCAGTGGCTGGCTCCGCCCGGCATCGCCGTGCGCCTGCCTGTCCCCCATTTCAATGTCGTCAACGGCGGAGCGCACGCACTCAACGGCCTCGCCTTCCAGGAGTTCATGATCGCTCCGATCGGGGCGCCGTCGCTGCCCGAGGCGGTCCGTGCCGGCGCTGAGGTGTACCGGGCACTGCGCGGCGCTTTGGCCGGTCGCCACATGGCCACCGGATTGGGCGATGAAGGCGGTTTCGCACCCGAGATCGACAGCCCTGAAGAGGTGCTGACGCTGCTGACTCAGGCGATCGACGATGCCGGCTACACCAGCGGGCGTGACGGAGTGGCCATCGCACTGGACCCGGCGGCAAGCGAGTTCCACCGCGACGGCCGCTACCGGGTGGGCAGCGAATCGTTGTCGAGCGACGATCTGATCGCGCGCTACGTCAGCATCGTCGATCGGTTCCCGGTGTGGAGTATCGAAGACGGGATGGGTGAACACGACACAGTGGGCTGGCGGCAGCTCACCGAGGCGTTGGGGCATCGGGTCCAACTGGTCGGTGACGACAACTTTGTGACTGACCCGCAGTTGATCGCCGCCGCAGCGCGCACCGGCGTCGGCAACGCCGCCCTGATCAAGGTCAATCAAATCGGCACGGTCTCGGAAACCCTCGATGCGCTGGCGGCATGCCGAAGCGCAGGCTACGGCGCGATGATCTCGCACCGCTCGGGCGAAACGGATGACTCGTTCATCGCCGACCTGGCGGTCGGCTCGGGATGCGGTCAGATCAAATCCGGGGCCCCCGCGCGAGGGGAAAGGGTCGCCAAATACAACCGTCTTCTCGAAATCGCTGGCACAGCAGCGGAACTGATATTCGGGTTGCCCGCAGCTCGCAAATGATCGGCTCCGACACCCGCTCCCACCGCCAGGCACATCACCGACTCGGGTCGCACCGCGACGGCCGCGGTGTTCGACCAGTCCTCTCCGACGATGAGTGGCAATATGGAGATGCGATCGGTGACAGAAGGGGTCGACATGCCAGCGGTGACACGCGTTTATCTCGCTCGACACGGGCGTACCGCACTCAACGCCGACGGACGGCTGCGCGGCTTGAGCGACCCACCGTTGGATGAGGTCGGTATCGGTGAGGTCGCCCGACTGGCCGCGGTGCTGGCCGCACGACATCCCACGGTGGTGGTTTCCAGCCCGTTGCAGCGGGCGGTGGCCACCGCCGAGGCGATCGGCGCCGCGTCCGGCGCGCCGGTCAGAGTCGATGTCCGGCTCAACGACCGCGACTATGGACCACAAACTGGCCTTCGGCGGGCTGATGTCGAGCACCGGTACGGCAGTATCGACTCCGCGCCTGGTGTCGAACCGTTGGACATCCTGGCCGACCGCGCCCGACTGGCCTTTCTTGCTCTGGTCACCGAACTGAAGTCAGGGCCAGTCGTGATGGTGTCGCATGACGCCTTCAACTGTGCACTGTTACGCCAACTCGACCCGTCCTTGAGCCATATAAGTCAGCGAACCGCGTGTTGGAACCAGCTCAGCTTGGTAGACGGCACCTGGGCGGTCGACGCCTACGACTGCACACCCGAGTAGCGGCCGCGTTTGCTTACGGCGCGACGACGGCCAGTTTTGCCGATAATCGGCCGCGCAGATTTGTGCATCGTGTAGCCTTTCGGAAGGCGATGGGACTCGCCGAAACCGCCAAACCTGGCTGATGGTCCCTACCGAGTGAGCGATTCACGGTAGGAAGCGGGTGCCGCAAGCGGTGTGTAACCTCAACATTCAATCTTCTGATTCCCGTTCTGTAGCGGCCACCCACGACTGGTTGGCGTGGGATTTCTTGCCAACGCCAACCGTTTGCGGTTGGACGATCGCACTCGGTTGTCGTGATCCGGTGTCCACATCATCGAAAACGCAGGCTTCGCATCGGGTTCGTGGGCTATGGCTGTCAATGCTTTCGGCGCGCAGTCCGCCGGGTGAGCAGATTTGGGGGCTGAGTGGCACTAGCAGCTAATCCGCCTGCCAGCAGCCGAGTGAAGCAATCCGTTCGCAGGCGTAGCCATCCGCGGCGCAGGCAAGCCCGTGTGACGTATCCGTACCCATAGCGTTACCAGAAAATCTTCAAGGGAAGGAAGATTCGATGTCTTTCGTGACCACCCAGCCGGACCTGCTGGCGGCGCCTGCCGCTAACCTGGCGGGTGTCGGCTCCGCAATGGAGGCCGAGAATGCCGCGGCAACGGCTCCCACCACCGGGGTCGTTCCGGCGGCCGCCGACGAGGTGTCGGCGCTGACGGCGGCGCAGTTCGCCGCGCATGCGCAGATGTATCAGGCGGTGAGTGCCCAAGCGATGGCGATCCATCAGATGTTCGTGACCGCCTTGCAGACCAGCGCCAACTCGTATGCGGCTACCGAAGCCGCCAACGCCGTCGCGACCGGCTGAGCAGGCAGCGCTTGTGCTGGATTTCGGTGCTCTTCCGCCGGAAATCAACTCGGGCAGAATGTATGCCGGGCCCGGCGCAGGCCCGATGATCGCCGCAGCGACAGCGTGGGGCGTGCTCGCTGCGGAGCTGTTTTCCGTGGCGAGCGCGTGCGAGTTGGTGGTCTCCGAGCTGATGCAGGACTGGCTGGGGCCGGCGGCGTTGTCGATGGCCAACGCGGCTGCACCGTACGTGGCGTGGCTGCACAGCGCCGCCTTGGTGGCTGAACAGACCGCCGTCCAAGGCAAGTCCGCAGTGGCAGCGTATGAGTCCGCGTTCGGGATGACGGTGCCGCCGCCGGTGATCGCCGCCAACCGAAGCCTGTTGGTCGCCCTGGTGGCGACCAATTTCTTCGGGCAAAACACCCCGGCGATCGCTGCCGTTGAGGTGCAGTACGCGGAGATGTGGATTCAGGATGCGGCCGCAATGTATGTCTACTTCGCGTCTTCGGTGGCCGCGAGTCGGCTGACTCCGTTCACCGAGCCACGGCGCGCGACCGACGCCACGGGGCTGGCTGCTCAATCGAGCGCGGTGGTCCACGCCATCAGCAATGTGGTTGCGGCGCCGTCCGTGACGACTCCGCAGCTGTCGCCCGTCTCCGCCGCGCTGCCGGGACTCGCCGCACCTACCGTAGCCCCCGACACGCTGTCGGCCTCGACGCTGTTCATCACCGGGTTCTCGGCCACCAAGGTGGTCAACACCGTGATGTCGACGACCTCGAGTGCGGTATCGGGGCGTGGCATCCTGATCGTCAATGAGCGACTCGTCTATAGCGGGATCGGCAGCGAAGAGGAAGACGGCACTCCGGTGCCGTTCGCTCCCGCCTCGCTGACCGGAACGACTGGGCCCCCGGTGTCGACGGTGTCCGCGGGGGTAGGGAGGGCCACCCTGGTCGGGAAGTTATCGGTGCCGGCGAGTTGGGCCACGGCCGCACCACAGATTCAGCCGACTGGACTGACGTTGCCGACTTCCAGTGTCGTGTCGGCCGAAGTGTCCGCCGACCTGCCCCTTGCTTCGGGAAGTGTGTTCAGCCAATCGGTGCTGGGCACGCTGTCACGAGACGGGCCCGACCGGCCACGTCCCAAGAGCAAACCAGTCATCGTCCGCTCCCCGGCGGCCGGCTAGCAGATCACAGGAAGGGTTTCAGACATGGATTTCGGCACTCTCCCACCGGAGATCAACTCGGCAAGAATGTATTCCGGCCCAGGTAGCGGGCCGATGCTGGCAGCTGCTGCCGCGTGGCAGAAACTCGGCGAGGAGGTGAACGCATTGGCATCGGCTTACCGGTCCGTCATCGCCGGATTGATCACCGACGGATGGCGTGGACCGTCGTCGACGATGATGGCCAATGCCGCCATGCCTCAGGTGGCATGGATGCACGGCACCGCTGCACAGGCCGAGCAGGCCGCTGCCCACGCCACGGCTGCGGTGACCGCTTACCAGGCGGCACACGCGGCGATGGTGCCGCCGCCGGTGATCGCAGCTAATCGCGCCCTCCTGTTGAAGCTGGTGGCGACCAACTTTTTCGGGCAGAACAGCCCGGCGATCTCTGCCGCCGAAGCCGATTACGAGGCAATGTGGGCGCAGGACACTGCCGTGATGAACGGCTACGCGGCGTCGTCGGCAGCGGCGTCGAATCTGGCGCCGTTCACCGGCCCGCCGGCCACCGTGAACCCGTCTGGTGCGGCGGCCGTGCAAACCGCTGCGGCGGCCCAGGCGGTTGCCAGCCCGGCACAGGTTGCACCTGCGGCCGCGTTCTCATTGGTTGACGGTTTCAACGACACGGTGAGTTCCCTCAGCGGTGCGGCGTCCGTCAGCAGCTCCTCATTCGGCGGGGCGTCTATCGGAACGGCCAACCATGCCATCTCGATCAACGCCGAGCGCGACGCACATCAGGGCATCGGGCCGTTCCTGGGGATCGGAACACCGCTGTCGATGCCGGCCGAATCCGTGCCGCCGGCTGCACCCGCGGCCATCGTCCGCCCGGCGGCGTCGGCGCTGATGGGCCGAGGCACCCTGGCCGGCACACTGTCGGTGCCGCAGGCCTGGGCGGCCACCACCCCGGCAGTCGCCAGTGCGGCGCCAGCCCTATCGGCCGTCGGTGCCACGGCGGCGGCGCCGGCAGCCTCCGCAGCGGTGCAGCCGGGCATGTTCGGCGAGGCCATGCTGGGTACGATGGCCGGCCGCGTTGTCAGCAATGCCGCGGCAAAGGCGCGGCGCCCGAGCATCATCCCCCGATCCCCGGCCGCCGGATGACCCCACCACAGACGAACGACGGACCGCCGAGCCGGTCGTGGCGTACGATGAGCACAAAGCGATGAAGCTCGCTGAAACCGCCACACCGGCTGATGGCTTCTACCCTGTGCACGACACACGAGTAGAAGACAGGTGATCGGCGAATGACATCTTTCACCAGCATCTTGTCCACGGACGCACCTGCTGTCGATGACGAAGTTGCCGCACCGGGGTGTTTAGCAGATCTGTACCTGGATCAGGTCATCGCCGCCGTGACCGGTGACCACGCCGAGGATGGCTTGGAGAAGTTCTTCTATGCCCCGCTGCACGACGTGCCCACCGTCACGTACCGCCATGAGGTGTTCCGCGACCTGCAACGCGACGAGGTGCGCGGGCCTATCGAGGATTTCATCGCCGGCATCGCCACCATGCGACAGCGTCTGCAACAGTCCGCGCACCTGTTTCATCCCCTGCAACAACAAGGGTGGTTCATCTACGCTGCCGAAGCGTATTGCAGCACCGTCGAAACACTGCGAACCGACCTCGCACAGCTCAACTTGGCGTCACGCGGCCTGCGCGACTTCGCCGAATACGTGTCCGGCTACGTCACCGACGATCGGTTCCAGACACTGTGGACCGACACCGAAAACGTGCAGGCCCAACTGCGGCAGATTCGCTACACGGTGCACATCGAGGGTCTGCGCGTGCATGTGGACAGGTACGCCGATCAAATCGACTACAGCGCGCAGGTCATCGCGACATTCGAGCGGTTCGTCACCGAGGAGGCCAAGGACTATCACGTGCGCCTCAAGGATTTCCCGGACATGAACCATGTCGAAGAGCAGATCCTCGAATGCGTCGCCAAGCTGTATCCCAAGAATTTCGCACTGCTCCAAGACTTCTGCACCCGCAACGCTGACTTCGTTGCGCCCACCATCGAACGCTTCGACCGCGAAATCGGGTTCTACCTGTCCTATCTGGTGTTCATGGCCCGGTTCAGCGCGGCAGGACTTCCCTTCAGCTACCCCGATGTCACCACCGCGCCCGGTGTCGTGCACGTTGACGGCGCGTTCGACCTCGCCTTGGCGATCACATTGGTCGATGACCGCAGACCTGTCGTGCGCAATGATTTTCGACTGGCCGGGCCGGAAAGGGTATTCGTCGTGACCGGCCCGAACCAGGGCGGCAAGACGACATTTGCACGAACGGTCGGACAATGCCTGTATCTGGCCGCGCTGGGCTGCCCGGTGCCCGCCAGTCGCGCAGCGCTGATGTTGCCTGATCATATCTACACGCACTTCGAGCGAGAAGAAGCCCTGTCGACGCTGCACGGCAAACTCGACGATGAACTGGTGCGCATCCACGACATCTTGTCGCAGGCGACCGCCGCGAGCATCGTGGTCATGAATGAAAGCTTCGCCTCCACCACCGCCGACGATGCGCTGCTAATCGGCACCGAAGTGCTCGAACGCATCATCACGCTGGGCTGTACCGCCGTCTACATCACCTTCCTCGATGAACTGGCCAACCTTGACCCAGCATGCGTAAGCATGGTCGGCGAAGTTGCCCGCGACGATCCGACCCGGCGAACGTTCCAATTCACCCGCAGACCCGCCGACGGTCGCGCCTACGCGGCGGCCCTGGCCAACAAATACGGACTCAATCACGATGTCTTACTGCGAAGGATCACCCGATGAAAGTTCGCCTGCTACATCCTGACCGGGATTTCGATACGGCGCCGCGGCTGCCGTGGCGCCTGTCCGATTTGATCGACAACGACCTGGAGTTGCCCCGCCTGTACACGGCTATGGCCAATGGCGACGCTTTTCTGCTAGATATCGCGCGGAAAGTAGTGCCTGCGCCCGTCGCCGACCCGGAGGTGATCCTCTACCGCCAACAGATCCTAGCCGACACCGTGGCCAATCGGACCGCTGTACAACACATCTATGATCTGGCCGCTGACGCCGCCGAAGTGCGTCGCAAGGTGTTCCTCGGCGGAATGCTCTTTCCAGACCCCGAGGCCATCCTGCGCCGCTCGGTGCGGATCCTGGAATACCTCGCCAACAACCTCAAACAGTTGCGCAACCTGACCGGCCAACACGGCAGCCGATTTCATTCCGCGGGTTTTCAGCGGTTGGTGGCGACGATCGGTGAGCAGCTCGCCGATGAATACCTGGACCAGCTTGACGACCAGCTCGCCGAGTTGCACCTACCGCGCGGGGTGCTGCTATCCGCCCAGCTGGCGCTCGGCAACAAAGGCGAACGCCACCTACTGCACCAGCCACCCAAGCGGCGCAACTGGTGGGAGAAGATCACCGGCAACCATGACGGCTACGGATTCGTGATCCCCGACCGCGACGACACCGGATCCCAAGCCCTAACTGAATTGGCCGGCCGTGCCATGAACGACGTCGCCAACATCGTCACCGAATCTGCCGACCACGTTCAGGGCTTCTTCGAGCGGTTACGCACCGAGCTCGGCTTCTATCTAGGATGCGCCAACCTGCATGATCGGCTGACCGATGCTGGTATCCCAACTTGTTATCCGGCGCCCACCCCGATTGGCCAGCCACGGTTTCAGTGCCGTGGTCTGCGTGACGTCGGGTTGTGTCTGACCACCACCAACACGGTCACCGGCAACGACGTCGACGCCGACGACAAAGTGCTGATCATGATCACCGGCGCCAACGAAGGCGGCAAGTCGACATTCTTGCGCAGTGTGGGTGCCGCACAGGTGATGATGCAAGCCGGGATGTTCGTCACCGCCGAGTCTTTCCGGGCCAATGTCCACAGTGCTGTCTTCACCCATTTTAAACGGGAAGAAGACACCACCATGACCCACGGCAAACTCGACGAAGAACTCGCCCGGATGAGTGAGATCGCTGATGTCATCGGATCGGGAGCCTTGCTGCTGTGCAACGAATCCTTTGCCTCCACCAATGAACGCGAGGGATCACAGATCGCTCGTGACATCATCGGAGCCATGACGCAAGGTGGCGTCAAAGTCGTGTTCGTCACCCACCTCTACGACCTGGCCCACAGCCTGCACGATCGCCAAGATCCCGCCAGCGTGTTCTTGCGGGCCGAACGTTGCCCCGACGGTGCACGTACCTTCCGGTTGCGCCCCGGCGAGCCCAAGCCCACCAGCTACGGCGACGACTCGTTTCGACGGGTCTTCGGGACCGCTGCCGATGGCGAACGCGTGACACCGGGCTGATGCGGGCGAGCTGTCACATGGCCGGGTTGATCATGTCCAGATCGCGTGGGCGATAGCCGTGCCTGCGTAGTAGGCGCTGAGGCCGCCGACAATGGTGAGAACCACGTTGGCCAGGGCGTAGGAACGAGCACCACCGCTGGTGAGCTGCAGGGTTTCGTAGGCGAAGGTCGAGAACGTAGTCAACGCTCCGCACAGGCCGGTACCGATCAGCAGACACAGTTGGCCGTCGGCAACCCCGGCGGCCACGGCGCCGGTGAGAACACCCAGGATCGAGCTGCCGGTCACATTCGCCGACAGGGTGCCCCACGCGAATGTGGTGTTGTGGCGGGCTTGGACGAACCGATCGGTTACATACCGCAGCGGCGCCCCGATCGCGGCGCCGGCGATGACCATCAACCACGTCATTGCGCGGCGGGGTTTCGGCCAACATGCCGGATGACCTCGACTTCGTCGAGCAGGATCAAGCCCTCGGTGATCAGCTCGTCTAATTGCGGCAGGAAGGCGCGGATACGCTCGGCGGTGTCGACGATGACCACCAAAACGGGTAGATCCTCCGACAGCGACAGTAGGCGAGCGGTGTGGATGGTGGAGGAGGCGCCGTAGCCCTCGGCTCCGCGGAACACACTCGCACCGGCCAGCCCGGCTTTGCGCGCGCGGTGCACGATCTCGCTGAACAGCGGCTTGTGATGCCAAGTGTCGCTCTCGCCGATGTACACCGTCAGGCGTAGCGCGGATCCGGTGAGTTGAGTCAAGGTGTCCTCCTAGTGAGCAGGTGTCGGGTGGCAGTCGCCGAAGTCCAGGTCGTGATCAACACCGCGACCGCGGTTATAACCACATACAACAGTGCGCGCACCGGATGGCCGCTGGCAGTGAGTGTGTCGACCTCGCCGGCGAAGGTGGAAAACGTGGTGTAGCCGCCTAGTACGCCGGTGCCCAGCAGCGGGCGCAGCAATCGGTGACCGACCCACAGTTCAGTGATGGCAACCATCACCACGCCCATCAGTGCGCACCCGGTCAGGTTGACCATGAATGTGGTCCAGGGAAAGCCATCGGCTGGAGTAGGCCACACCAGCTCAGCGCCGTAGCGGGCGCACGCACCGGCCGCGCCCCCGGCGGCCACCGCTGCGATCACCGGCGCCTGCTCGCGCACCGCACGAGACTGCTGCCGTCGCGCGAACGGGTCCGGGCTGGTGGTCATGTCCGGGTCAGGCGTCGGCATGGGTGTTGAGCTCCTCCCCGGTGTTATGGCGCCGTTGCTGGGTCACCGGCGTCGAGCCAGCGCCGTAGTCTAAATGGGCATGCGGTAGCCGTAGTATTCGTGGTCTTCGTTGTAGCCGCCCATGCCCAGGCCGAGGTGGCTGAAGTCATCGATGAATTCGATGGCCTCGATCCATTTGACCATTTTGAACCCGAGTTCATGCTCATTGCGCAGTCGCAGCGGTGCGCCGTGGACTTCGGTGAGTGGGGCTCCGTTGCGCTCGTAGGCCAGCAGTGTTGTGGGCTCACTCATGTGGGCGATCTTGTGGCAGTCATAGAAGCGGCCTTCCCTCGACGGCCCGGATCCTTCGGCGAACGAGTAGAAGGCCACCCAACGCGCCGACGGCAGCGGGCGCACGATCTTGAGGATCTCAGACATCTGCACCCCGCCCCACTTGGCGATGCCGGTCCAGCCCTGGATGCAGTGGTGGCCGGTGATTTGTTCGTGCTTGGGTAGCGCTTTCAGTTGCGCATAGGTCAGGCTCACCGGGTTTTCCACCAGCCCCTCGATGCGTAGCACGTAGTCGGTCCAGTTCCCGGCCTGCAGGGTGCGGTAGTGCTCGGAGGTGGGCAGTGTCCCGTTGGGCCACAGATACGGCGAGATGTCCTTCTCGGCATAGGTGGCCTTCGGGTGTGGGCGCTCCATCAGGTCCTTGAGCCAGCCCACCGTCGCGATCCCCACTCGGCGGATCGCCGCCGGGTAGCGCAGCGTCAGCGGTGAGGCGGCCAGCCACAG
Organism: uncultured Mycolicibacter sp.; assembly: GCA_964292075.1. Lineage (GTDB taxonomy): Bacteria > Actinomycetota > Actinomycetes > Mycobacteriales > Mycobacteriaceae > Mycobacterium. The sequence continues at coordinate 12,155 of CAXYUC010000011.1, forward strand.
CACCGTGATCACCGCCATGGAGAGCAGGTAAATCAGTACTGCCCAATACGATTGGGTGTCGGTGCCCAACACGATGTGGTTGAGGTTGTCCACCAAACCAGTGGTGAACACCATCAGGGTGTGCATCACGATGAACACCACCATCCACAGCAGCATCGCGAAGTGAACGGTCCGAGCAACCTGTTGATTGAGCGGGCCCCGGTCGAAGCCGAACCGGGCGGCGATCGACGGCGCCTGCAGCAAGCCGGTGACGAACGCCACCGGGGCGGCGATGAACACCGTGGTGAAGTAGGCGATCAGCTGCAGCCCGTTGTAGTTGGTGAAACCTTCGTTGGCCGGGAAGTCCAGCGATGCGTACTGCACCATCGTCGAGGCCGCATCGGGAAACACCGCCCAGGACTGCGGGACGATCCGGCGCCATTCACCGCTGGCGAACAGCAGCACATAGAACACCAGTCCGTTGAGCAGCCACAGCAGATCGAAACTGAAATGCCACCAGCGCGCCAGCCCAACGGTGTGGCGGACACCGGGTATGCCCAGCCATTTCGGCAACCCCACCGAATCGTCCTTGGCGGTCCACATGCGGGCCGGTTCGCCTTCATCCATCCGATCCGGTGGCACCGGACCCCGCATCCGAAACCACGCGCTGCCCGGCCGGCAGCCGGGGTTGAGATACAGCCTCGGGTGATCAGCTAAAATCTGCAGTCCGGCCCGCATCAAAAACATCATGAAGACGATGTTGAACAGGTGCTGCCAGCGCAACCAAGCCGGAAAGCCGGTGGGTATCGCCGGTGTGACGCTCGTCGATGTCCCTGGGTAGGCGGTGATGAAGTCCTGCATCCAGCCATACCGGCGCAGCTGTTGTGCCAACGCAATCGTGACGACCAGCCCGGCGACACCGATCGGGATCAGCCACAGCGACGACACCCAGCGCCGGCCCACCCGAACGGTCGGCACCTGCGCCATCTCCTCTGGAATCGCTCCCGCCCAATACCCGATCTGCACTCTGCGACCATCCCGCATACCCTGACGGGGGCCTTGATCGAGCAGCGCTTCCAAGCTTGGTCCGGGTTCTGGCGGCAAATCACTTGGATTCGAAGACAATTCAGAAGTCATGTCCAGTCCTGCCTTCCACTCTGCTCTACCGACTGACATACGAGTGTGTTCGGTCCACTCGAACGGTATGTTCGACCAACTGTCGTGGCCACCGGGGGCATCGATCGGGAGCGCACGTACCTCATCCAGGTCAGGGCCAACGCGAGCAAGTACGCGGCGAGGAAAATCCAAAATGCCGGAGTCTCGGTGCCACTGCTGACATAGGCCTGCCGCAACGCCAGGTTTATTGCCGCCCCGCCGAACGCACCGACCGCGGTGGCGAACCCGATCAGAGCGCCAGAGCGGGACCGTGACCACTCTTGGCGGTCGGCTTCGCTGACGTTCAGCGCGTAGCTGTGCTTCTCGAATACTGACGGGATCAGCTTCATCACCGATCCGTTTCCCATGCCCGCCAGGATGAACAACGCCATGAAGGAGCCGATGAAGCCCACCATGGTGGCCGCCGACACCGGACCGGCAGCGTGGTCATCGTGGGTGCTAACGGTCACCAACAGCGAAGTGGCCGCGGCCATCCCGGTAAACACCCCGAATGTGACGCGGCCGCCGCCGTAGCGGTCCGCCAACCGGCCACCGTAGATGCGGGCCACCGCCGCCAACAGCGGCCCCACAAACGCGATTTGAGCGGCGTGTAACGCGGCTTGATCGGCGCTTTGGCCGCTGTCTGCGAAATTAACGTACAGCACCTGCACGAAGGCAAATGCGAAGCCGATGAACGAGCCGAACGCCGCACTGTAGAGCAGCGAGATCACCCAGGTGTCGGGCATCGCCAGGATCGACCGTACGGTAGCGGCCTTAGCGCCGCGCTGGTCCAGGTTGTCCATGCGCATCGCCGCACCAACCCCAACGGCCGACAGCAGTACGAGGTAGATCGCACACACCCAGCACGGCTGATGATTACTCACCGTCGCGAGCGCCAGCAGCCCGACCAGCTGGATGGCCGCCACCCCGAGATTGCCGATCCCGCCGGCCACGCCGAGTGCTAAGCCCTTGAGCCGCTGCGGGTAGAAGGCATCGACATTGGCCAGCGACGCCGCGTAATTGCCGCCGCCCAATCCGGTCAGCGCCGCACACACTACATACATCCACAATGGCTGGCCGGGGTGCGCCAGCAACACCAGCGTGCCGGCGGTCGGAATCAGCAACACCAGTGACGAGAAGGTCGCCCAATTTCGGCCGCCGAAGGCGGCATTGGCCAGCGTGTAGGGAGTGCGTACACACCCGCCGACCAGGGTCGCCGTCGCACCCAGCAGCAACTTGTCGCCTAAGGTGAGTCCATAGACGGACTCGGGCATAAACAACACCACCACCGACCACAGCGACCACACCGAAAAAGCAACATGCATGGTCGCCGTCGACCAAATCAGGTTGCGCCGGGCGATGACACTGTTACCGGCCTCCCAGGCCGTAACGTCTTCAACATCCCAGTCGCTGATGCGATGGCCACAGACGGGTGCGTTGCCAGAGGTGGCCAGGTTGGCACTGGTGGGCAAATTTGCGATATGTGAAGCCATTTCGCTGCCTCCTGCTTTCTACCAGGTTTCGTTCCCGTGGTAGAAGCCATCAGCCAGCGCTGGCAGTTAAGGCGAGCTTCATCGCCTGCAGCAACTGTAGCCGATGAAGGCACCGTCCGCAGCGATATGTGATGGACCCGACGGACGAATGAGCGCGTGGGGCCCCGTTGCTACCTCCGACGTTTCCCCGGCCTCCCGGATGCCTTTGCAATCTGGGGTCGACAGCCCTCAAATCGGAGAGCCCCGACCACCGCCTGCAGCCTCACCGACAGCATCGTGCGCGTCATCTGATCACTGCTTGTGATCACCTGGCGCTTACCCGCGCCCAGCCCCCGGCCGCGTGCAGCCCCCGGGGTATGCGGCGTACCTCTGCGCGTCGACACGGGCTACCCGGCGACGCTCCACGACGAGCCAGATAACCCCGAAGACCCAGCCGAGCGCGGCTATTAGCACCGTGGTGGGCAGCCATTCGTAACGTCCGTAAGCGGCAGTTGCCACACCGCTAATCACCCCCAACATCCCCACGACGACGAGGATCAAGCCAGGCCAGATGAGATTGTCGTTCATCGTGAGGCCCGCGTGCGGAAGTACAGTGCTGTCAACGGTCATCTGAAAGTGCCCACTGGCGGCCACGAGAACTGCCCGTGGGTGGCCATTAAGAACTGCCCGGTGGCGGACATGGATCTGCCCGGGTGGGGGTGTCCGCCACCGGTGTTTCGTGGGTTGGTTAGGCCAGGGCTTTGACCCCCTGTCCTTGCAGTGCCTGGGTCAGCCGGACGGAGTCCCCGCTGGTCTGGCAGAGGTGGGAGTGGTGCAGGAGGCGGTCAACGGTGGCGGTGGCCAGTGTCTTGGGCATCAGCTCGTCGAAGCCGCTGGGGTGCAGGTTTGATGACATCGCCACCGATTTGCGCTCGTAGGCGGCCTCCACGATGCGGTAGAGGCCTTCGGCGGCATCGGTGCCTACCGGTAGCAGTCCGACGTCGTCGATGACGACGAGTTCGGCCCGCACGATTTTGGCGATGGCCTTGTTCAACGAGTCGTCGGCGCGGTGCGCTCGCACCAGTACGCCGATCTGCTCGAGGGTGAACCAGGCCACGGCATGCTGGCCTCGATAATCTGCTGGCCGAGGGCTTCGAGGAAGAACGTCTTACCGGTGTGTCGACGACAGCTGCAAACGATTTCACGGAGGTGGCCTTGCAGTGTCACGTACGCGCTCACTTCAGAGCCCATACCTTTTCAAGTTCCGCAATCGCACGGATCACGGTCCAGCCATGCTCCGTCACGACCATAGGGCGGGCCTTTGTAGCCCGTTCAATCAATACTCCACCGGTTTCGCGTTCCAAGCGCCCTATCTGGCGCGACAGGGTGCACGGGGTTGTACCGATCGATTCAGCTGCCAGATCCAACGACGGAAAATTCGCTACACGGCGGAACCGCTGCAGCCTGTCCCATCCTCCCGGCTGAGCCAGTGCGGCCTTGAGCAACGGTGGCGAAGATTGCGCCTGCCGGTGCGCATTCAACGCTGCCGAGTGATTCTGCCTGCCCCGGCCGCCGCGTCGGATGTTTCGTCGGTGGGCCCACCGCGTCAAACCGGATGCGCTTACACCGATCTCCGCGGCGATCTCGGGGAAGGTTCTCAGTTCGAACAGGTACTGCTCTTTGACCCAGTCGGGATCGACGGTGATCGGGTTTCGGGTCGGCGTGACCGGCGGTGCGATGCCGTATTCATCGATCATCTCCCTGACCGTATGTCGACTCAAGTGCGTTCGGGTTGCGATCGTTCGGATGCTGAGGCCCTCGCTGCGGTACATCGCCTTCAACCGCTCCCGGGGCAGCTTTTCTCGTGCCGCTCTGACATGGTGTCGCTGGGCCTTGATCAGGTATTCGGATTCCGGCGGTCGCGGCGGTAGCGGTCGACTGCATAGATGATCGTAGAGCGCGTCGTTGGTGGTGCCTAACATCTTGGCCACCTCCGACATTGATCGTCTCTTCTCCCCGGTGCGCAGCAGCTCGAACAGGCGGGCTCGGTCGATCGCATCAACGGCCGCGACCCCGGGCAGACACACTCCGTCGAACACCGACGACGGGGGCTCCCACGTGACCGGCTCGTCGACGATTCCATGGTCGGCGAGGAATTGCCTGCCGTGATCAGTTAGTCCCGCCAGCAGGTTGGGGGTCAAGCAACGCGGAAAGCTGAACAGGCTGAATGCCGCACGACCCGACGGTCTGGCAGCGGGCTGTCCGGAGATCAGCTCGTAGAGGAACATGCGTGCAGCGACCGCGGTCCGGTTACCGATCGCCAGGGCGTCTGAATGTCGATAGATTCTGCGCCACTGATCGTCGGGAAGCAGATCTTGATAGTCCAGCCGGCGCCGGCGCGCATAATCGATGGGCGCACCGTGCTCGGCGAGGAAATCAGCCATCCGGACCAATGCTGTAGTGCTCTGCCGCCACATCCGCTCAGACTGGAACAGTTTCAACACGCGAGACATCTCGGTAGGCAGCAGATGGCCTCCCAGACGGGCACAAGCCTCCTCCGGGGTTTGATCGGTTCCGGTGATCTGGATCGCCGCGGAAAGCGCAAGCCGGTGATGCAGCCGTCGGCTGCCTGGCACGGTCAGTGGCTGCGCCCACGCCGGCCACAGCATGGACGGTGTGCACCGATTGAGTTCGGCGCTCCTGGGGCTGGTAGGGCGGCGCGGCAGCGCGGTCATGGTCTGAAACCTCAACTGATCCGACACCAGCATTTGCGGGCTGATCGCCGCCAGCAGCACCCCGTCGAGGACCTCACTGGTGCCGGCCCCCCAGTCCAAAACGGCCGCCGGCGACGTCGACGCGCCGCCGCTCCGGCAACAGTCGGTCACCCACCGCATACGCGCGCCGGCATCGTCGATCGAAGTGGCGCACAAGATGTCGAGCGCGGCGACAACACCGGCTGCAGTGACCACTGCCGTCGTGGGTCGATCGCCGCCAATCAGCTTCCGTCGCACGTATCTGTCTCCGACCTGAACCCCGGTCGCGTCGACCGGCAACGGAGTATCCGCGGGCAGATGCTGGCGAAGTTCTTCCCGGCCACTGAAGGTCAAAATCCGCTGCGCTAGCACCCGCACATCCGACAAGGCGCGGATGGCTGACGGCGGACGGTTCCGGTACACGCCGAATCGGGCGGAGCCGGTACTGATGACGGAGTCAAGCAGCTGTTGGCCTGCCAGCACGGGGTGTCCGACTGGCAGCTTCACCACGCAGGCAGCGGTGAGGTCAGCTGCGCATCGCTCGGCGCGGCTTCGGCGTACCGGCCGCTCACTGGTGGGGGCACTGGCGCAGTGGCCCGGTTGTGGGTTTGCGCAACTGGGCGGCACGCTGATTCTGGGTATCCGTCCACAAGTTGGACACGTGTCGACCAGAAGGCAGCGATGCCGCACGCAGGCAAATGCCCAACCTAGGCGCCACGCTAACTGCCACCGGCCACCGGAGTCGCGTAGGCATTCTGGGCAGTACCGTGAACCCGAGCGGCGGGTCCACGGTGATGATGCCGAATAAATCAGGCTGCTGCCTTCGAGGACGAGGGCGTGGCCGTTGTAGTGCCGCAGCAGCATCTTCTGCAACTGCACCACGGAGACGCCGGTGGCGTGTGAGATGTCCTGCAATTGACCACGTGAGGCGTCTACCGCCCAGGGTGGGTAGCCGCTGCCGCCCGGTGGCAAACCCAATGCATCGAGCATCTCCCCCCATGAGACGGCAAGTCGGTTGGCGGTGAATTCCAACCATGAGTCGATCGCTTCACCAGGTATGGGGGCGACACGAATCGGCAACGATCGAACCGACATCATTCGCCAAGCCCTTTCTAGCGCACGGTGTCCGTGCGCCTCCGTTGGGCGGGTTTCTGGCTTGCTACGTTCACAAGGATTCCGGCAGTGTTATCACGGCTGGGTGCCTTGCGTTCTCGCCGGCCGGGTGCTCGCAGCCCGACGTGATAGTCGTTGGCCAGACGTGCCACGGTCTGGCGGCTGACGCCGACGGTAGCGGCGATGTCGCGCAGCGACATGTGCTGCCGGTGGTAAAGATCGGTGAGCCGGTCGCGTGGAAGTGCTTTCGTTGCGGTGTAGTAGGCGCGGTTGCGATTCGGCGGCACCGGCGCTGTTGGTGCGGCATGTGGCACGGGGTGTCTTTCAAGCAGGTAGCGCACCGTGTCGAGGTCGGTGTCCAGACGAGCCGCGACCGCACCGAGCTTGCCTTCTTCGCTCGTCATGGCGCGGTGCAGCTCCGCGGGGTCGACCGCGGTGGGGTTGGGTCCGGGTAGGTCGAGCTCGTCGAACAGCTCGGTCGGTGGATACCAGACTGCGGGCTCGGCATCGATCCCGTGATCGGCGAGGAATTGGTAGGTGTGCTCGTCAAGTGCGCGGGCCAGGTCGTCGGTGAGACGTGCCGGGAAGTCAGCGACCTTGCTGCGAAACGCGTTGCCGTCGCCGATGCCTGGAGCAACGCGGGCCGGCATGCCGCTGAGCCGTTCGATCAGAAAGCATCGGGCGATCCGGGCCCGGATCGCCCGTGGCCCAGGGGTCGCGGTATCACGGCAGATCTGCGACCAGGTCTTGTCAGGCAGCAGCCCGGTGTAGTCGAGTCGGCGACGGCGTTGGTAGTCAATCGGCCCGCCGTGGTCGGCCAGGAATTCAGCAATTCGCAGCAGGGCACACCGAATCTGATGCCATTGCTGGTGTTGTTCGAGGAGCTGCAGAACCCGTGAGACGCCGTGGCCTTCGATGTGGCTGTCGATCAGCCGTGTCGCCTGGGCGAGGTTGAGTCGGCTGTTGACCAGCAGCACCGCGACCGATAACGCCGCGCGTAGCTGTCGCTGGCGGCAGTTCGGAACCGACAGGCGAAGCGACCACCCTGGCCACATCATCGACGGCAACCGGCAAGCCAACCCAATTGGGTGTGCCGCACAGGACGCCGGCCGGGCCGGCAGCGTCGAACCGATCCGGTAGCGCAATTGATCGCTGGGTTTCAGCAGCGGTCCGAGCGCGGCGAGCTGGACCCCTGCAAGCTGCGATGAGGTGCTCTTTCCCCAACCGATATTTGTTGCGCTGACCGCGAACCCGCGCTTGCGCGAGCAGGTCACCAGCCAGCGAAGTTCGTCTCCAGCCGAAGCGATATCGGGCATGTCGAGTGCACGCACAGCGGCGACGACGCCGAGTGCCGCGGCTGCGGACCGCGTCGGTGCGGCCAGCCCGGGCTTCACCTCGCCGGGCGCGAGCCCTGGTCGAAGCGCTTCCTGGTGGGCGACAAGTAGATCATCTGGGATGAGGGCCTTGAGATCTTGTGGGGTGGCGTACGCCAGTACCCGCCCGGCAACAGCCCGGATATCGGCCAAAACGTCGATCCGCGGCCGAGGCGTCGTGCGGTAGACGCCGAACGCGGTGTTTTCGGAGTCGATGATGGCATCGACGATGCGTTGGGCGTGCACGACCGGGTGGTCGGGATCGAAAACGATCGCCGGTGCCGCAGCGAGCGCCGCGTCGCACCGAGCTGGGCTGCGGCCGGTGGCGCCGTCGGCCGGACAGGTACAGCGCCCTGCGTGTGGAACGACCTCGACGACGTGTGCGCGGCGCCGCTGCACCCCGCCGCAAGCGGGGCAGGAGTCGACCAGCAGGCAGTGGTGTTCGGTGCATGCAAATGTCCAGCCCAGCCGCCACGCCAACTGCCACCTCCCGTCGGTGCGTCGCAAACATGCTGGGCAGAACCGCGATCCGCTGTTGCGGGTCCAGGGAAACGTCCGGTTCAGCGTCCGACCGTCACCATTGATGCGTACCACGCTGCCCGCGTAGCGGGCCAGCGTCATCGCCTCAAGCGTGCTGGAAGTGATCCCGGCGGCCGCGCTGATCGCCACCGCCTCCCCAGCTGTCAGCTGCACAATCCAGGCAGTGGTGCCCCGCCGGTGATCGGGGCTTAGGCCGACCGCGGTCAACAGGTCACCGAACGCGGTGTGGGTGCGGCGGGCGAGCGCCTCTAGCCAGGAGTCCAGGCCTTCACCCGGGATGGGCCGGACACGGATCGGCAAGGCTCGCGCGGTGTTCATCCGGCCTTGTCGACCCTGGTCGTCAACCGGCGTGCCTGGAATGCGGTCTCAAGTTCCAGGCGGGCTTTCTCCGAGGCCGCGTCGTTCTTGACCTGGTCCATCAGCTCACGCGACACGGCTTCGGCGCCGGTACGCACCGCTCGCTGACAGCTCCGGTTGATCAACGTCATCAGCGACCCGATGTGTCCGGTGCTACGCGCAAACAGGTAATCCGAAAGGTCGTCGGCGAGAGTGCCGGGGCGTTTGTCGGCCAGCACGATCCGCTGCTCTAGTGCAAGGAGGAGTTGGCGCCATTCGCGTCGGCCCTCGTCGGTATCGATGGTGAACGGGCGCATGCCGAGCTTGGTTGTGCGTCTTCCGGTCTGGGCGATTACTGCATCCTCATAGGTGAAACCTTCGGAGAAAAGGCCCCGTGCCGCCAACCCCACCCCGACGAAGATCAACGTGACCGGGAACTCGTTGGCGATGTATTTGAAGTGGTTGCTGATCTCGACCCCGACGGTATTTCGCCATCGCAGAAAATGCAGATCGTCGACAATCAGGACACGTACCTGACATGACAGGACGCAGTCCAGGGCGCGGCGGGCGTAGTCCGCCGCGGTGCCACGGCGTGTACCGGGGTGGGCGAAGAACTCCAGCATCGCCCTGTTGAATTCCTTCATGCCGGTGTTGCCGGTCAACCCGACCCGGCATACTGGCCAACGCTCGGCTCCACAGTCGGTGGTTTCACCCAACGCTTTGATCTCCCGGCGATGATACTGGCGGGCGAACGCCAGCACCGAGGTGGTCTTGCCCAGACCCGGGAAGGCGTCAATCGCCACCGCGCCTTTGGCTTTGTCTCCATCGTGCGCGTTGCTGTCGACGATGTCCGACAAATCCTCATGCAGCGCGGAAAGTTGTGGTGTCTTAACCGGGCCGAGGTTGGCGTGCCATTCTCGGCGTTGCCGGTTGTAGTCGTCGTAGGCGTCCTCGCTGAGCGCCTCAAGCTGCCTGCGGGTCAACGGCTCTGGCGGGATGCGTGCAGGGGTGTTGACGAACCGCTGCCAACCCTCTTTGCGGGCCAACGTCAGATTGTCCAACCGAACCTCGGTTGCCTGTTGTACCGCCGCCTTCGTGGCCATCACGCGTCTTCCAGGGCGTCGGCGTAGAAGTCGTTGGCGTCGTCGTCGAGATCCTCCTCGGCGTCGTCATCACCGGTCTCGGGATCGGGTCCCTCGGTCAGCGCGTCGGCCACCTCGGCTGGGGGTGGATCCGTGGTCGCCAATACGCGGGCGACCGACGGCAGGGTAGCAACCTCGTCCTGCGGCTCACCCTGGTCAATTAGGGAGTCTTCGCGGGAGAGCCGCAACGCCATGCGCCGCTCGGCCAGCGTGGAGCCCAGCCCGAGGTTCCACCGCTCCAACAAATCAGCGACCGCCAGCCGATCATCGAGATAGGTGTACTTCGAGGCAGCGAGCTTGCGCGCGAATTGCAGCGCGTCCTCGCTCAAAGGCATCTCCAGCGACGGAGCGTGCTCCCACACCAGGGTGTGCCACTTGCGGGTGTCCGGATCGCGGAAGTAGACCCGGGTGATGTCGTCGGGGTCGTAATGAAGCGGCCAGCGGCCCTTGGCTTTCCCTCTGTACGGGCTGGTCATGTTGCGGTACGGGTTCAACGCGGGGCCGTTGTAGCGGCGGTTACCGAAGTCGACCCCGTAGTGTTGAATCTTGCGGAATTCGGTCTTGAGAAACTCGTAGGCCAGATCGGGATCACGCGGGGCCTCGATATAGCCGGCGCGCGCGATGCCGTGCTCGAACATCTGCGCCGGCGACATCCGCAGTCCCGGCACATGCGGATCAACCAGGCTGTCGTGGGGTCGGTGGTGATACACCACGGCCACCCACTCGCGGATGATCGCCTCCAACTCGTCAAGGTTGAAGAACGCCTCCGATTCCGGATCCAACCCGCGGGAGTGCACGTCCGGGCCTTTGTATCCCGGTAAGACTTGCAGCAGGTCCTCGCGGATAGTGCGGAAAAACCGCTCCACCGGCCCCTTATCCCGACCCGTCCGCAACCGTGCGGGCTGTATCGAAATGCCCATCCGCGCACACACACTCGTCAAGTGCTCGGATACGTAGATCTTGCCGTGATCGATCACCAAGGTTTCCGGCACGATCGCCGGAGCGGCCGCGCCGACGAACGGTCCCTCCATGGCGTGAACATCGACCAGAACTGATCTCGGTACACCGTGCTCGGGCCACACCGCATGGGCCGGCCAGTCCTTACCCGCCGGCCCCGGCCGGTACGCCTGATACAGCACCGCCGCGGCGTCCACCGACTTCGTCGACACCGGTGTCACCCTGATCCCGATTACACAACGGGTGTACCAGTCCATCCCGACCGTCAGCTCTGCCTGCACCCACCGCAATGTCACCGGATCCAGGGCGAAGACGTCCAGCCGCGTGGTATCCAGTAGCAGGTACTCACCCGGCCGCGTCGGGTGTAGTTTCCCGTACACGCCGTCCGGCCGGTCGGCGATGTCGCGGTTCCTCTTCGTGCTCAACCGAAACGTCGGGTACCGGTTCTCTAACTCGGCAAGAACACGGAACGCCGTCGCACGCGAGGGCAACTCCACCACCCCCTCGCCAAACCGTGCGACCACTCTGGCGTTGGCCCGCGTGATCACCATCGTCTGCGATGGACGAGACTGGTCAGTGTGCTCCACCATCACTTCAACCGCGGTCTCGGTCCACCGCGGATCCACGTTCGCACCCAGGCCAGCTGTCCTTCTATCGCGTGTCGACGCCAGACCCGCTTCACCGTTCCTCTGGAACTGCTGAACCCAACGCTCGACGGAGCGCACCCCTGCACCAATTTCGCGCGCTTTGCTCGCGTAACGTCTCGACAGAGGCACATCGGTCTGGTATTCCGGCCTCGGTTCCTCGGGAAGCGCTAATTCCTCACTACCCGAACGGAACCCAGTAAGCACCTCACGCACGTGCGCTGCTCGCTCGATCACCTCGTTCCGCTCAGCATCACTGAGCTGAGCGAGCACGACCCCGGCAGGGTCGAAGTCGTCATCTCCGTCCGGCCCGCCCCGTTCCGGGATCACTCGCGTGCCGCTTGAGATGAGCAGATCGTTGAGCCGGGCACGGATGAGGGCTTGCTTGGATGCGCCCTTCAGCACGACGTCCATCCCCTTCTGGCTGGTATGGATCTCAACGATCTCCACCAACTCCCCGTCGTGCACAAGCCGAGTGCCCACGCCGATTCGTACCCCAGCTGAAGTCATGCCGGCCTCCTCAGTTGCGTTCGTCCGCTCAGTGGCGTGCCAAGATCGATTAACAACTCCTGCCGCCAGAGAAGATGCAGCACAGCTGATTTGACGGTGCGAGCCGGCGCACCCGGCAAACACCTGAACGCGTCCGCGAGTGCTGACCCGTTTAGCTTCTTCTCCCGTAGCCGCCCCAGCAGCTCCGGGCAGAACAACCAGTCACGCCGATACCCCGCGAGGAAGCGGACATTCTCCAGCTCCACTGCGATAGGCTCGGTCGCCACTTCATAACGCCAGCCGCGCGCCTCAACGAGTGCACGAGTCCACTCGAATGTGAAGGCCACCTTGGGATCGGCGAGACGCCGGGCAGGCTTCACATCCACGACTACAGGGCCCGCATCCGTGACCAGCAGATAGTCCGGAATATGCCTGCGCGGCTTGCGGCCGACCGCAGCCCGGAGCAGAAACGGTTGTGCGACGATCTGCCGAACACTAACGTCGAAGTCGGCAAAAAGCAGGCGTGCCAACTCAAGTCGCGATTCGTAGATGACATGACGGCCAACGGTGCTCGACCAATAGGTTCCCGAGTAGTGCTTCTGCCCGCGGCGCCACCGAAAGGTCCGCCAAGGAGCCGCATTGGCCAGTTCGTCGATCCCAGCCGCAGTCCACTCTCGTGCAACTTCGCTCAGGTCGTCAGCACGTCGGTATGAGACAGAGGCAGCCGAGGCCTTGTCTCCACTGCGGCCCATGACGATCACCTCGGCCCTGCAATCGGATCAGACTCCTTTGGTGACCTGATCGTCACATGGCCGTCGACACAACCTTGGGATTGAAGAACCCGCGTGTCTCACGAAAGTGGCGGATCCGCCATCACTCCGCCATCAGTCGTGAGATTCCGCCACCTTGCGTGAGAACCTACAGCCCTACAAATCGGTCGCGATCAGTGCGCCATGTTGGTAAACCGCGACAAGTGCAGCTGGTGCGCCACCGTCACGGTCTTCGTCGGCCCGTTACGGTGCTTGGCCAGAATCAGGTCCGCCTCACCGCCGCGCGGGTCGTCACGCTCGAACGCGTCGGGACGATGCAAAAGTATAACCATGTCCGCATCTTGCTCTAAAGATCCACTTTCACGGAGATCTGCCAGCATCGGCTTCTTGTCGGTGCGCTGCTCGGGACCACGGTTGAGCTGGCTCAGCGCGATCACCGGCACCTCGAGCTCCTTGGCCAGTAGCTTGAGGTTCCGGGAGAATTCCGACACCTCCTGCTGGCGCGACTCGACCTTCTTGCCGGAGGTCATCAGCTGCATGTAGTCGACCGCCACCAGTCGCAGGTCGGCCTTCTGCTTGAGCCGGCGGGCTTTGGCGCGGATCTCCATCATGGTCAGGTTCGGCGAATCATCGATGTAGAGCGGCGCCTCGCTGATCTCGCTCATCCGCCGCGCCAGCCGGGTCCAATCGTCGTCTGTCATCCGTCCCGAGCGCATGTCGCCGAGTTTGATCTTGGCTTCTGCGGAGAGCAAACGCATGACGATCTCGGACTTGCTCATTTCCAGCGAAAAGATGACGCTGGCCATCCGGTTCTTAATCGAGCATGACCGCATAAAGTCAAGTGCCAGTGTGGATTTCCCCATACCGGGCCGCGCCGCAATGATGATCATCTGTCCCGGGTGCAGCCCGTTGGTCACCTCATCGAGATCAGTGAAGCCGGTCGGCACACCGCGCGCGATACCGCCGTGCGAGGCGATCGCGTCGATCTCGTCCATGGTGGGCTGCAGCAGGTCTTCCAGCGGAACGAAGTCCTCGGAGCTCCGGCGGTCGGCCACCTCGTAGATCTCGGCCTGGGCGCGGTCGACGATCTCGGCCACATCGGCACCCTCGGCACCGGCGTAGCCGTACTGCACCACTCGAGTGCCGGCCTCCACCAGCCGGCGCAGGATCGCCTTCTCCGCGACGATCGTGGCGTAGTAGCCGGCATTGGCCGCGGTGGGCACCGTGGAGATCAGCGTGTGCAGGTACGGGGCGCCGCCCACCCGGCGCAGCAGGCCGCGGCGATCGAGCTCGGCAGCCACGGTGACCGCGTCGGCCGGCTCACCGCGCCCGTAGAGGTCCAGAATCGAGTCGTAGATGTTCTGGTGCACCGGGCGGTAGAAGTCAGCGGGCCGCAACCGCTCCAGCACGTCGGCGATGGCGTCCTTGCTCAGCAGCATGCCCCCGAGCACCGACTGCTCTGCGGCGAGATCCTGGGGTGGTTGGCGGCCGACGTCTTCGCGCGGTGGCTCCTCCAGCTCAGAGTGACCACGGTCGTCGACTACCGCCATGCGCCCCTCCTCCTCCACTGGCAGGACCGAATGCCTATCCGGCGTTAATGGGCCGAACATATCCGGTGGCTATGACATCTCTGGCCACCCCCGTTGTGCCGTGCCGCGTTGACGGTAGGCGTTGCTGGCGGCCGTACCAAACGAGCTTGTTCACAAAGGTGTGGATTAAGTGTGCACACCGGTCCCCCATTTGTTTGGGACGGTGGGGAAGACTTGTGGATTGCTCTTCTCACCGGGGTTATCCCCGCAGGTGACGGCGGTAACGAGGGGTGTTTTGATTGTGGAAGACAATCTCTTCGGCGTGTCGTCAAAGGTTGCCGCCTTGGGCGTGTTGCTTTGCGGACAGGTAGACGCGATTCCACATCAAGGTAAACGGCCCCACACTTGTACGCGGGTCCAAAAGTTAGCCAGCGCTAACCCGCCTGGCCCTCATCCGAACACAGCAAAGCCCCGGCGGCGCCGATCAGGGCGCTGCCGGGGCTGCTGAGGTGCGTGCTTAGTTTGCCGCGGCGACGTCGAGGGTGACGTCCACGTTCACGTCGGGGTGCAGGGGCACCGACACCGGGTGGCTACCGACGGCCTTGATGTGGGCCTTGGGCAGCCGGACGATCCGCCGGTCGAGGTTCGGCCCGCCGGCCCTCTTGATGGCGGCGACCACGTCAGCGGCGGTCACCGAGCCGAACAGCTTGCCCGAGTCGCCGGAGGTCTTCACCGGCAACGTGACCGTGCCCAGCGCCTGCAGAGCTCCCTTGAGCTCCTTGGCGTGGTCCAGGTCGCGCACCTGCTTGGTCTCGCGGGCCCGACGGATGTCGTCGGCCTGCTTCTGCGCGCCGCGCGTGGCGACGATGGCCAGCCCCCGCGGGAGCAGGTAGTTGCGGCCGTATCCGTCCTTGACCTCGACGGTGTCTCCGGCCGCTCCGAGGTGGTCCACCTCAGCGGTCAAAATGAGCTTCATCGTTTCGTACTTTCTCGGATTAAGTGGTCGGCTAGCGCGCCGACGAGGTGAAGGGCAGCAAGGCAACCTCGCGGGCGTTCTTCACCGCGAGCGCGACGTCGCGCTGGTGCTGAACGCAGTTGCCGGTCACACGACGGGCGCGGATCTTGCCCCGCTCACTGATGTAGGTGCGCAGCAGCGAGGTGTCCTTGTAGTCGATCACCTGCTTCTTGTTGGAGCAGAATGCGCACTTGCGAGCCTTGATCGGCTTCTCAGGAGCCGGACGCCGCTTGTTGGTTTTGGCCATCTACCTATTCTCTTTCGTACTGAGGTTCGCTTGTCTAAAAGGGCGGCTCGTCGTCGGCGCCCCCGAAGGAGCCGGACGCCGGAGCACTGCCCCACGGGTCTTCCGCGGGCGGGCCGGACGCGCCGGACGGGCCGGACGGGGCTGACATGCCGCCGCCCCCGCCGAAGCCGCCTCCGCCGCCGCCGCGGCTGACCTTGTTGATCTTGGCGGTGGCGTACCGCAACGAGGGGCCGACTTCGTCGACCTCCACCTCGTAGACGGTGCGCTTCTCGCCCTCGCGGGTCTCGAAGGACCGTTGCCGCAGCCGCCCGGTGACGATCACCCGCGATCCGCGGGTGAGGCTCTCGGCCACATTCTCGGCGGCCTCGCGCCAGATGTTGCACCGCAGGAACAGCGCGTCGCCGTCCTTCCACTCATTGCTCTGCCGGTCAAAGACCCGCGGAGTGGAGGCCACCGTGAAGTTGGCGACCGCCGCCCCCGAGGGAGTGAACCGCAGATCCGGGTCCGCGGTCAGGTTTCCAACGACGGTGATCGTGGTGTCACCTACAGCCACGGGGCCCTCCTAGGATCGGTGGCAGCGCTTGATGCTGCATTCGCAGCTTGAGCCTACGCAACGGCTGCGACAGTCGGCTACGACTTGTCGGTGCGCATCACCTTGGTGCGGAGCACCGACTCGTTCAGGCTGAGCTGACGGTCGAGTTCGGACACGGTGGCCGGTTCGGCCTTGACGTCGATGATCGCGTAGATGCCCTCGGCATGCTTGGCGATCTCGTAGGCCAGGCGGCGCTTGCCCCAGATGTCGACCTTGTCGACCGATCCGCCGTCCTTGCGGATGACGTTCAGGAACGTCTCCAGGGACGGGGCAACGGTGCGCTCGTCAAGAGTGGGGTCAAGGATGACCATGATTTCGTATGGACGCATGGGAACCTCATCACCTCCTATGGTCGTAGTGCGGCCGTGGAGGTGTCCACGGCAGGAGGGTCGCCTGCGTCGGCAACCGGGCTAGGTTACCGGACCAACCGGGCCACGGCGAAATTGCGCCGCCAGGGCATCGGCAGACGCTTGGCGCGCGAGTGTCGCATTGTGACGGTAGCCTCACCGCCATGTCCGATGTCTCCCTGTTAACTTTGCTGCGCGAACGCGCCTTCCTCTCCCCCGATGACCCCGCCTACACCTACACCGACTACGAGCAGGACTGGGACGGTGTCGCTGAGACGCTGTCCTGGTCACAGGTCTACCGGCGTGCCCTCAATGTCGCCCGCGAACTCAAGCAGCACGGCGCTGCCGGGGACCGGGCCGTCATCCTCGCCCCTCAGGGTCTCGGCTACGTCGCGGCCTTCCTCGGCGCCATCCAGGCGGGATTCATCGCGGTGCCCCTGCCGGTGCCGCATCCCGGTGCACACGACGAGCGGGTCAGCGCCGTGCTCACCGACACCGCGCCGTCCGTCGTCCTGACCACGACCGGGGCCGCAGATCTGGTTGCCGAGTATGTGCGCGAATCCGGGGCCGACTCCACGGCAACCGTCGTCGCTGTCGACGCGTTGGATCTGGATGCCAGCGTCGCCATGGGTGATCAACCTGTCGATTCCGGCGGTGTGGCGTATCTGCAGTACACCTCGGGCTCGACTCGCCTTCCTGCTGGCGTGATGGTTTCGCACCGCAACCTTCAGGTGAACTTCCGGCAGTTCATGGCCGGCTACTTCCCGGAGTTCAACGGGGTGGCACCGCCCGACACCACAATCGTGTCGTGGCTGCCCTTCTACCACGATCTGGGCTTGATCCTGGGCATCATCGCACCGGTCCTCGGTGGCTACCGTTGCGAGCTGACCAGCCCCGTGGCGTTCCTGCAGCGTCCAGCGCGCTGGATCCAAGCAATGGCCAGCCACACCCGGGCATTTTCGGCGGCGCCGAATTTCGCCTTCGAACTGGCGGCGCGAAAGACCACCGACGAGGACCTGGCCGGCCGCGACCTGGGCGACGTGCTGGGCATCGTCAGCGGCAGCGAACGGGTCCACCCCGCGACTTTGGAGCGCTTCCTGCACCGCTTCGGCCCCTACAACTTCCGCGCGCGGGCTCTGCACCCCGCGTACGGGCTGGCCGAGGCCACGCTGTACGTCGCCACCCTCGACGTGGAGGGGCCGCCGCAGACGGTCTACTTCGAGTCGGAGAAGTTGACGCGCGGCAGTGCGCAGCGGTCCGGCACAGAGGAGGGCACGCCCCTGCTCACCTACGGTGTCCCGAAATCGCCGGTGGTGCGCATCGTGGACCCCGAAACGTGCGCCGAATGCACGGTGGGAACTGTCGGCGAGATCTGGACCGCCGGTGCCAATGTCGCCGCCGGCTACTGGAACAAGCCGGAACAGACCCAGGAG
Organism: uncultured Mycolicibacter sp.; assembly: GCA_964292075.1. Classification (GTDB taxonomy): domain Bacteria; phylum Actinomycetota; class Actinomycetes; order Mycobacteriales; family Mycobacteriaceae; genus Mycobacterium. The sequence continues at coordinate 30,041 of CAXYUC010000011.1, forward strand.
GTGTTCGCCGCGACACTGGTCAGGGCGTCCGAAGGCACCCCGACCGGCCCGTGGCTAAGGACCGGCGACCTCGGATTCATCTCCGAGGATGAGCTGTTCATCGTCGGCCGCATGAAAGATCTGCTGATCATCCGCGGGCGCAATCACTACCCCGAGGACATCGAAGCCACCCTTCAAGAGATCAGCGGGAGTCGTGTCGCGGCCATCGCGGTGCCCGTCAACGAGGACGAGACCCTGGTCACCATCATCGAAGTTCGGGATCGCGGCGAATCCGCCGAGGACACCGCGGAGCGGCTTGCCGTCCTGAAAAACGATGTGCAGGCAGCGATCTCCCAAGTCCACGGGGTGACCGTCGCTGATGTTGTGCTGGTAGGACCGGGATCGATTCCCATCACCACCAGCGGCAAAGTCCGCCGGGCCGCCTGCGTCGAGCAGTACCAGAGCCAGCAGTTCACCCGAATGGACCGCTGAGCCGGCCGCGTCCCCCCGTTACGAAGTCGCAGCATGTGGATAGCCCTGCTGGTGATGGCGGCTGCCACCAGCGTTGAGCCGGTTCGCATCGGTTTGACACTGCTGATGTTGAACCGGCCCAGGCCGGTCCTGCAACTGATGGCGTTCCTGTGCGGCGGCTTCGTGATGGGGACAACCGGCGGTCTGGTGGTGTTGTTCCTCTTACCACCCTCGGTGACCGAGTCGTCCGGACTGACCTTGCCGCGGGTTCAGATCGTCATCGGCGCGCTGGCGCTGCTGACAGCCGCGGTTCTCGTCGTCAGAGTGTTGACCGCCCGACCCCGCGGGATGCCTCCGGCTGGTTCCGATTCCGTCCCGGTCGGATTCTCTGCGCGGGCCCAGCGATTGCTCAAAGGTCGGTCGCTGTGGGTGGCCGGAACAGCCGGGCTGGGTATCGCGCTGCCGTCGGTGGACTATCTGGCCGCGTTGGCGATCATCGTCGCCTCCGGCGCCGCCACCAGCACAAAGGTCGGCGCACTGCTGACATTCAATGTGTTGGCGTTTGCGCTCGTCGAGATTCCCCTGCTGGCCTACCTGGTGGCTCCGCACGCCACCCGCGCGTTCATGGCAGCGCTGAACAAGTGGGGTCGGCAACGTCGGCCGGGCCAGGTCGCGGCGCTGCTGGCCGCCGTAGGCGGTGTCCTTTGCACTGCCGGCGTCCTAGGTCTGTGAGAAGGTGGACGTTGTGCCCGACAGCGGGCCTGCACGGCTGAAGGGGTTAGCGATGAAACGACTGGTCGCCGGAGCTCTCGCGGTCTGGCTCGCCGGTTCGGCTAGTGAATTGAGCGCCAGCACCGCTACCGCGACCCCGGCACGTCCGATCGATACCCCGTGGGTTGCGCCGGCACCGGCTCCGACGCCGCCGCCCGTAGGCGATGCGGCGACCAACGATGTCGTCTATGCGGTCGGCGGTGCGCGGCCCCCCGGCATACCGTGGGCGGACTACACCCGACGCGCCGGCGCCGGTTATTTCCCGAACAAGAAGCGGGAGATCATCGACTACCCGGCCGGTGCGATGTTCCGGTGGGTGCCCACCATGTTCGCGCCCGACGCTACCCGCGACAACGTGACGGTGGCCGCCGCGGTGGACGCGGCAACCGACAGCCTGGATGCAATGATTCGTCGGGGGACCGAGCCGGCCGCCGTGGTCGGGTTGTCTCAGGGCACCATGGCCCTGGACAAGGAGCAGGTCCGGCTCGCCAATGATCCCAGCGCGCCGCCACCGCACATGCTGCAGTTCTCGACGTTCGGCTCCCCCATGGGAAAGCACGCATTCGGGAAGAGCTTTCTTTCCGGACTCTTTCCGCCAGGTAGCCGGCTGCCACTGGACGACTACGTGATGCCCCCGGAGGTAGACAGCCAGTACGACACCAATCGGATCGTCGCCGCTTACGACGGCATGGCCGATTTCCCCGACCGGCCCGACAATGTGTGGTCAGTGGCCAACGCACTTCTCGGTGCCGCAATCGTGCACACTCCGGCCGCGTTCACCACGCCCGCTGATGTGCCGGCCCAAAACATCAGGTCCACGGTCAACTCCCGGGGCGCGACGACAACGTCCTATCTGATTCCCATCAACCACCTGCCGCTGACCATGCCGCTGCGCTTCGCCGGCGTGCCCGACGATGTGGTCGACCAGCTCGACGCCTTCCTCCAGCCACAGGTCGACGCCGGGTATTCCCGCAATGACGACCCGGCCACCCGACCGATTTCAGTCAGCCCGGCAGGGATGGATGTGGTGCAGGTTCTGGGACCGGAGACCAACAGCGCCGTCGACGACACCGTCGGCAAGCTTCGCAGCTTCTTCGGGTTCACCGGCTGACCCATCGCGTCAGGCGTCGGTCACCGTCTCGATCGCACTGCCGCTGGTGGTTTCGCGTTTCCGATCGTCGGGCCGGGGCTGCAGCCACGGACGCGCGGGCCACCAATTGGCCCGTCCCAGCAGCGCGGCCACGGCGGGCACGGTGATACTGCGCACCACAAAGGTGTCGACCAGGATGCCGGCGCCGATCACGAAGCCGCCCTGCACGACAGCACCGACACTGGCGAACATCAGTCCGAACATGGCGGAGGCGAAAATGAGGCCCGCTGCGGTGATCACCGCACCGGTTGACCCGACCGTGCGGATAACGCTGGTCCGCACGCCCAGCGGCGATTCGTCGCGCAATCGGGATGCGAGCAACATGTTGTAGTCGGCGCCCACCGCCACCAGCACCACAAATGCCAAACCTGGCACGCTCCAATGCAATTGCTGACCCAACATCACCTGGAAGACCAGGGCGCCAAGCCCGACCGCCGACAGGTACGAGATGATCACCGAGCCCACCAGATAGATCGGGGCGACAACCGCTCGCAGCAGAACGGTCAGGATCAGCAGCACCACCAGGGTGGTCAGGACGACGATGAGCCGAATATCCCGCTCGTAGTAGTCACGGATATCACGCAGCGTGACCGGGTATCCGGAGATCGATATCGAGGCATCGGCAAGGGTGGTGTTGGGCTGCGCCGCCTGGGCGGTGGCAAGGATGGCGTTGACCTGGTCCATAGCCTTGATGCTGAACGGATCTTCATCGGTTTGGATGAAGTAGCGCACCGAATGCCCGTCGGGCGAGACGAAGGTGTGCGCCAGCCTCTTGAAATCCTCGGTGGCCAGAACCTCTCGTGGCACATTGAACCCCGCCATCGACGGCTGGGACGCGTCGTGGCCCATCGTCATGAGAAACGCCGACGCGGTGTCTAATCCCAGTCCCAGTTCCTTGGTCTGGTCGACGAGGAGTTGCACCCCGTCCGCTACCTGGCGACCGGCGGCGGCGAGGTCGTTGGTGCCGTTCTGCATCTCGATGATCTTCCGCTGCACCCGGCGCGGGTTGTCGAATCCCAGCGCGTGCAGCGACAGCGCGGCCGACTGCAGGGAGCGGCTCAGCCCGTTGACCGCCGACGACACTGTCTGCGAGGGCTGCGCCGATTGCAGTTGCCGAAAGAGCGACGAGATCTCATCGAGAGTGCCTGCGGCACGGGCGTTTTGCAGCTTGCGGAACTCGGCTCGCGCCGTCCCGCAAATCGGGTTGGCATCGCAGGTCGGGCTGGCATCGAGGGACTCGGTGACGGGATCGACCCAGTCGAAGCTGGACGCGAGTCCGGCGAAGTTCACCTGCAGGGCGTCGCCGAGCGCCCGGATGCTGTTGAGCAACCTTGCGGCCTGGTCGATTTCACCGAACGTCTTGTTTCCACCGAACTGATTTTGCAGATACGCCAACGCGTCGACCAGACTGCGCACGCTACCAATGGACTGGCTGACTTGGGTGTTCAGATCTCCGAGGCCGTTTGCCAGCTTCCGGGAGCCCGTGGATAGCCGGTCGAGGTCACCATCGCGCTCGGCGATCAGGCCGGCGGCATCGCCCAACTGATCGCCGACTTCGCCGGCTTGGTAGGTCGCTCGGGCCTCCTCAAGTGACTCGCCTCGGGGCCGGGTGACACCGCGGACGGCGGCGATACCCGGGATCTGGCTGATCCGGTATGCCATCTGCTCCATGTCGGCAAGCGCCCGCGGAGTGCGTAAGTCGTTGGGAGACTGCACCAGCAAGTACTCCGGGATCGTTTGGTTGACCGGGAAGTGCCGGTCCAAAGCGGCATACCCCACCGAGCTCGCGACGGAATCCGGCAATTGCTTGCGGTCGTCGTAGTTGAACCGAATCAGCCCCGCGGCACTGCCCAGGGCCAGCAGCAGCGCCAGACTTCCGATCAGATATGTCTTGGGCCGCCGAACGATTCGCACCCCGGTCCGCCGCCAAAGTCGGGCAGCCCGCTCGCGACGCGGCGCCACCCATCCGCGCGGCCCAGCCAACGTCAGGATGGCCGGCAGCAGGGTGATCGCCGCGAGGAAAGCCACCGCGATCCCGATCGCCAGGACCGGGCCGGTGGTGGCGAACACCCCCAGTTTGGCGAAGCCCATTCCCATTAGGGTCACGGCCACGGTCGCAGCGGAGGCGGCGATCACCTTGCCGATCGACGTCAGGGCCCGCCGCACCGCCTGCTGATTGTCTTCGGCCGTGCCCGTCCCTATCCGCACGTAGTCGTGATAGCGGCTGACCAGAAAGACGACGTAATCGGTTCCGACGCCGGCGATCAACGCACTGAGCAGCACGATGGCCTGGTTTGAGACAGCCATGCCGGTAGCCAGTGAGACCGCCGCGACCACCGCCTGCGCGGTCACCAACGACGCACCGATGGTGATCAGCGGCAGCACCATGGTGACCGGATTGCGGTAAATGACCGCCAGAATGATCAACAGCAAGACGGTGATCGCGGACTCAATGGCCAGGCGATCGCGCGCCCCGGCATCGGTCAGGTCGGCGACGGTGGCCGCCGGGCCGGTGACGTCGGCGGTCAGGGTCGATCCGGCAACGGTCTGCTTGACGATCTCGGCGACTCGCAGGTATGCCGCGTAGGACTCGGGCGTGCCCAACTCGCCGGCCAGCCCGACCGGCAGGATCCACGCGTTGCCGTCGCTGCTGGCGAGCACCTCCCGCAGCGCCGGGGTGGCATGCAGGTCCTGCAGCATCACCACGTTCTCGGTGTCGTGCCGCAGCCGGTCCACCAACGTGCGGTAGACCGCGTCATCGGCGGGACTCAAACCCTGTTCGTCGCTGAGCAGCACGGTCAGCACGTTTTCCGAGCCGTCCTCATCGAAGGCGGCGGAGATCTTGGCCGAAGCCGACACGGACGGGGCTTGGGCGGGCAGCACCGCGACCGGATGACGCTGCGCCATGTCGGTCAGCGACGGCGCGAACAGCGGCAGCAGCACCACCAACAGCGCCCAGAAGCCGATCACCGGCCACGGGCGTCGCACCACGAAGTCGCCTAGCCGGCCGAAGATAAGTTCACCTCCGGCGCCAGCTGGTGAGCGTGAGATTCACCGCGAATGGGGCTGGGCTCATGCCACCTTTTCCCCATGGCTCTGGTCGGCAATCCGCTCAAACACGGACTTCAACAACGCCAGGTAGCGCGCCACCGATTCGTGGGCCTCCGGGTTGTCGGGGAACACCGCGGTGACGGCGGTCTCCTCCCCCACCCGGATCACGTAGAGCGACATCTGATACGAGTACCGGCCGTCGCTGAAGACCCCGATGTTCAGGTCGTCCAGGCCCGCGGCGATCAAAGCCGACAACGGGGCGGCCCCGGCGTCGAGGAAATTGATGACGGGAAAATTCGGTGGTGGTTTGCCCAAGCTGGGTACCAACTCGCGCACCCGCTGATAGGGCACGTCGGCCAGCGTTCTGCCCGAATCGAATGACATCTGCGCGGCGTTGGCGGCGTCCGCAAATGAGGAATCCCCGATGGGAACGGTGATCGGGATCAGGCCGGTGAACCAGCCCAGGGTGAGGTCATCCTCCGGGGATCTGCGGGTGTCACGCGGGGTGAGTCCGTAGTAGGTGGACTCACCGGTCAATTCGCGATGAGCCAGGCCGCAGCACGCCAGGACGCCACCGATGAAACGGGTGCTCGCGTCGGTGCACGCCGACTCGAAATCGATGGTCTGCTTTTCATCCAGCATGGTGACGGTGACCATGGCCGCGTCGCACGGCTGTGCGGGGTCGCCGAGCGGCAGCGGGAAACCCGGCAGGCTGTGGTCGTTGTGTTCGGCGAAGGTTCGCCAGGCCTGGATCTCGGGCGACTCTTGGGTGAGCGCAGAGGTGAACTGGTGCTGACGGACGCAGAACTCGCTGTAATTTCCCGCGGGCGGCAACTCCAGCGGCGCTCCGCCGGCCACCAGCGCGTTGTACATGAAATAGAGCTCCATCAACGTCACCCCGGCGACCGCGGCGTCCACATGCACGTGGTCGATGCTGGCGAAGAACGTGAAGTGGCTCTTGCCCTGAATGATCCCGAACCGGAAGCAGTCCCACTGCAACGGATCGGGCGTTTCCTTCAGCAGATCGCGTACCTGCGGCAACGCCAGTTCGCCGTGATCGACCGGGACGAACTCGATCTCGGCCGCGTCCTGGATAACGTGGCGAACAAGGCGTCCGTCGTCGGCCTGCTCGAACCAGCTGCGGTAGGTCTCGTGCCGCCGTACGTGTGCATTGATGATGTAGTCAATGGCACGCCGATCGCAGCGGCCCGCCATGTCGCAACTGAGCACCATCAGGCGCGAGTAGTCGAGTCCGGCGGCAGTCTGGTCGATGTAGCCGCGAATGTGTTGTTCCTGCATGTAACTGGCCGGCACGGCGTTGACCGGCGCCCGGCGCGCCGCGGCCAGCGCAGCAGCCGACGGCTGCCACACCACGGTGGGCCCGGCCTCGGGTTTCCAGTCCGCCAACGTCCCCAACGCCAATGGCCCTACACGCAACGTCGGCTCCTCTTCTCCGGCGAACAACACGTCGGCTGGCAGCTCGGGACAGCGGCCAACCCACCCAAACTACCTACCACCGGGAGAGTCCGCATGTTCTACACGGGCGACCAGCTGGTCGCACACGTGCTGGGACAGGCCACGCACCGTGGTGAGTTGGGCAGGACCGACCCGGACGCCGGTCTCCGTTTCGACCCGGGTGCGAAACTCCAAGCTAGCCAACGAATCCAGGCCATATTCGGGCAGCGGCCGGTCCGGGTCAACGGTACGACGCAACAGCAGACTGATCTGGTCGGAGACCAGGTGCAGTATCGAGCCCAACCACTCGTCGGGCGGGAGCTCCTTCAGTTCTGCGAGGAACCTCTGCGCGTCGGGACTGCTTCGGCGCACCGGCCGGAACGCCTCGGCAAACGGGCTGCGGTGCGCCAACGCCGCCAACCACGGTGCGCGGGTGAGTGGCGCGTATCCGACGTACGCGCGGCCATAGCTCAGCACAGCGTGGAAGGCGCGGGCGGCTTCGGCGGACGTGATCGCAGCCTGCACGCCGTCGGCAGAGTCAGCGGAGCTGCCGGTCTCGGCCCACGGCCCCCAGCCGATCACGGTGGCTGCCAAGCCCTGCGCCTGGCGCCAGCGTCCGAATGCGTCCAACCAACTGTCGGCTGCTGCGGCGGCGCCCTGCCCCGGCGAGCCGATCAGCGCCGCAGTCGAGGAGAACGCACAGAACCAGTCCAACGGTTGAGCGGCTACTCCTTCCTGCAAGGACTGGTGCAGGTTCCACGCGCCGTAGACCTTCGGCGCCCAGCAACGGTCAACGAGGTGATCGGTGATCTCGGTCAACGGTGCTTCGCCCACCGCGCTGGCCGCATGCAGTACGCCGCGCACCGGCAGGCCCGACGCCATCGCCGCCGCCACCAGCCGGCCCGCCGTCTCGGGCTCCGCTATATCACCGCATTCCACCTGAATATCGGTGCCCAGTGCGCGCAACCGCTCGATAGCCTGTTGCGCTTGCCTGTCCGGTGCCGAATCGCCGTTCAGCACGATGCGGCCACAACCCGCCGCGGCCATCTCAGCAGCCAGGTACAACCCGGCCCCGCCGGTGCCACCGGTGACGATGTAGGCGCCATCGGCCCGGAAAAGCCGGACCTGCGCCGGTGGCACCGCCGCTACGGTGCTGCCGGTCTGCGGCGCGTCCAGCAAAACCGTTGCCGCGCAGTCGTCGCCGTCAGCCAGGCGCAGGGCGACGGACGCGTCCAGCAAGGGGTGGTGCGTGGTCTGCGGCTGCGGCAGGCTGCCGTCAGCTGCATTTCGGTAGACGGTGCACAGCAATCGCTGGACCGTTTCTGGGTGGCTGTGCGCCAGCAGCGCCAAGTCGACCACGTGTAGCGACAGGTTGCGGCGGAACGGGAACAGGCCAAGCCGGCTGTCACCGTAGACGTCCTGCTTGCCCAGCTCGATGAACCGGCCGCCGAAGCTCAACAGTTCGATTCCGACGCGTTGCGCCACCCCGGACAACGAGTTGAGCACCACGTCGACACCGTAGCCAGCCGTGTCCTGGCGTATCCGATCGGCGAACTCAAGATTGCTGGAGTCGTAGACGTGTTCGATACCCATGTCGCGCAACATTTGTCGCCGCTGCGGGCTGTCTGCGGTGGCGAAGACCTGGCACCCGGCCGCTCGTGCGATTGCGATCGCGGCCTGACCGATGCCACCGGTTGCGCAATGGATCAGCACCTTGTCGTCTGATGTGACGCGCGCTAGGTCGTGCAGCCCATACCAGGCGGTGGCGTATGCGGTCGGCCACGCAGCGGCGTCAGTCAACGGCAGTTCCGCCGGCAGCGTGGCCGCCAGCCGGGCATCGCAGGTGATGAACGTGCTCCAACAGCCGTCGGGAGAAATCCCGCCGACGTGGTCGCCCACGCGGTGGCCGGTGACATCAGGGCCGACCGCCGTCACCACGCCCGCGAAATCGGCGCCCAGCTGCTGCAGGTGTGCCTCGGCGGAGTACTCGACGGGAGACGCCTCGGCCCACTTGACACCGGCGACCGCCACCGCGACCTCGATCTGACCTCGGCCAGGCTCAATTCGCGGGTAGGCGACGGGTTCCCACGAGTCGGGCTCAGCCGGGTCACTGCGCTGCAGGCGCAGACAGTCTTGGCCGTGCTCGACCGCGGTGGTCCGCCGATCGGCTGGGCCGAGCGGGCCGGGGCGCAGCCGCGCGGTGTACCAATCACCGTCTCGCCAAGCGGTTTCGTCCTCCTCGGACCCGCTCTGAAGTTGCGCCGCAAGCTGGGCGGCCAATGCCTCGTCGTGCTCGGCGGCGCTGCCGTCCACATCGATCTGGGTGACCTTCAAATGCGGATACTCCGAGTCGACAACCCGTAGCAGCCCACGCAGGCCCGCCTGTTCCAGGTTCGGCTGATCCCCCGGTCGCACCACGGCGGCATCTCTGGTCACCACATATAACCGCGGTGACTCCCCGGGAAACGCCACCATCTGCGTGACGACGTCCAGCAGGTAAGCCACGAAGTCCCGGCCGCGCTGCGGGGGGTGGGAACCGTCAAGCGCCGGCGGGGTGACCACAACAACTCCGGTTTGGCCATTGAGTACCCCGTTGAGCCCATCTGCCACAGGTCCGTGGCCGATCGGCATCGAAACCGTGCGGGATTGCGCCCCTGCGCCGTTGAGCACCCCACCGAGGCGATCGGTCAGGGTATCGGTGGCGCCAGACATGCTCAACAGCAGCCAGTTTCCCGCATCGGTCGACGCTGCACCCGGTTGATCGCGGAGCTCCCACTCGATGGTCAGCAGGCGCTCATCAAGGGTGCGCTCAGCGGACTCGCTCTCCGACCGGCCGGCCGCGAATTGCAGACCTTCAACGGTGAGCAACACATTGCCCGAGGCGTCCATCAATTCCAGATCGACCTCACAGGCGTCGGCTCGCGCAGCCGTCACTGTGCTCAGGCAGTACCGCACGTCGCGGATCAGATGGTGGCGGCGCAGCCTGCGCACACCGACCGGCCGCAGCAGTCCCCCATCGCCGGCGCGTGGGACGTCGGGCCGCATGACAGCAGACATGATGCACGCTTCGAGGAGGGCCGGATGCACTTCATAGAGCCCCTGCTGAGGGCGCGCCGGCCCCGGCAGCGCGACTTCGGCCAACGCGGTGGCACCGATGGTGTGCCGGCCGTCGCCGAAACGGACCGCGACCAAACCCGAGAACGCCGGGCCGTATTGAATTCCGTTTCGGTCGGAGGCTTTTCGCAGATCCGCGCCGTCCACGCGGACCTGGTGTGCTGCCAGCAATGCGGCGATATCGCGGACCGACGGTTGCCGAACATCCGCCTGAGCGTGCAACACGGCGGTTGCGCAATCAACGCGATCGCGGCCGTGACGGGTGTGCACTGCGAAGTCCAGGACCCCGGGCGCCACCACCACGGCCCCCGATGACACCGATGTCCATTCGTCGAGCGGCAGCATCTGTTCAAACCGAACGTCACGTATCTCGGCTGAATCGCCCAGGCTGGCACGGGCGGCGGCCAGAGCCATCTCACAGTAGGCGGCTCCCGGCAGGATGGCCACGTTGTGAACCCGGTGATCGTCGAGCCACGGGTGCGCCACAATTCCGACTTCACCTTGCCAGACGTGGCGTTCGGGTTCTTCCAATAGGTGTACGTGCGCTCCCAACAACGGGTGTACGGCCCGGACAGCCGCGCCGCGGCGCGTGGCGTCTGCGTCCTCCCGGCTGAATATCAGCTCGCGGTGGTTCCAGGTCGGCAGCGGCGCTTCCACCAATTTCCCCGACGGGTAATGCGCTGCGAAGTCCACCGCGGTTCCGGCGCTGTGCAGGTCCGTGACGAACCCACGCAATCCGTTCCAGGACTGGTGTTCTCGGGGGGTCGCCGTCAGCGCAACGATCGGGATGTCGAGGCTGCTGGCATTCTGCTCAAGGACCTCAGCCAAACGGGAGTGCGACGTCAGGTCTCCGAACACCCGGTAGCCGTCCTTGATCGCCGCCTGCACAGCCGCTGCGAACCGCGCCATGTAACGCAGGTTGTCCGCCCAGTACTGGCCGTCGAATGACGGCCGATCACGTGGCGACCACAGCGTTGCGGAGTAGTACGGGATCTCGGGCTCAGTCGGCTTCAGGTCGGCAAGGGCTTGAGCCAGCTCGTTGAGGATCGGTTCGACCTGTGGCGAGTGCGCGGCGACCGCGACCGCCACCTCGCGCGCCGACACTCCCTGTTGCTGCCAGGCGGCCACTAGGTCTCGAACAGCTTCTCCGTCACCGCCGATGGTTGTCGACACCGGCGACTCGACCACGGCGAGCCCCGCGTCGGATACGTCACGAATGGATAGCTCCGACAGCACTTGCTGCGCAGGCAGTTCCACGGTGGCCATGGCACCGCTGCCGGCGATCCGCGCTATCAACCGTGCCCGGCGACAGGTGACGCGGAGCCCGTCCTGCAGGGTCAGCCCGCCGGCTACGACGGCCGCCGCCGTCTCCCCAAGCGAATGCCCTATGACAGCGCCCGGCCGAACCCCATGGGCCTTCATCGCTTCGGCCAGTGCGACCTGGATGGCAAAGCTCGTCGGCTGGACTCGCTCGACTTCGGTCGGCGGCAGCTCGGCAGCGATGGTTTCGGCGAGTGAAAAGCCCGACTCTTCGGCGACGGCCGGCTCCATCTTCGCGATCGCTGCAGCGAAATCCCGTTCTTCGGCGGGCAAAGCCGCCATTGCGGTCCACTGGGGAGTTTGTTCGGAGAACACCCACACCGGACCGCGGCCGTCCGATCCGATGGCAGGCTGATAAGCCCGGTCATCGCCGGCGATTTCGCGCAGCGCCTCGCCGAGTTCACTAAAGTTGCTCGCCGCCAAGACCGTTCGTACCGGCCGGTGTGACCGGCGCCGCGCCAGTGTGTAGCCGAGATCGGCGGGACCGGAACCGGTCAGCGCGGCGGCGTGCTCCTCGACCCAATCCGCCCGCCGGCCCGATGGCACCCGTAGCTGTGACGCGGAGGTCGCCGATATCGGGAAGAGCAGGGGCGCCCGTTGGTCGGGTTGTGTCGCCGGCTCGGCGACTGCCGCCGGCACCGCCGGGGCTTGTTCGATGATGACGTGCACGTTGGTGCCCGACAGGCCAAGGGATGACACCGCGGCCCGACGCGGGTGCTCGCCGCTGGCGGGCCATGGCATATTTTCTTGCGGCACAACCAGGTTGGTCTCCAGCGCGGCCAGCTGGTCCGGCAGCCGGGTGAAGTTCAGATGCCGTGGGACCGTGCCGTTCTGCAGTGCGAGTATCGCCTTCATCAGGCCCAGCGGTCCCGATGCCGACTGGCAGTGCCCGAAGTTGGTCTTGACCGACCCCATGAAGCAGCGGTCGTCGGTGCCGTAGACCGCGGCAAGTCCGGCATACTCGGTCAGATCCGCGGCCGGGTTTCCCAGACCGTGTGCTTCAACCAGCTCCACCGTGGCGGCTTCAACGCCGGCGGCAGCCAACGCGGCCTGATACACCGCGACCTGCGCCGGCTTCGAGGGCTCCGCGGCCGTTCCGGTGCCGCCGTCCTGATTGGCCGCACTGCCGCGCAGCACCGCCAGGATCCGGTTGTGATCGCGGATGGCCTCTGGCAATCGCTTGAGTAGCAACACCACGCAGCCTTCACCCGCGACGAATCCGTCGGCGGCGGCATCGAAGGCCCGGCATCGGCCGGTCGGGGACAACATGCCCTGCTGCGAGCCGGCAACTGACCTGCGGGGTTCGAGCATCACCGACACGCCGCCCGCCAGGGCGAGCTCGCTTTCACCGACCTGCAAGCTGCGGCAGGCTTGGTGCACCGCCATCAGGCCCGAGGAACACGCCGTGTCCACCGTGACGGCCGGCCCGTGAAGTCCCAGGGCCTGCGACACCCGGGCGGAAGCAAAGCTGGTGTTGGTAGCGGTGAATCCGTACGGCCCCTCAGCGGCGCCGCACTCGGCGGACAGCAGTTCGTAGTCGCTATGCGTCAGCCCCACGAAAACGCCGGTCTGCGATCGAGCCAAGGTCGCCGGGTCCATTCCGGCGTGCTCGACGGCCTCCCACGAGGTCTCCAGCAACAGGCGGTGTTGCGGATCGACCGCGATGGCCTCCGGCTCGGTCATCCCGAAAAAGTCGGCATCAAACGCGCCGATGGTGTCCAGGAAGCCGCCCCAGCGGGATACCGATCGACCCGGTTCGCCCGGTTCGGAGCCGTAGTAGCTGTCGACATCCCACCGGTCTGCGGGTACTTCATCGATAAAGTCGGCGCCGCGCAGCAATGCCTCCCAGAACCGTTGCGGCGAGTCGATCCCACCCGGAAGCCGGCAAGCCAGTCCGATAATGGCAACCTGCGGCGTGAACGGTTCATCGGGGGATGTGGGAGCGGTAGTCATCGCGCCCGCGAGATTACAGCAATGTCACGAAAATAAATCGTCCAGGTAAACGAACGTTCTTCCGGGCGGCATCGCCGCCACTTCGGAGTCCGCAAACTACCCCGGCGCTCAAACTGTGGCCAGCCGAGGCCCGGATGGGCAGCATCGCGATCAATCCGGCCGCCAGCACCACCCACTTGCGCCCCGGTTCCCCTTTGGGCCACCACCGCCGGGTCTGGTCGCAGTCGGGCCGGCAGCCAGCGTGGAGTTCATGCGGCGGTCCCAGCGTCACCTCTCCTCCGTCGCGCCTCGCGGAACCGCCGTGGCGCATCGGGGGCCCGGTCGAACACCCCACCGGCCGGGTCGTCAGCCCACCCATGAGCCCGCACCAGATCTTCCTGCGGGCGGTAGATCTGCCGGATCACCAGCGCACACAGCAGCACCACCACCAGGTCACGCAACAGGACCGTGGCGGTGAACCACTGCTCGGGCAGGCTCCGATCGGCAACGCTGTAGAGGTAGTACATCCGCGGCACCCAGACCAGCGCATCGACCGTCATCCAGACCAGCAGCAGCCGGCGGTGCGGCAGGGCCAGCACCGCCAGCGGCACCAGCCACAGCGAGAACTGCGGACTCCAGACCTTGTTGGTCAGCAGGAACGCCGCAACCACCAGGAACGCCAACTGTGCGACGCGCGGCCGCCGCGGCGCGGTCAGCGCGACGTAGCCGATCCCGATGCAGCACAGCGCGAACAGCGCGGCGACAACGGCGTTGAGCACCGTCGGGGGCTGCCACATCCCCAGGTCGCCGTCGAAGCCCTGCCAGCCGGTCAACGACCGCACCACGTTGTAGAGCGAATCCATGTCATCGCCGCGGCGGGAGTTGAGCCGGAAGAATTCGCTCCAGCCGCGTGGTGCGTACAGCAGGACCGGCAGGTTCACCACCAGCCAGCTGACCGCGGTGGCCACCGCGGTGCGTTTGACCTCCCGCAGCCGGCCGGTGCGCAGTCCCAGCACCAGCAGCGGGAACAGCAGCAGTACCGGGTACAGCTTGGCGGCGGTGCCCAGACCGAGCAGCACTCCGGCCGCGGTCGGGCGGCGCCGCGCCCACGCCAACAGGCCTGCCCCGGCGAACGCGGTGGCCAACGCGTCGAAGTTGGTGAAGATCTGGAAGATCACCAGCGGCGATGCCGCCACCAGCGCCGCGTCCCAGATGCGTCGACCGGCCAGCCCGGCGGTGGACCACACCGTCGCCAGCCAGGCCAGTGCCAGACCGAGCGCGACGATGTCGAAGAACACCACCACCTCGGCGACCCCACTCAATGCCGGGATCTTCACCACCTTGGTGATCGCCGTGTACGTCTTCGCCAGGGCCATCGCCGCGTACTGGTACAGGCCGGTCAGCACCGGATATTCCATGTAGCGCACGGCGGGCAGTCCGTCGTAGCGGGTCTGTTCCTTGCCCGACGAGTCCTTCTCCACCCAGCTGGACTTGTACGGGAACTTGCCCTGATCCAGTAGCTCCGCGGTGTAGAGCGGCACGACGTCGGAATAGCACAGCTCGAAGTACGCCCGCTCGTTGTCCCAGTTGGCCACCCGCTGGTCGGGGCTACCGCTGCCGGTGCTCTGCAGGCACGCCGACTTGGTGGTCCAGCCCAGGGCCATGAACAGCACGGCGATCAGGAACATCACCCGCAGCGGCGTCATGAACCTGGACCGCCCGATCAGGGCATGCCGGCCGACCGGCCCGCCGATGGTGTTCGACAGCGCGTGACCGATGACATCGGTGCGGCTGGGCAGGTCGCGGTCGTCGGCGCTGCGCAGGTCCGCTGCCAGCCGGCGGGGCGAGCGCATCGGGCGTTCGGTCGTCTCCTCCGTCACGGGAGGGCCTCCGGCGCCGGGGGCGGCGGCGGGGGAGGCGGCGGCGGGGGCGGGGGTGG
>CAXYUC010000012.1:0-45057 GCA_964292075.1 uncultured Mycolicibacter sp.
GGGCCGCGCGGGCCGGGCCGGGGCGCGCCGCCGCCGCCCCACCCCCCCCCGGCGGCTGCGGGGGGGGGGGCGGGCAAGGCCCCCCGCCCCCGTCGCCGTCGGAAGGGGTCCGGGCCGGCGAGAGTAGCGTCGGGCGCGTGCCTGACAAGCCTCGTGAGCTCGACGTCATCCTGTATGGAGCCACCGGTTTCGCCGGGAAGCTGACCGCCCAGTACTTGGCCCGCGCCGGCAGTGCCGCCCGGATCGGGCTGGCCGGCCGATCGGCGGAACGGTTGCGCGAGGTCCGCGACGGCCTCGGATCGCGAGCCCAAGACTGGCCGATCGTGATGGCCGACGCCGACAAGCCCGCAACGCTGCAGGCGATGGCGGCCCGCACCCGGGTGGTGATCACCACCGTCGGCCCCTACGCCCGCTATGGAATGCCCTTGGTCGCGGCCTGCGCCGCGGCGGGCACCGATTACGTCGACCTCACCGGCGAGACGCTGTTCGTGCGGGAGAGCATCGATCGCTACCACGAGCAGGCCGCTGACAACCGGGCCCGAATCGTGCACGCCTGCGGCTTCGACTCCATTCCGTCGGACATGAGTGTGTACGCCCTGTATCGGGCCGCCCGCGACGACGGCACCGGCGACCTGCTTGACACCGACTTCGTTGTGCGGGGAGCCTCCGGCGGGGCGTCCGGCGGCACCCTCGCGACGATGATCGAGGTGCTGAGCGCCGCAGCCGACGATCCGCAGGCCCGACGCCAGTTGTTTGATCCCTACACGCTGAGCTCAGATCGGTCCGCCGAGCCCCGATTGGGCCCCGAGCCGGACCTGTCCTGGCGGCGGGGCCGCGACATCGCACCGGAACTGGACGGAATATGGACCGCCGGCTTCGCCATGGCGCCGGTCAACACCCGGATCGTGCGGCGCAGCAACGCACTGCTGGACTGGGCCTACGGACGTCGTTTCCGCTACGCCGAGCACATGAGCGTCGGCTCGTCGGCCGCGGCGCCTGCGCTGTCTGGACTGGCCACTGGGATGGGCAAGGCGACCTTCGGGGTCGGCGGCCACGTCTTGCGGCTCGTGCCGGCCGGATTGTTGGAACGGGTGTTGCCCAAACCGGGTACCGGCCCCAGCCGCAGCCGCCGCGAGAACGGCTATTACCGCATCGAGACCTACACGACCACCAGCAGTGGAGCTCGCTACCGGGCGGACATGGCGCAGCGGGGTGACCCCGGCTACCAGGCCACCTCGGTGCTGCTGGGCGAGTGCGCGCTGGCGCTGGCGCTGGACCGCGACGCCCTTCCGGATCACTACGGTGTGCTCACCCCGGCGGCCGCGATGGGCGATGTGCTGCTGGCCAGACTGCCTGCGGCGGGAGTGACGCTAGAGGTTTCCCGACTGCGCTGATCGGGCTCACATTGTTCGGTGCCGGCCACTGATCTTTCCGCTAGTGTCGTTTTCGACCGCTGCCCGTAGCAGCACCCAGTAACGAAGGTGGAATCTCATGGCCGGCCTCGACGATCTCTTCGCTCAGATCCCCATCCAGGACATCGCCAACCAGCTCGGCGCCGACTCGGGTGAAGTGGACAGCACCATTCGCACCCTGGTGCCGGTACTGGTTAGCGGGTTGAGCCAGAACGCCCAAGACCCGGGCCAGGCCAACAGCATCGTCAACACCGCCGCCACCTTCGCGGCCCAGGGACTGCTGGACAACGCGCTGGGCGCCAGCCACGCCGAAGGCCAACAGGTGATCTCCACTATTTTCGGCGGCAACGACACCAGCCAGGTCGCCTCGGCGCTGTCGGGTGCCGGCGCGGGCAACAACGACCTGCTGCAGAAGCTGCTGCCGATTATCGCGCCGATCGTGCTCGCCTACATCGGCAAGCAACTGACCGGTCAGAAGGCCGAGCCGGCCCACGAGCAGGCCTCCGGTGGCGGCCTGGGTGACGTCCTGGGCAGCATCCTGGGCGGCATGTCCGGTGGCGGCGCCGCCAAGAACCAGTCGATGGGCAGCATCCTGGGCAACATGATCGGGGGCAAGACCGGCGGCGCCATCGGCGACATCCTCGGCGGTCGGCACGGCGGCAAGAAGTAGCCCTACCTGGGTGGGCAGTCGTGAAAGCCCCCGAACCGCGGGGGATCCGGGGGCTTTCGCGACTGCTCGGCAGGTATTCCTAGAATTGACCGGTGACTGACACTCCCAACGCCGCTAACGCCGATCACCTGCCCAAGTCGTGGGAGCCGGGTGCGGTCGAGGACGCGATCTACCAGCGTTGGGTGGATGCCGGCTACTTCACCGCGGATCCCACCAGCGATAAGCCCGGCTACTCGATCGTGCTGCCCCCGCCCAACGTCACCGGCAGCCTGCACATGGGCCATGCACTCGACCACACCCTGATGGACGTGTTGACCCGTCGCAAGCGGATGCAGGGCTACGAGGTGTTGTGGCTGCCGGGCATGGACCACGCCGGCATCGCCACCCAGAGCGTGGTGGAACGCCAACTCACCGCCGACGGCAAGACCAAGGAAGACTTCGGCCGCGAGCTGTTCATCGAGAAGGTGTGGGACTGGAAGCGGGAGTCCGGCGGCACCATCGGGGGCCAGATGCGCCGGCTCGGCGACGGCGTGGACTGGAGTCGCGAACGCTTCACCATGGACGACGGCCTGTCGCGGGCGGTCCGCACCATCTTCAAGCGGCTCTACGACGCGGGGCTGATCTACCAGGCTGAACGACTGGTCAACTGGTCGCCCGTCCTGGAGACCGCGATCAGCGACCTCGAGGTCAAGTACGAAGACATCGAGGGCGAGCTGGTGTCGTTCCGGTACGGCTCATTAGAGGACGCGCAGCCTCATATCATTGTGGCCACCACCCGGCTGGAGACCATGCTCGGTGACACCGCGATCGCGGTGCATCCCGACGACGACCGGTACCGCGACCTGGTGGGCAGCTCACTGCCGCACCCGTTTTTGGACCGCGAGATCGCCGTGGTCGCCGACGCCCACGTTGACCCTGAATTCGGCACCGGCGCGGTCAAAGTCACCCCCGCTCACGATCCCAACGACTTCGAGATCGGTCTGCGCCACCAGCTGGACATGCCGACGATCCTGGACGAACGCGCCCGGATCACCGGCACCGGAACGCAGTTCGACGGCATGGACCGTTTCGAGGCACGTGTCGCGGTGCGCGAAGCGCTGGCCGCGCAAGGCCGCATCGTCGCCGAGAAGCGGCCCTACCTGCACAGCGTCGGGCATTCCGAGCGCAGCGGCGAGGTCATCGAACCGCGGCTGTCCATGCAGTGGTGGGTCGACGTGTCCTCGCTGGCCAAGGCCGCCGGTGACGCGGTCCGAGACGGCGACACCGTCATTCACCCGAAGAGCCTGGAGCCCCGCTGGTTCGGCTGGGTCGACGACATGCACGACTGGTGCATCTCGCGCCAGCTCTGGTGGGGCCACCGCATCCCGATCTGGCACGGGCCGAACGGCGAAAAGGTCTGCGTCGGCCCGGACGAGACCCCGCCGGCGGGCTGGGAGCAGGACCCCGACGTGCTGGACACCTGGTTCTCCTCGGCGTTGTGGCCGTTCTCCACGATGGGCTGGCCGGACGCCACACCGGAGCTGGAGAAGTTCTATCCGACAAGCGTTTTGGTGACCGGCTACGACATCCTGTTCTTCTGGGTGGCCCGGATGATGATGTTCGGCACCTTCGTCGGCGGCGATGCCGCGCTGCCCGACGCCAAAGTTCCCTTCCGCAACGTGTTTCTGCACGGTCTGATCCGCGACGAGCACGGCCGCAAGATGAGCAAGTCGCGCGGTAACGGGATCGACCCGCTGGACTGGGTGGAGATGTTCGGCGCCGACGCCCTGCGGTTCACGCTGGCCCGCGGCGCGAGCCCCGGCAGTGACCTGTCGATCGGTGAGGACCACGCCCGCGCGTCGGGCACTTTCTTCACCAAGTCTTTCAGGGCGCCCCGGTCCCCGCTGATGAACGGCGCCCCACCGCCGCCGCTGCCGGCGACCGAGGAGCTGACCGACGCCGACCGCTGGATCCTGGGGCGCCTGGAAGAGGTTCGTGCCGAAGTGGATTCGGCGTTCGAGGGCTACGAGTTCGGTCGGGCCTGCGAGGCGCTGTACCACTTCGCCTGGGACGAGTTCTGCGACTGGTACGTCGAATTGGCCAAGACCCAGCTGGGGCAGGGACGGACGCACACCACAGCCGTGCTCGCCGCGGTGCTCGACACGCTGTTGCGGCTGTTGCACCCGGTGATCCCGTTCGTCACCGAAACCCTGTGGCAGGAGCTCACCGGCGCGGAGTCGCTGGTGATCGCGGACTGGCCGGCCTCGTCGGGCATCGCACTGGACCAGGTTGCCGCGCAACGGATCACCGACATGCAGAAGTTGGTGACCGAGGTGCGCCGGTTCCGCAGCGACCAGGGTCTGCGTGACCGGCAGAAGGTTCCGGCCCGGCTGACCGGCATCGACGACGCCGACCTGGCCACCCAGGTGGCAGCGGTGACCTCCCAGGCTTGGCTGACCGAACCCGACGAGGGATTCGCGCCGTCCGCCACCGTTGAGGTGCGGCTGGGCCCCACGGGCGGTGGAAGCACCGTCGTTGTCGAACTGGACACCTCCGGCACCGTCGACGTCGAAGCCGAGCGCCGGCGGCTGGAGAAGGATCTGGCCACCGCACGCAAGGAGCTCGAGGCCACCTCGGCGAAGCTGGGCAATGAAGCCTTCCTGGCCAAGGCGCCCGAGGCGGTGGTCGACAAGATCCGCGGTCGCCAGCAGTTGGCCAGTGACGAAGTGGAGCGCATCACCGCGCGTCTGGCCGGCCTGACATGACCGATCATCCGATCGGCACCACTGAGCCCACCCCGGACGAGATCGCGGCACTGCTCCAGGTCGAGCACCTGCTGGACCAGCGTTGGGGCGAGACCAAGATCGAGCCGAGCCTGACCCGCATCAACGCCCTGCTGGAACTGCTCGGCTCGCCGCAGCGCAGTTACCCCTCCATCCACGTCGCCGGCACCAACGGCAAGACCTCGGTGGTACGGATGATCGACGCGCTGCTGACCGCGTTCAGCCGCCGTACCGGGCGCACCACCAGCCCGCATCTGCAGTCGGCTGTCGAGCGCATTGCGATCGATGGCGAGCCGATCAGCCCGGCACGCTATGTGGAGACCTACGCCGAGATCGAGCCCTTCGTGCAGATGGTCGACGCGTCCTCGCAGGCCGACGGCGGGCCGGCCATGAGCAAGTTCGAGGTGCTCACCGCGATGGCGTTCGCGGCATTCGCCGACGCTCCAGTCGATGTCGCCATTGTGGAAGTCGGCATGGGCGGTCGCTGGGACGCCACCAACGTCGTCGACGCTCCGGTCGCCGTCATCACCCCGATCGGCATCGACCACGTCGACTACCTCGGTGACGACATCGCCGGGATCGCCGCGGAGAAGGCCGGCATCATTCACCGCTCATCGGACGAACTGACCGACACCGTGGCGGTGATCGCCCACCAGGTGCCCGAAGTGATGGAAGTGTTGCTGGCGCAGTCGGTGCGCGCCGACGCCGCGGTGGCGCGGGAGACCTCGGAGTTTGCGGTGCGCAGTCGCCAACTCGCGGTCGGCGGGCAGGTGCTGGAACTGCAGGGCTTGGGCGGGGTGTACTCCGACATTTTTCTGCCGCTGCACGGCGAGCATCAGGCCCACAACGCGGTGCTGGCGCTGGCGGCGGTGGAGGCGTTCTTTGGGGCCGGCGCCGAGCGTCAGCTCGATGTCGAGACCGTTCGGGCGGGCTTCGCCGCGGCGCGCAGTCCCGGCCGACTGGAGCGGATGCGCAGCTCGCCCACGGTGTTCGTCGACGCCGCGCACAACCCGGCCGGCGCCGCCGTGTTGGCCCAGGCCCTGGCCGAGGATTTCGACTTCCGGTATCTGGTCGGTGTGGTCAGCGTGATGGGTGACAAGGATGTGGACGGAATTCTAGCGGCGCTGGAGCCGGCGTTCGACCGGATTGTGGTGACCCATAACGGTTCTCCGCGGGCGCTGGAGGTCGAGACGCTCACCGTGGCGGCAGCGCGGTGGTTCGGTGACGACCGGGTGGTCACCACTGAGACGCTGGAGGATGCGATCGACACCGCTACGGCGCTGGTCGACGAATACGACTCCGAGGGAGAAGCTTCGGGGGCCGGCATCGTGATCACCGGATCGGTGGCCACCGCCGGTGCGGCTCGCTCGCTGTTCGGGAAGGACCCGGCGTGACCCAACAGCCTGATGTTCCCGACCCGTGGCGGGGTTTTCGCGGCGTGATGGCCGCGACGCTGATACTCGAAGCCATCACGGTGCTGCTGGCTCTGCCGGTGGTCAGCGTTGTCGGGGGCGGTCTGACGCCGTTCTCGCTGGCGTATCTGCTTGGCCTGGCGCTGGTGTTGCTGCTGTTCGCCGGTATTCAGGGCCGCAGCTGGGCGATCTGGGCCAACCTGGCGTTGCAGCTGGTGCTGGTCGCCGGGTTCGTGATTTATCCCGGTGTGGGCGTGATGGGCCTGGTGTTCGCCGCGGTCTGGGGGCTGATCGCCTACTTCCGTGCCGTGGTCTTGCGACGCTCCTGAGGAAACCGGCTCTCGGGCCGGTACGCTATCGCCCGTGCCGCTGGCGACGATGCAGAGCGGAACGATGGGACAGGAGCGGCGCTGCATGACTGAGCGGACTTTGGTACTGATCAAGCCGGACGGTGTGAACCGTCGGCTGGTGGGCGAGATCATCAACCGCATCGAGAAGAAGGGCCTGACGTTGGCGGCCCTGGAACTGCGGCCGGTGCCGCAGGCCGTGGCCCGGCAGCACTACGCCGAGCACGACGGCAAGGCGTTCTTCGCGTCGCTGCTGGACTTCATCACCTCAGGTCCCGTGGTCGCCGCCGTGGTCGAAGGACCGCGCGCGATCGAGGCGTTCCGGCAGCTCGCCGGCGGCACCGACCCGGTGGCCAAGGCCACTCCGGGCACCATCCGTGGCGACTTCGGTCTGGAGACCCAGTTCAACCTGGTGCACGGCTCGGACTCGCCGGAGTCGGCCGAGCGTGAGATTGCGCTGTGGTTCCCCGACCTGAAGCCGTCGGCGCCGACGGCCCCGATGACACTGGCCTGACGTCGGAGTTAGCGCCTTTCGTCCGGCCCCTGTGGATTGTGTGGGATACTGACTAACGGGTGAACGTCACCGGACCGGTGTCCGACACCCGAATGAAGACTTCGGCGAGTGCGACGGTCGCGATATGTGATGCGGCGCCGATCGCCGGTTCTCATTCAGCCAGGCACCGAGTCGGTTCAACCCGAGCCTCTCGGAGCGAGACCACCACAAGCCCGGGTAAGTGAGCCGGGCCCATAACGAGAAGTCCTCGCGTGGCCGCGTCGCAACGACGCGCCCGGGGGCTTGAGGAGACTTACGTGGCAGACCCATCTCTTTTTAAAGGCCCTGACTCAGAGGTATCGGCAGCGCCGAGCGAGCAGGAAGAGTTGCCCGATCGACTGCGGGTGCACTCGCTGGCGCGGGTTCTCGGCACCACCAGCCGGCGGGTGCTGGATGCGCTGACCGAGCTGGACGGTCGGGCGCGCAGCGCCCACTCCAGCGTGGATCGTGTCGAGGCGGTGCGGGTCCGAGACCTGCTGGACTCGGTCGCCGAACCCGCTGTCGGCGGACTGTTCCAGGAGGCTGTTGAGGCCGAGGCAACCGCCGAGGTCCCCGACGAGCCCGAGTCCCGGCTGCTGCTGGAGACGGCACCGGAGCCGGCCCCCGTGCGGGCTGATTACATGCCGTTGTTCGTCGCGCCACAGCCGGTCGCTTTTGAGCGCGCGGTGCCCCGCGACGTCGACGTGGATACCGACGATGACTCGGACGACTCGGCCGATGACGACGACCTCGGCGGTGCCGACGTCGACACCGACACCGATGACGAGAACGGTGACCGGCCGGCCAACCGGCGCCGCCGCCGTGGTCGCCGTGGTCGTGGCCGGGGCCGCGGGTCCGAGGGTGCGCCACCCACGGCCGCCCACGACGGGCCCGAGGCCGCCGACTCCGCCGCGGAGGGGGAGGAGGAGGGGGACGCCGAGGACGCCGAGGACGCCACCGACGAGGACGGCGGCTCGGCCGAGGACGCGGGCAACCGTCGCCGGCGCCGTCGCCGTCGTCGCAAGGCCGGCACCGGCGAAGACGAGGACGCCGCATCATCGGACGACCCGCCCAACACCGTCGTGCACGAACGGGCCCCGCGCGCCAAGACCAGCCGGTCCGCCAAGAGCGACCGCGGCACCGGTGACGACGAGATCCAGGGCATCACCGGCTCGACACGGCTGGAGGCCAAACGGCAGCGCCGCCGCGACGGCCGCGACGCCGGGCGCCGCCGGCCGCCGATCCTGAGCGAGGCCGAATTCCTGGCGCGCCGCGAGGCCGTCGAACGCCGGATGGTGGTCCGTGACCGGGTCCGGACCGAGCCGCCGCACCAGGGCGCCCGCTACACCCAGATCGCCGTGCTGGAAGACGGCGTGATGGTCGAGCACTTCGTGACGTCGGCCGCATCGACCTCCCTGGTGGGCAACGTCTACCTGGGCATTGTCCAGAATGTGCTGCCGTCGATGGAGGCCGCGTTCGTCGACATCGGCCGGGGCCGCAACGGCGTGCTCTACGCCGGTGAGGTGAACTGGGAAGCGGCCGGGCTCGGTGGCGCCAACCGCAAGATCGAACAGGCGCTCAAACCCGGCGACTACGTCGTGGTGCAGGTCAGCAAGGACCCCATCGGACACAAGGGCGCCAGGCTGACCACTCAGGTGTCACTGGCCGGTCGCTACCTGGTCTATGTGCCGGGCGCGTCGTCGACCGGGATCAGCCGCAAGCTGCCCGACACCGAACGTCAGCGGCTCAAGGAGATCCTGCGCGAGGTGGTGCCCGCCGATGCCGGCGTCATCATCCGCACCGCGTCGGAGGGTGTCAAAGAAGAAGACATCCGCGCCGACGTCGAACGCCTCCAGGAGCGCTGGACCCAGATCGAGGCCACCGCGGCCGAGACCAAGGGGAAAGCGGCCGGTGCTGCCGTGGCGCTCTACGAAGAGCCCGACGTGCTGGTCAAGGTGATCCGCGACCTGTTCAACGAAGACTTCTCCGAGTTGGTGGTCTCCGGTGACGAGGCCTGGGCCACGATCAACGAGTACGTGGGCTCGGTGGCCCCCGAGCTGGTGTCGAAGCTGACCCGCTACTCCGCGCCCACCGGCCCGGAGGGTCAGGCCGGGCCGAATGTGTTCGCCGTGCACCGCATCGACGAGCAGCTGGCCAAGGCGCTGGACCGCAAGGTGTGGCTGCCCTCGGGTGGCACGCTGGTCATCGACCGGACCGAGGCGATGACGGTGGTCGACGTCAACACCGGCAAGTTCACCGGCTCCGGGGGCAACCTCGAGGAGACGGTGACCAAGAACAACCTGGAGGCCGCCGAGGAGATCGTGCGGCAGCTGCGCCTTCGTGACATCGGCGGCATCATCGTCATCGACTTCATCGACATGGTGCTGGAGTCCAACCGGGACCTGGTGCTGCGCCGGCTGACCGAGGCGCTGGGTCGCGACCGCACCCGCCATCAGGTCTCGGAGGTGACGTCGCTGGGGCTCGTGCAGCTGACCCGCAAACGCCTGGGGACCGGGCTGATCGAGGCGTTCTCGTCCTCGTGTCAGCACTGCGCCGGGCGCGGCATCGTGCTGCACGCCGACCCGGTGGACTCGGCCGCGCCGGGACGCAAGACGGAATCGGGCGGCGGCAGCACCAGCAGCCGCCGCAGCAAGCGCTCGAAGAAGCCGAAGGTCGACGAACCCGCGGTCGTCAAGGTTCCGGTGCACACGCCCGGTGATCACCCGATGTTCAAGGCGATGGCTGCCGCCACCAGTCACGACGAGGCGGACGAGGAGCAGGAGACTGCGCCGGAGACCGATGAGCTGTTGGCGAACCTCACCGGGCAGGGCGACGAAGGCACCGAGGAGGTCACCCAGGATGACCTGGAGTCCGACGTGGTCGATGAGGACCTCGCCGACACGGAGGACGAGGACGAGGATGTCGACGATGAGGATGTCGACGACGAAGACGTCGATGACGACGAGGACGAAGACGCCGACGAAGTCGATCTCGACGACGATGACGACGAAGACTTCGACGACGACCTGGAAGTCATCGATGAGTCCGATGAGGACGAAGACTCCGACGATGCTGAGGACTCCGAGGACTTTGACGAGCCTGAGGCACCGGTGGTGGCGGCCGTGGTCGAGCGCCCCCGACGTCGGCGTGCGGCGGCCCGACCGGCCGGGCCGCCGATCTAAGGTCGTGCCGGTTTGACCCCTTAGCCGCTGGTCACGTACCCTTGACCAGTTGTCGCCAGGCGGGAATAACCACAGCTCGGCGGACAGAACCCCAGACACCTGCGCAAGTCCCGATGGCGTGCGCGCCCGAGAAGCAGAGGTAGAAACCAACGATGGCGACGTACGCAATCGTCAAAACCGGCGGCAAGCAGTACAAGGTTGCCGTCGGTGACGTGCTCAAGGTTGAGAAGATCGAGTCCGAGCCGGGATCGTCGGTCTCGCTGCCGGTCGCGCTGGTCGTTGACGGTGCCACCGTCACCACCGACGCCGCCAAGCTGGCGAAGGTCGCGGTCACCGGCGAGATCCTGGAGCACACCAAGGGCCCCAAGATCCGCATCCACAAGTTCAAGAACAAGACCGGCTACCACAAGCGGCAGGGTCACCGTCAGCAGCTGACCGTGCTCAAGGTCACCGGAATCAAGTGATGAGCCGTCAGGCGAAGAACGAACAACACTGAGCAGGAGACAACCACATGGCACACAAGAAGGGCGCTTCCAGCTCACGTAACGGGCGCGACTCAAACGCCCAGCGACTCGGCGTCAAGCGATTCGGCGGCCAGGTCGTCAAGGCCGGCGAGATCCTGGTCCGCCAGCGCGGCACTCACTTCCATCCCGGCGTCAACGTCGGGCGCGGCGGCGACGACACCCTGTTCGCCACGGCACCCGGTGCGGTTGAGTTCGGTGTGAAGCGCGGCCGCAAGCTCATCAACATCGTGCCTGTCGCCCGCGACTGAGTCGCCGGCGTAACTGGGCGCCTCCGGGCGCCGGATAGGTAGTAACGCCATGTCCCGGTTCGTCGACCGCGTAGTCATCCATATTCGCGCCGGCGACGGGGGCAACGGCTGCGCCTCGATCCACCGAGAGAAGTTCAAGCCGCTCGGCGGCCCAGACGGCGGTAACGGCGGCGGTGGCGGCAGTGTCGTGCTGGTCGTCGACCCCCAGGTGCACACGCTGCTCGACTTTCACTTCCGGCCGCACATTGCTGCGGCGTCCGGCAAGCAAGGCCAGGGCAACAACAAGGACGGGGCCGCCGGCGCCGACCTGGAGATCAAGGTGCCCGACGGCACCGTCGTCCTCGACGAACACGGGCGGCTGCTGGCCGACCTGGTAGGTGCGGGTGCCCGCTTCGAGGCGGCAGCCGGCGGACGCGGCCGACTGGGCAATGCGGCACTGGTTTCGCGCGCCCGCAAGGCGCCCGGTTTCGCGCTGCTGGGGGAGAAGGGTGAGGCCACTGACCTCACCCTGGAACTCAAGACCGTCGCCGACGTCGGTCTGGTCGGATTCCCGTCGGCCGGAAAATCCTCGCTGGTGTCGGTGATCTCGGCGGCCAAGCCGAAGATCGCCGACTACCCGTTCACCACGCTGGCGCCGAATCTGGGCGTGGTCTCTGCGGGCGAGCAGACCTACACCGTCGCCGACGTCCCGGGCCTGATTCCGGGTGCCTCGGCTGGTCGAGGACTGGGCCTGGAGTTCCTGCGGCACATCGAACGCTGTGCAGTACTGGTGCACGTGGTGGATTGCGCCACCATGGAGCCGGGCCGCGACCCAATCTCCGACATCGACGCGCTGGAAGCCGAACTAGCCGCTTACACCCCGACCTTGCAAGGGGATTCGACGCTCGGCGATCTGACTGAGCGGCCGCGGGCCGTGGTGCTCAACAAGATCGACGTACCGGAAGCCCGGGAGATGGCCGAGTTCATCTCCGAGGAGGTGACCGCTCGCGGCTGGCCGGTATTCAGCGTGTCCACCGCCAGTCGGGAGGGCTTGCGGCCGTTGACGTTCGCGCTGGCCGAGATGGTGTCGGCGTACCGTGCGGCGCAACCTGAGCCAGTGGCGCGCCGGCCGGTGATCCGTCCGATCGCCGCTGGACGGACCGGCTTCACCGTGGAGTCCGACGCCGACGGCGGTTTCATCGTCCGCGGTGAGCAACCGGAACGCTGGATCAACCAGACCAACTTCGACAACGATGAGGCGGTCGGCTACCTGGGTGACCGCTTGGCCCGCCTGGGGGTCGAGGACCAACTGCTGAAGCGAGGCGCCAAACCGGGCTGCGCGGTGACCATTGGGGACATGACCTTCGATTGGGAGCCGGCCACGGTGGCCGGGGTGGACACGACGCTGTCCGGCCGCGGCACCGACACCA
This sequence comes from uncultured Mycolicibacter sp., assembly GCA_964292075.1. GTDB lineage: Bacteria > Actinomycetota > Actinomycetes > Mycobacteriales > Mycobacteriaceae > Mycobacterium. Next base: position 12,499 of record CAXYUC010000012.1, read on the forward strand.
GGCTGGAGCGCAGCGACCGGATCGGGGCCGCCGAACGCAAGGTGGCGCGCAAGCAGCGCCGAGAGCAGCCGGAGGACACGTGACGGGTGGTGCGCGCGAAGCGATTCGGACTGCGCGCAGCGTCGTGGTCAAGATCGGCACCACCGCGCTGACCACCGAGACCGGCATGTTCGACGCGGCCCGGCTGGCCGGGCTTGCCGAGGCGATCGAGGGCCGGATGCGGGCCGGCTCGGATGTGACGATCGTGTCCTCGGGGGCCATTGCCGCCGGCCTGGAGCCGCTCGGGTTGGCCAAGCGGCCAACCGATCTGGCCACCAAACAGGCCGCCGCCAGCGTGGGCCAGGTGGCGCTGGTCAATGCGTGGAGTGCCGCCTTCGGCCGGTTCGGACGCACCGTGGGGCAGGTGTTGCTCACCGCCCAGGACGTTTCGATGCGGGTGTCGCACACCAACGCCGCTCGCACCCTGGACCGGCTGCGCGCATTGCACGCGGTCGCGATCGTCAACGAGAACGACACGGTGGCCACCAGCGAGATCCGGTTCGGCGACAACGACCGCCTCTCGGCACTGGTGGCGCACCTGGTGGGCGCCGACGCGCTGGTGCTGCTCTCCGACATCGACGGCCTCTATGACGCCGATCCCCGCAAGGGCCCGGCCCGCCTGGTCCCCGAGGTCTCGGGACCGGATGACCTCGCGGACGTGGTTGCCAGCGAGGGCAGTCACCTGGGCACCGGCGGCATGGTGTCGAAGCTGTCGTCGGCGCTGCTGGCCGCCGATGCGGGAGTTCCGGTGTTGCTGGCCGCGGCCGGTGAGGCCGCTGCCGCCCTCTCGGATGCATCGGTGGGCACTGTCTTCGCGCCCCGGGAGCAACGGTTGTCGGCACGCAAGTTCTGGGTGCGCCACGCCGCCGACGCGGCCGGGATCCTGACGCTGGACGCCGGGGCCGTCGAGGCGGTGCTGGATCGCCGACGCTCCCTGCTGCCGGCCGGGATCACCGCGGTCTCGGGCAGGTTCTACGGCGGCGACGTGGTCGAACTGTGTGGCCCGGACGGATCGGTGGTGGCCCGCGGCGTGGTCGGCTACGACGCCGCCGAGCTGGACGCCATGATCGGCCACTCCACGGCCGAGTTGGCACCGGATGCGCGTCGGCCGGTCGTGCACGCCGACGACCTGGTCGCGGTCTAGTCGCGTAGTTGCGCGCTACTTCTCCGTTGGTTTGAGATATAGCGCGCCCCAAACGATTTCAGTCAGCGCCGTAGCGAGCTCGGAATCGTAGTCCGCGTCTCGGGCCGGCAGGTTCTGCTGGCATACCCGCTCCACCATCCAGGTGAGTGCACTTGCGGTGGCTTCGATCGGCAGCGCTTGGCGAATGGAGCCGTCGGCCTGGCCCCCTTCGATGACCTGGGCCACCCGACCCGAGATTCCGGCCAGCAGGTCCCGGTAGGTGGCGCCCACCAGCGGGTCGTAACCGGCCATCTCGCTGAGCGCGATCAGCAGCGGTTGATGCCGCCGATAGTTGGCGATGATCGCGGCCATCGCGGCGTGGACATCATCGGGATCGCGGCGCTGCGCCACACCCCACCAACGCTCGGCCCCCGAGGCGAGATCGCCGAACACCTGGCCGGCGAGCCGGCGCAATAGATGCCCCTTGTCCTCGAAGTAGATGTAGAAGCTGGCACGCGAGATGCCCGCCTCGGTGGCGAGTCGGTCCACGCTCAGTTCGGTGAAGCTGGCGCCGGCGCTCATCAGGCGCTCGGTGGCGTCAAGGAGATGCCGTTCAATCTCCTCGCGCCGCTCCTGGCGACTGGTGGGGGGCTTGCGGGTCACAGAGGCCACAGCGGTCAGCGTAACGGCAAGTCCGACGTCTTGACTAGACATTATGTCTAGACCTACTGTCGGACCGAGCCCGGTGTGACCGGGGCCATACGCCGAGGAGGTCTCGTGACCGCACCATCCGCCGCGCTGCGCAGCTATGACGCGGTCGACCTGTCCTCACGTGCGTTCTGGTCCGGCACCGCCGCGGAGCGGGAGCGCTCGTTCGCGGTGCTGCGTGCCGAGCGCCCGGTGAGCTGGCACCCGCCGGTTCAAGACGCCATGCTCAACGATCCCGACGACCCGGGCTATTGGGCGGTCACTCGCCACGCCGACATCGTCGAGGTGAGCCGCACCAATGATGTCTTCTTGTCGGGCAAGGGCGTGCAGTTCGAGAACTTCCCCCCGGAGCTGTTGGAAACCACCCAGTCCTTCCTGGCCATGGATCCGCCCCGGCACACCAAACTGCGCAAACTGGCCACCGCGGCGTTCACGCCCCGGCAGATCCGGCGCATCGAGGACTCGATCAAAGCCAGCGCCACGGCGATCGTCGGCGAACTGAAAGCCGCCGGCAGTGGGGCCGACTTCGTCGAGTACTGCGCCAAGGAACTGCCGCTGCGCACGCTGGCGGACATGGTGGGCGTTCCTGATTCCGAGCGAGCCCAGGTGGCCCGCGCCGCTGATGCACTGGTGTCGGCAGCCGACCCGGTGTTCCTCGACGGCCGCGACCCGCTGGCGGTGATGGGCGAGAACATCATGTATCTGCATCAGGTCGCCGGCGCGCTGGCCGCCCAGCGCCGCGAGAGCCCTGGTGATGACCTGTTCAGCAGCCTGGTGAACACCGAGGTGGACGGCGATCGGCTCACCGACGCCGAGGTGTCCGCCTACTTCGTGCTGCTGGCGGTGGCGGGCAACGACACCACTCGCCAGACCGCCAGTCACGCCCTGCGAGCGCTCACCGACTTTCCCGCGCAACGCGCGTGGCTGCTGGAGGATTTCGACCGCCGCATCGGAACCGCGGTAGAAGAGTTCGTCCGCTACGCGACGCCGGTGATGACGTTCCGCCGCACCGCCGCATCCGACTACGAACTCGGCGGCCAGATGATTCGGGCCGGCGACAAGGTGGCGATGTTCTATGCGTCAGGCAACTGGGATGCGCAGGTGTTCGACAATCCCGATCGTCTGGATCTGAGCCGCGACCCCAATCCGCATCTGGGCTTCGGCGGCGGCGGGCAGCACTACTGTCTGGGGACCCATGTGGCGCGGGCCCAGCTGCGCGCCCTCTTCGGTGAGTTGCTCCACCGATTGCCGCGCATCGAGGCCGGTGATCCGGAGTACCTAGCGGGCAGCTTCATCCACGGCATCCGTGCCATGACGTGCACGTTCTGACCCTGATCCGTCCTCATCGTGTCCGAACTGCCGCCCGGTGGCGTCCTTGCCGATCGCGGTCAGCACGATGACGGCGATCAGCGTCGGCACCACCGTGACGACCAGGGCGTACGGGTAGCCGTGCGCGGCCGCCAAGTGCTCCTGGATCGGCAGATTGAACGCCGCGAACAGATTGCCCAGCTGATAGGTCACACCCGGATAGAAGCCGCGGATCGCGTCCGGCGACATCTCGGTCAGGTGCGCCGGGATGACGCCCCAGGCGCCCTGCACGCAGATCTGGATCAGAAACGAGCCCAGGCACAACATGCCCGCGGTGTGCGACAACGCGAACAGCGGCACGATCGGCAAGCCCATCACCGCGGCCCAGATGATCGCGTAACGCCGGCCCAACCGCTGTGACAGCGAACCGAAGAGCAGCCCGCCGATGATCCCGCCGATGTTGTAGATCACCGCGATCCACTTGGCGGTGACGTGGGACAGGCCCGCCCCGTCGGGCGAGGTCAGAAATGTCGGGTAGATGTCGTGGGTGCCGTGACTCATCCAGTTGAACGCCGTCATCAGCAACACCAGGTAGCAGAAGCGGCGGATCACCCTGGCGTCGGTGAACACGTCACGAATTCTGGTGCTGGTCAGTCGCATCCGATCCTGGGTGGCCAGCCATACTTCGGATTCGGTGACCCGGTAGCGGATCAGCAGGCTGACCATGGCCGGCAGGATCGACAGCCCGAACAGCCACCGCCAGGACAACCCCAGGACGTCGTTCACCAGTAGCGAGGCGAGGGTGGCGGCCAGGTAGCCGAACAGATAGCCCTCCTGCAGCAGCCCGGAGAAGAACCCGCGGCGCTCCGGCGGGATCTTCTCCATCGCCAGCGCGGCGCCCAGCCCCCATTCGCCGCCCATTCCGATCCCGTACAGCAGGCGCAGAATCACCAACACGGTGAAGGTAGGCGCGAACGCGCACAAGAACCCCACCGTCGAATAGAAGATCACGTTCACCATCAGTGGTATTCGCCTGCCGACCCGGTCGGCCCACAGGCCGAACAGCAGCGCCCCGAGTGGGCGCATCACCAGGGTGGCAGTGGTCAGAAACGCGACCTCGGTCTTGGTGTGGCCGAAGGTCTTGGCGATGTCGGCGTAGACGAACACCACGATGAAGTAGTCGAAGGCGTCCATCGACCAGCCCAGTACGGCGGCGAGGAACGAGTTGCGCTGGTCGGGCGTGAGCCGCTGCTTCGTCACCGGAGCATCGTGCCGGATTTGGGAGCGATTGGGTGCCGCTACGGACGGATTACCGCGACGAAATTTTGCCGGCCAGCTCCGCAGCCAGCAATGCCAGCGTCGGCGAACAACCACCGTCGATCTTGACGCCGGCCAACTCATCGCCGCGGGTAGGCCCGCGGTTGACGATCGCCACCGGGACACCGCGCGCGGCGGCGTGCCGAACGAACCGGTAGCCGGAGAACACTGTCAGCGACGAACCCGCCACCAGCAATGCCTCTGCGTCATCGACCATTGAATAGGCCTGCGCAACACGTTCTTTGGGGACGCTTTCGCCGAAGTAGACGATGTCGGGTTTGAGCATCCCGCCGCAGTGCCGACAGTCGAGGAAACGGAATGACGCGGTATCGGTGACGACGGCGTCCGCATCGGGCGCCACCGCGATTCCGCCGAGCTTCCCGGCCCGGTCGACGAACCCTGGGTTGAGTTGCTCGAGCTGCTCGTCGAGCGATGCTCGGCTCAGCGATTGCCCGCAGGTCAGACAGATCACCGTCGCGTAGCTGCCGTGCAGATCCACCACGCGCCGGCTCCCTGCCTTGGTGTGCAGCAGATCGACGTTCTGGGTGATCACCCCGGTCACCACGCCGGCTTCTTCCAGTGCGGCCACTGCCCAATGCCCGATATTGGGCGCGGTGTCGGCCATGTGGCGCCAGCCGAGGTGGTTGCGCGCCCAGTACCGCTGACGAAACACCGCGTCGCCGGTGAACTGAGCGATGGTCATCGGGTTGCTCGGCGGGGAGTCCGGGCCGCGATAGTCCGGAATGCCCGAATCGGTGGAGATGCCGGCGCCGGTGAGCACCGCGACCCGCCGGCCCGCCAGCAGTGCCAGCAGGTCGCAGACCGTCGGCTCGGTTCCGCCCATCCGGTCAGCGTAGGCACTTTGCGGCGGTGGACCGCTCGGCAGCCCTATTGCGGTACCCGAAAGCTGCACGGTGACACAGTCCAGGCGACAATGGGGGCAATGGAGCATTCTGGGGACTTCTACAGCGCCTACCGGCATGGGTTCGCGCGGGTGGCCGCCTGCACGCACCGCACGACGCTCGCCGACCCGGCCGCCAACGCCGAGTCGGTGCTACGGCTGGCGCGCGAATGCCACAACGACGGCGTCGCTTTGGCCGTCTTTCCGGAACTGACCCTCTCGGGATACTCCATTGACGACATCGTGCAGCAAGACAGCCTGCTCGGTGCCGTCGAGGCGGCACTGTTCGAGGTGGTCGCGGCGTCGACAGAGCTACTGCCGGTCCTGGTGGTGGGGGCGCCGCTGCGCTACGCACATCGCGTCTACAACACCGCGGTCGTCATCCATCGCGGGCGCATCCTGGGGGTCGCGCCGAAGTCCTACCTGCCCACCTACCGGGAGTTCTACGAAGGCCGCCAGCTGGCCGCCGGCGCCGACGAACGCGGACTCATTCGGCTGGGCGGGGTGGAGATCCCGTTCGGGCCGGACCTGCTGTTCGCCGCGACCGACCTGCCCGGGTTCGTGCTGCACGCCGAGGTGTGCGAGGACATGTTCGTGCCGGTGCCCCCCAGCGCCCAGGCCGCCCTGGCCGGCGCGACGGTGCTGGCCAACCTGTCCGGCAGCCCGATCACCGTCGGGCGTGCCGAAGACCGCGCCCTGTTGGCCCGGTCGGCCTCGGCGCGATGCCTGGCCGCCTACGTCTACGCCGCCGCCGGAGAGGGGGAGTCGACCACCGACCTCGCCTGGGACGGCCAGACCATGATCTGGGAGAACGGCACGCTGCTTGACGACAGCGAACGGTTCCCCGACGGCCCCCGCCGATCGGTCGCCGACGTCGACCTCGGGCTGCTGCGCTCGGAGCGGCTGCGCATCGGCACCTTTGACGACAATCGCCGCCACCATCGGGATGCGGTGCAGGCGTTCCGGCGGGTGGAGTTCATTCTGGACCCGCCGGCCGGAGACATCGGACTGCGGCGGGTGGTTGAACGATTCCCGTTTGTGCCGTCGAATCCGCAGCGCCTGCAACAGGACTGCTACGAGGCCTACAACATCCAGGTTTCCGGCCTGGAACAGCGGCTGCGCGCGCTGAACTGTCCCAAGGTGGTCATCGGGGTGTCCGGCGGACTGGATTCGACCCACGCCCTGATCGTCGCGGCCCGGGCGATGGACCGGGAAAAGCGGCCGCGCAGTGACATTCTGGCGTTCACCCTGCCCGGCTTCGCCACCGGTGAGCGCACCAAGGCCAACGCTGTCGCGCTGAGCAAGGCGCTGGGGGTGACGTTCGCCGAAATCGACATCCGCGAGACCGCGAAACTGATGCTGTCCGAGCTCGGGCACCCGTTCGCCCGCGGGGAAGCCGTCTACGACGTCACGTTCGAAAACGTGCAGGCCGGCCTGCGCACCGACTATCTGTTCCGGATCGCCAACCAGAACGGCGGCATCGTGCTGGGCACCGGCGACCTGTCCGAGCTGGCGCTGGGTTGGTCCACCTACGGGGTGGGCGATCAGATGTCGCACTACAACGTCAACGGTGGCGTGCCCAAAACGCTGATCCAGCACCTGATCCGGTGGGTGATCAACTCCGGGGAGTTCGACGCCGACGTGTGCGCGGTGCTGGCCTCGGTGCTCAACACCGAGATCAGTCCGGAACTGGTGCCGGCGACTGACGGCGAGGAGATTCAGCGCAGCGAGGACAAGGTGGGCCCGTACTCGCTGCAGGATTTTGCGCTGTTTTCCGCGCTGCGCTACGGATTCACTCCCGCCAAGACCGCGTTCCTGGCCTGGCATGCCTGGCATGACGTGGAAGCGGGTTCCTGGCCGCCCGGATATCCGGCGGACAAACGGCAGGCCTATTCGCTGGCGGATATTCGGCACTGGCTGAAAGTCTTTGTGCAGCGGTTCTATTCGTTCAGTCAATTCAAGCGCTCGGCACTGCCGAACGGGCCGAAGGTATCCCACGGCGGTTCGCTGTCGCCGCGGGGAGACTGGCGGGCCCCGTCGGACATGTCGGCGCGGATCTGGCTCGACGAGATCGAACGGGAGATTCCGCAGGGGTAAGCGGCTCGCGGGTCAAGAACTTCGGCACCATCCGGTGGGTGCGGGCCAAACGGGACTGATCATCTGGCAGGGTGTGGATCATGCCCACCGTCCTGATCGAGGTCCGTCGCCACTACGAGCCGGCCGAGGAAGTCGCGATCATTGATGCCGTCCACGGCGCACTCGTGTCCGCCTTCCAGATCCCGGCCAAGGACAAGGACGTGCGGTTGGTCGTCCACGAGGCGCACCGGTTTGCGGTTCCGGCGCAGCTCGCAAAACCCGAGTACCGCACCCTGGTCTCCATTGACTGCTTCTCGGGCCGGTCACTTGCGGCCAAGCGGCTGCTTTATGCCGGTATCGTCGAAAACCTTGCCGCGCTGGGTATTCCCGCTGACCATGTGAAGATCACCCTGCACGAAGTGGATCGGGACAACTGGGGCATTCGAGGCGGGCAGGCCGGGTCCGACGTCGACCTGGGATTCAACGTCGGAGTCTGAAGGTGTCCCGTGCCGCGCTGATCGCCTCGGCGTTCGGGGCGCACTCCCCAGCGCCGTCCACCAGCGTGGCCAACGCCCCTGCCACACAGGCGCATTGCACCGCGTGCTCGATGCCGCCGGCCCATTCGGTCGCCAGCACGCCGGCGAACACGTCGCCCGCCCCCGTGCTGTCCACGGCCTGCACCATCGGCGCCGGCACGGTAAAGGTACCGCCCGGCCCGCGGTAGCGGACACCACGCGCGCCGAGGGTGACCACCCGGTGCGGCACCTCGTGGTGGAACCGCGCGGATTCGGATTCGTTGACCACGGCCACGTCTACCAAGCCGATGAGCTCGGCCAGCTCGGGCCGGTCGGCAGGGGGCGGGGATACGTTGAGGATCACCGTCGCCCCGCTCGCGTGGGCCAGCCCGGCGGCCGCGGTGGCCACCGGGATCGGAATCTCCAACTGCATCAGCAGCACGTCACAGTCGGCGATCAGGTCGCGCTGGCCGGAATCCAGTGCCCACACGCCGTTGGCGCCGGGGGCCACCACAATGGTGTTCTCCCCGGACGCGTCCACCGTGATGACCGCCGAGCCGCTGGGCCCGGGCATCGTCGCCAGGCCGCCGGTTCCGACACCGTTGCCCTGCAGGTGCCGGCGCAGCCGCAGTCCCGCGCCGTCGTCACCGACCGCGCCGACGAACTGCACCCGTGCCCCCGCCCGTGCCGCCGCCACCGCCTGGTTGGCGCCCTTCCCGCCGGGGTGGGTGCTCGGCGCCGCGGCCAGCACCGTTTCGCCCGGGGCGGGAAGCGCGGCGACGGCGTAGACGGTATCGGTGTTCACGCTGCCCACCACGCACACCCGCGTCGCCATGGGTTTCAGCTTCGCATTCGCGACCGTGGCATGTCGTGCATCCCCTAATGTGAGAACCCATCCGACAACCGGAGAAGGGAGCCGCCGAGTGGACTCGGCACCGTCGACAGTGACCATGGCGAACGACGAGCGCCTGTACCGGCGGTTGGCGGCCCGGCTCAGCATCAAGACCAAGCTGATGATCATCCTGTTGCTGACCAGCGTCGCCTCGGTCGCAGTCGTTGGATTCGTCGAATTCCAATATGGTGCAGAGGAATTGCAGCGTGCGGCCACCAACAAGTTGGTGCAGGCCCGTGAGTCGCAGCGCCGCGCGGTCACCGGATTGTTCGCCGAGATGACCAACTCCCTGGTCGTTTACAGCGGGGGAGCGACCACGGCTGCCGCGCTGAAGGCGTTCACCGCTGGATTCGACGAACTCACCCACGCTCCGGTCACCCCCGAGCAGCAGCGGACGATCGCCGGCTACTACCGAGACAACTTCACCACGGCGTTGGCGGAGCGGACCGGCGAGCAAGCGGATGTCGCGGCGTTTCTGCCCACCTCGAACGCGCAGCGTTACTTGCAGGCCAACTACACCGCGGGTTTCGCCGGGGACTCGAAGAAACTCGTCGACGCTGGCGACGGCAGTGCGTGGTCAGCGGCAAATGCCCAGTTCAACGATGTCTTCGCGGAGATCGTCCGACTTAACGAGTACCAGGATGCGTTGCTGTTGGACACCGACGGCAATGTGGTCTATTCGGTCAACAAAGGCGTGGATCTGGGCACCAACCTGCTCACCGGCCCCTACCGCGAATCCAATCTCCGCGACGCCTACCGCAAAGCTCTGGCGGCCAACGCGGTCAACTTCGTGTGGATCACCGATTATCAGCCGTATCAACCGAACTTCGACACACCCACGGCCTGGCTGGTATCGCCGGTCGGCACCAAGGGGGCCGTCGAGGGGGTGTTGGCCTTGGCGCTGCCCAGCACCAAGATCACCCGGATCATGACCGCCGACCGAGACTGGGATGCGGCAGGGCTGGGGCACACGACCGAGACTTATCTGGCCGGTCCGGACGACCTGATGCGCTCCGATTCGCGGCTGTTCCTGGAGGATTCGGCGCGCTACCGACGCGAAGCGATGCAGGCCGGAACCGCTGAGGCGACGGTGGACCGCGCGGTCCGATTGGGGACCACCACCTTGGTGCAGCCGGTCAGCGGACCCGGACTACAGGCCGCACAACGTGGCCAGTCCGGAACGCTCACCAACGGATATGACTATCTGGGCAAGCGGGAGCTGACCGCGTACGCGCCGCTGACCGTGCCCAACTCGGACTTGCAGTGGTCGATCCTGGCGACCAGGGAGTACTCCGACGCCTTCTCCGGCGTCACCTCCTTCAGCAGGAGAGTGGTGCTGGCCACCACCGGGGTCATCTTCGCGATCTGTGTGCTGGCGATGTTGCTCGCCCGGCTCTTCCTGCAACCGATCCGTCGGCTGCAAGCCGCCGCCCAGCGAATCAGCGCCGGTGACTACAGTGCCGTGGTACCAGCCCGGACGGCTGATGAAATCGGCGATCTGACCAAGGCATTCAACGACATGAGCCTCAGCCTTCGCACCAAGGAGGAGTTGCTCGACCAGCAGCGCAAGCAGAACGACGAACTGATGCTGTCGCTGATGCCGGAGTCACTGGTACGACGCTACCGCGGGGGCGAGCAGGCCATCGCAGATCAGCACCACAACGTCACCGTCATCTACGCCGAGTTGCAAGGGATCGACCGACTGTCCTCCGAGGTCTCCGCGAGCGAATTGGTGACGATCGTCGACGACTTGGTCAGCCAATTCGACGCGGCGGCCGAAGTCGTTGGAGTCGAACGAATCCGGACGATGTACAACGGCTATCTCGCCGGCTGCGGCTTGACCACCCCGCGACTGGACGCCGTGCACCGAATCGTCGAATTCGCTGCGGAGATGGAGCGCATTGTCGATCGGTTCGCCATCAAATCCGGTTACCGGCTGAGCCTGTGGGCAGGAGTCAACACCGGCGAGGTCGTCAGCGGCCTGGTGGGCCGATCCGGTGTCACCTACGACCTCTGGGGCTCTGCGGTCAACCTGGCCTATCAGTTGCGCAGGAACACACCGGAATCCGGCATTTACGTCACCGCAGCGGTGCGCGACATGCTTGGCGATGCCGCGGAGTTCGCGCCGGCCGGCACCATGACGATCGGCGACGCCCAGGAACAGACCTGGAGATTGACCTCGAGATTGTCCGAGACGCCGTGAACGTCTTCGGGCCGTGGCTCTACTGGGCGGTCGGGGTCGCCGTCGGATTGCCCGCAGGTCTGGTCCTGCTCACCGAAGGGCATGGGGCGCTGGCGCGCCGAGGCAGCTACCTGGCCCGGCCGGTGGCGCTGACACGCAACTACGTGTTGCCGCTGGGCGCGTTGTTGGTGCTGCTGGCGAAGGTGGCCGAGGTACCAGAACACGATCCGACGGTGCGGGTCATCTACACCGCGTTCGGCTTCGTGCTGCTGGTGTTGCTGCTGTCGGTGCTCGATGTCACCTTTTTCCAGAGCGCCCCCAAAGGTTCTTGGCGGGGCCGGATACCGACCATTTTCGTTGATGTCGCCCGGTTCCTGCTGATCGGTGCGGGCCTGGCACTGATCCTTTCCCTGGTCTGGGGCGCCAAGATCGGCGGCTTGTTCACCGCGCTGGGCGTTACCTCGGTGGTCATCGGCCTGATGCTGCAGAACTCTGTCGGCCAGATCGTTTCGGGCCTGTTCATGCTTTTCGAGCAGCCGTTCCGGATCGGCGACTGGCTGTCCACCCCCACCGCCCGCGGGCGGGTCGTCGAAGTGAACTGGCGGGCGGTGCACATCAGCACGGCCGACGGACTGCAGGTCACGCCGAACTCGGTGCTGGCCGGCACCTCATTCACCAATATCAGCCGATCCGGCGGTGCGCACCGGGTGTCGATCACGACCACATTCGCCGTCGGCGATCCGCCAGATCGCGTGTGCGGGTTGTTGTCGCGCGTTGCCACCGCACTGCCGATGCGAACTACCGGGACAGCACCGGTTTCCGCGGCCCTCGGTAGCGGCCAATACCGGACCATCATTGCGGTCGACTCACCGAGCGAGGACAGTGCGGCGCAGGCCACCTTCATGCGGTGGCTCTGGTATGCCTCCCGGCGGGAGGGCCTGCACCTTGATGACGCCGACGACGACTTCTGCACGCCGGAACGGGTGGCCGAGGCGCTGCGAACCGTTGTGGCCCCCGCACTGCGGTTGACCGACGCCGACCAGCAAGCCCTGCTGCCCCACGCCAGGATCGTCCGGTACGGCACCGACGAACCGTTGCAGCTGGCGGGTCGGGTGCCCGCCGCCATGACATTTCTGACCGACGGCAGTGTCCGGCTCAGCGGCGAAGATCCGGCCGTGCCCGGCACCACGCTGCGGCACGGCGCGTTCCTCGGTGTCACCGCTCTGACCCGCCAATCCAGCCAGTTCGACGCTCGCGCACTGGAAGAGGTGACCGCGGTGGTCATTGACCGCGAGCACATCGAGGATCTGGTGATGGCCAAGCCGCTGTTGCTGCAGGAACTCGGCCGGATCATCGATCAGCGGCGCCGCACATCGACACAGCGGGGCCGTTTTACCTGATCGGGCCTTCGCCGATACTCTGGCACGATGAGCGTCCCCGTGCTTCCCGACCTGCGCCAAGAGGTCCACGACGCCGCCCGCCGCGCCAGGGTCGCCTCGCGTTCCCTGACGGCGTTGTCCACCGCGGCCAAGAACAGTGCGCTGAACGCTGCGGCCGACGCCCTGCTGGCCCACGCTGACGACATCCTGGCCGCCAATGACCGCGACGTCGCCGGCGCCCGTGCCGCCGGCACGCCCGAGGCCATCCTGGACCGGCTGGCGCTGACCAAGGCCCGGATCGACGGAATCGCCGCCGGCCTGCGCCAGGTCGCCGGCCTGCCCGACCCGGTCGGCGAGGTCCTGCGCGGCTACACCCTGCCCAACGGACTGCTACTGCGTCAGCAGCGCGTCCCGCTCGGCGTGGTGGGCATGGTCTACGAGGGCCGGCCCAATGTCACCGTCGACGCATTCGGTTTGACGCTCAAATCCGGCAACGCCGCACTGCTGCGCGGCAGTTCGTCGGCGGCCCACTCCAACCAGGCCTTGGTCGACGTGCTGCGCGGCGCCCTGGAGGCCGAGGACCTGCCCGCCGACGCGGTGCAGCTGCTGTCGTCGGCCGACCGCGCCACCGTCACCCACCTGATCCAGGCCCGCGGACTGGTCGACGTGGTGATCCCGCGCGGCGGGGCCGGACTGATCGACGCCGTGGTGCGCGACGCGTTGGTTCCCACCATCGAGACCGGCGTCGGCAACTGCCACGTCTACGTCCACGAGGCCGCCGACCTCGACGTCGCCGAACAGGTGCTGTTGAACTCCAAGACCCGTCGGCCCAGCGTCTGCAACGCCGCCGAGACCTTGCTGATCGATAAGTCCATCGCCGCATCGGCAGTGCCGCGGCTGGTGGACGCATTGACCGCCGCCGGCGTCGCGGTGCACGGCGACGCCGACGAGGCTGCCGCCGAGGAAGACTTGCGCCGCGAGTACCTGGCGATGGACATCGCCCTTGCGGTGGTCGACGGGCTCGAGGACGCGATCGACCACATCAACGAGTACGGCACCGGCCACACCGAGGCCATCGTCACCACCAACATGGCGGCCGCCCAGCGATTCAGCGAGCAGGTCGACGCCGCCGCGGTCATGGTCAACGCCTCTACTGCCTTCACCGACGGTGAGCAGTTCGGCTTCGGCGCCGAGATCGGCATCTCCACCCAGAAACTGCACGCCCGGGGTCCGATGGGGCTGCCGGAGCTGACGTCCACCAAATGGATCGTGTGGGGTGACGGCCACACCCGTCCTGTCTAAGGCGCCTCAAAGGAGCAACACCCGCATGGAAAAGCCCGCCATCCCCGCCACCCCGGCCCGCCAAGCGCCGCTGTTCGCCGACATCGACGACGTAGCCCGCCGGCTGGCCGAGACCGGCTATCTGGCCGATACCGCCACAACCACGGCGGTATTCCTGGCCGACCGGCTGGGCAAACCCTTGCTGGTGGAGGGTCCGGCCGGGGTGGGCAAGACCGAACTGGCCCGTGCGGTGGCCGCGGCCACCGGCTCCGGGCTGGTGCGGTTGCAGTGCTATGAGGGCGTCGACGAGGCCCGAGCGCTGTACGAGTGGAATCACGCCAAGCAGATCCTGCGCATCCAGTCAGGGTCCAACGGCGGTGACTGGGATGCCACCAAGATGGACGTGTTCTCCGAGGAGTTTTTGCTGTCGCGTCCGCTGCTGACCGCGATCCGGCGCACCGATCCGACGGTGCTGCTGATCGACGAGACCGACAAGGCCGACATCGAAATCGAGGGTCTGCTGCTGGAGGTGCTCTCCGATTTCGCGGTGACCGTCCCAGAACTGGGCACGATCACCGCGGCGCGCACCCCGTTCACGGTGTTGACCTCCAACGCCACCCGGGAACTGTCCGAAGCGCTCAAGCGCCGCTGCCTGTTCCTGCACATCGACTTCCCCGATCCGGACCTGGAACGCCGGATTCTGCTGTCGCGGGTACCCGAGTTGCCCGAGCACCTGGCCGCCGAGTTGGTGCGCATCATCGCGGTGCTGCGCGGCATGCAGCTCAAGAAACTGCCCTCGGTGGCCGAAACCATCGACTGGGGCCGCACCATCTTGGCCCTGGGCATGGACACCATCGACGACGCCACCGTCGCCGCCACCCTGGGGGTGGTACTCAAGCACCAATCCGATCAGGTGCGGGCATCCGGAGAGCTGCGGCTGAACTGATGGTCCCCTGATGGTTCGCCGCACCCGACCGCCGCAACCCCTTGCCCCGCATGGAATTCCGGGGCATCTGGTGGGGTTCGTGGAAGCGCTGCGCGGGCAGGGGATTTCGGTGGGCCCCTCCGAGACCGTCGACGCGGGGCGGGTGCTGACCGTGATCGGGCTCGACGACCGGGAGGTGCTGCGGGAGGGGCTGGCCTGCGCGGTGCTGCGCCGGCCCGACCACCGCGACACCTACGACGCCATGTTCGATCTGTGGTTTCCCGCCGCGCTGGGCGGGCGCACGGTGGTGATGTCCGACGAGCCGCAGTCGGCCGACGATGTGCCGCTGCCGGCGGACGCCGAGGACATGCGGGCGATGCTGGTCGACTTGCTGACCGCGAATCCCGATCTCGCCGAAACCGATCCCCGGTTGTCGGCGATGATCGCCGCGATCGTCGGCGCCTACGGGCAATACCGTTCCAGCCGGGGCCCGTCCTACTCGGCCTACCAGGCGCTGAAAGCGCTGGCGCTCGACGATTTGGAAGGCAAGCTGCTGGCCGGGCTGCTCGCGCCCTACGGCGACGAGCCCAGCCCCACCCAGGAACAGATCGCCAAGGCCATGGCAGCGCAGCGGATCGCTGCGCTGCGCAAGCTCGTCGACGCCGAGACCAAGCGGCGCACCGCTGAGCAGCTGGGCCGCGAACACGTGCAGATGTACGGTATCCCGCAGCTGAGCGAGAACGTCGAGTTCCTGCGTGCGTCCGGTGAACAGTTGCGCCAGATGCGCCGGGTGGTGGCGCCGTTGGCCCGCACCCTGGCAACCCGGCTGGCCGCGCGCCGCCGACGCTCCCGTGCCGGCACCATCGACCTGCGCAAGACCCTGCGCAAGTCGATGTCCACCGGCGGCGTGCCGATCGACGTGGTGCTGCGCAAGCCGCGTCCCGCCCGGCCCGAGCTGGTGGTGTTGTGCGATGTCTCCGGCTCGGTCGCCGGATTCAGTCACTTCACTTTGCTACTGGTTCACGCTCTGCGGCAACAGTTTTCGAGGGTTCGCGTGTTTGCGTTCATCGACACCACCGACGAGGTGACGCACCTGTTCGGGCCGGAGGCCGACCTGGCTGTGGCCATCCAGCGGATCACCCGGGAGTCCGGGGTCTATACCCGCGACGGCCACTCCGATTACGGCAATGCGTTCGTCTCATTCGCCGAGAACTATCCGAACGTGGTGTCGCCGCGCAGCGCGCTGCTGGTGCTCGGCGACGGTCGCACCAATTACCGCAACCCCGGGGTGGAGGTGCTGTCGCACCTGGTGACGGCCAGTCGGCACGCGCACTGGCTCAACCCGGAGCCCGCTCAGCTGTGGGGCAGCGGTGATTCCGCGGTGCCGCGGTACCGCGACGTGATCCCGATGCACGAATGCCGCTCGGCCAAGCAACTCGCCGGGGTCATCGACGCCCTGCTGCCGGTCTAACGCGCCGTCGCACCCTCGATGGTGCTTTCCTGCGCACGCTCAGCGTGTCCGCCGGTAAATCAGCCAGCGCAACTCCATTGGGCTTTCCTCACGCGTGGTTCGGAACGCGTCTTGCCCGGTGATCCACCCGATGTACCAGCTGGTGGGCGGCCAGGAACCCTCGGGCAGGTTCGCCTTCTCGTAGTCGTGGACGGACTCGTCGGAAAGCAGCTGCAGGGGTAGGCCGGCTGCCGCTGCCGCCATTTCGTTGCGGGTGTACAAACTCGAGTACACCTGCTGGCAGAATTCCCGGGCCGCGCTGTCGGGTTCGTAGCCGTCGTGCGCCAGGAAGCTGTTGAACACCAGCCGTCCGCCGGGAGCCAGGCACCGAGCGGCGAGTTCGAACAGGCTGCGGAGCTCCGTTGTAGACCGAAAATCGGTCAATACCTCGGAAAGCACCATCATCTGGTAGTCGTCGCGCAGGTCGTCGGCGTCGGCGAACACGTCCCGCACGATGACGCGCACGTCCAAGGACTCCTCCGCTGCGTCGGTCTCGAGCATCTCGGCGAATTTCGGGGCCATCTCGACGACGTCAACCGGATGTCCGCGACGCGCCAACGCCAGGGCGTTACGCCCGGTGCCCCCTCCGATTTCGAGCACACGATGGCAGGTCGGATTGTCGGCCTCGCAGGCGAGGTGCCAAATCCGAGCATCGGGTTCGGTGCCGAACAACGGTGGTTTCCGCGTTGCCAGCCAGGCCTCGTACGTCTCTACCAGGGAGCTCCATTGGGCGCGGATCGTGTAGTTCAGGGTGGCGCCGATCGGGGCGTGGTAGGAGATGATGACGTGCGAGCGCACCGAGTGCGCGTAGGCCTCCGCCAGCTGGGCTTTCAACACTTCTTTCAGGCGGTCGAGTTCGGCGTCGCTGAAGGGCTTGCCCAGGCCCGCGAACACCGCCGAGCACATCGTGACGTATTCGTCGAGCATGCTTGGCACGGCCGGAAGCCTGATCTCGCCAGTGATCTGCGCGCGGGTGTAAAAGCGCTTGACCATGGCGTCTTTGGTCGCCTGGGTGCGATTAATTGCGCTCACCGGAAAATCTTCCACAGATATCTTCTACACGATTGGCATCCGCTTCGCGGAAGCAACGGGGGGTTGCGCCCTGGGAGGAACGTACGCCGAAATGGAAAGTCGCTCGCCCTGTCGGCCGACTGTTCCGCAGGCGAGCGGTGCCACCAGTGCGCTCATACCGACGAGGACCCCAAGTAAGCTGGCCTATCGTGCGAAAACGGCGGCTGGGAGTCATGGGTGGGACGTTCGATCCCATCCATCATGGACACCTGGTTGCCGCCAGCGAGGTGGCCGACCTGTTCGAGCTCGACGAGGTGGTGTTCGTGCCGACGGGCCAACCGTGGCTCAAGGAACGCCGCGTCACCGCCGCAGAGGACCGCTATCTGATGACGGTGATCGCCACCGCGTCGAACCCGCGGTTCTCGGTGAGCCGCGCCGACATCGATCGCGGCGGTCCCACCTACACCAAGGACACCCTGCGCGACCTGCAGGAACAGCACCCCGACGCCGAGCTTTACTTCATCACCGGTGCAGACGCGCTGGCCACCATCCTGTCCTGGCAGGATTGGCCGGAGATGTTCGAGATGGCGCGGTTTGTGGGGGTGAGCCGGCCCGGTTACGAGCTCAACGGCGACCATCTCGCCGATGCACTCGGCGCCCTGCCGCCGCACGCGTTGACGCTGGTGGAGGTGCCGGCGCTGGCGATCTCGTCCACCGATTGCCGCCGGCGCGCGGCAGAATCCCACCCGATCTGGTACCTGGTACCAGACGGGGTGGTCCAGTACGTGTCCAAGCGCTGCCTCTACCAACCGACCCCCGGAGACCAACAATGACCGCGACACCCGAGGCCGTGCGGATGGCCACCGTGGCGGCCGGCGCCGCTTCCAACAAGCTGGCCGATGACGTCGTCGTCATCGACGTCTCAGCGCAACTGGTCATCACCGACTGCTTTGTGATCGCCTCGGCCTCCAACGAGCGTCAGGTCAACGCGATCGTCGACGAGGTCGAGGACAAGATGCGCCTAGCCGGGTACAAGCCGGCACGCCGCGAGGGCACCCGGGAGGGGCGCTGGACTCTGCTGGACTATGTCGACATCGTCGTGCACATCCAGCACCAGGATGAGCGGGACTTCTACGCGCTGGACCGGCTGTGGAAGGACTGCCCGCTGGTGCCGATCGACCCGATCGACCCGGCCGGTGAGTCGGCGCCGGAGGATGCCTCATGAGGATCCGCCGGCTGATCCTGCTGCGACACGGCCAGACCGAGTTCAACGCCGGCAGTCGGATGCAGGGCCAGTTGGACACCGTGCTCAGCGACCTGGGCCGTGCGCAGGCGGAGGCGGCGGCGGAGGTGCTGCGCAAACGGCACCCACTGCTGATCGTGTCCTCGGACCTGTGGCGGGCCTACGACACCGCCACGGTGCTGGCCGAGCACAACGGGCTGCAGGTCCGGGTGGACACCCGGCTGCGGGAAACGCATCTGGGTGACTGGCAGGGGCTGACCCACGAAGAGGTCGACGCCGCCGCACCAGGAGCCCGTGTGGCTTGGCGCGACGACGCCCGATGGGCACCCCACGGCGGGGAGAGCCGCATCGACGTGGCCGAGCGCAGCGTTCCGCTGGTGCGCGAGCTGGTGGCCGGGGAGCCGGACTGGGGCAGAGCCGATCACGCCGATCAGCCGGTGGTGCTGGTCGCCCACGGCGGGCTGATCGCCGCCTTGACCGCGGCCTTGCTGCGGCTGCCGGTGGAGAACTGGCCGGTACTGGGTGGGATGGCCAACGCCAGCTGGACCCAGCTCAGCGGATACTCCGACGGCCCGGATTCCGGGCCGGATGCAGACCAAGCCGACTTCGCCGGGGTGCGCTGGCGCCTGGACGTGTGGAACGCCTCAGCTCAGGTGGCCAGTGATGTCCTCTGAAACGCGTCCGACGCTGCTGCTCTTCGCCGCCTCGCTCTCCTACTACGGTCCCACGGGCGGCCCGCCCGCCCACGATCCGCGGATCTGGCCGAATATCGTTGCCGGCCAGCTGGACTGGGATGTCGAACTGATCGGTCGGATCGGCTGGACCAGCCGAGACGTCTGGTGGGCGTCCACCCAGGACCCGCGGGCGTGGGCGGCACTGCCCCGGGCCGGTGCGGTCATCTTCGCCACCAGCGGAATGGACTCACTGCCCTCGGTGTGGCCGACGGCAGTGCGTGAACTGATTCGCTACGTGCGGCCGACCTGGTTGCGGCGTTGGGTCCGAGATGGCTACGGCTGGCTGCAGCCCCGACTCTCCCCGGTGGCACGGGCGGCCCTGCCGCCGCATCTCACCGTGGAATATCTTGAGATGACCAGGGGAGCCATCGATTTCAACCGTCCGGGTATCCCCATTGTGGCTTCGCTGCCGTCGGTGCACATCGCTGACACCTACGGCCGCGCCCACCAGGGACGGGAGCCCGCGGTGCGTGCCATCACGGCCTGGTCGCGGGAACACGATGTGCCCCTGGTGGACCTGAAGGCCGCGGTGGCCGATGAGGTGATGAGCGGGCGCGCAAATCCCGACGGCATCCATTGGAACTTCGAAGCGCACCGGGCGGTCGCCGATCTGATGCTCAAGGCCCTCAGTGAGGCCGGCGTCCCCGGCCCGTTGGTGTGACCATCCGATGAGCGTCGTCATCGTCACCGATTCGTCGGCCTGCCTGCCGCTTGAGGCGCGTGACCGTTGGGGGATCCGTACGGTGCCGCTGCACATCCTGCTCGACGGAGCCGATCTGCGCGACGGCGTCGACGACGTGCCAGTCGACATTTATGCGCGCGAGCGCGTCACCACCTCCGGGGCGGGCCCGGAGGAACTGGCTGAGGTCTACCGAAATGCTCCTGCCTACAGCGCAGGCTCCGGGGTGGTGGCGGTACACATCTCCTCGGCGTTGTCCGGGACGTTCGGCACCGCCGAACAGGTAGCCAGTCAGATCGGCCCCGGCGTGCGGGTGATCGACTCGAAGTCGGCGGCGATGGGCACCGGATTCGCGGCCTTGGCCGCGGCCCGAGCGGGCGCCAGCGGCGCCGACCTGCAAGCAGTTGCGGCCGCGGCGGACGGCGCCCGGCAACGTGGTCACGCCTACATGGTGGTGCAACGGCTGGACAACCTACGGCGCAGCGGCCGGATCGGCAGCGCGGCGGCCTGGCTGGGCACCGCCTTGTCCCTGAAGCCGCTGCTGGCGGTCGAGGACGGAAAGCTCGTTCTGGCGCAACGTATCCGCACTGTCAGCAAGGCCGTCACCTCGATGATCGACCGGGTCTGTGATGTGGTCGGAGATCGCTCAGCGGCGCTGGCGGTGCATCACGTCGCCAATCCGCAGGGGGCCCAAGAGGTGGCCGGTGCACTGGCGGAGCGGTTGCCGGTCTGCGAGCCCGCGGTGATCACCAGCCTATGCCCGACGTTGGCCCTGCATGTGGGAGCCGGTGCGGTCGCGGTGTGCGTCGATGTCGACCCGAGTGGGCTCGGAGCGCGTTAACGCCGGGACTGCCTACTGGGTGGGCGCTGCGAATCTGTCTGTGTCGGTGGACTCTTCGCGCGGGGTGTGCGCCGCAATCCCGCGAATGTTCTTGTTGGGGCCCCACGGCCGGACTACCTGCGGCCACCAGAACCACTTGCCCAGCAACGTCGCGATCGACGGCATGAAGAATGCTCGGACCACGAAGGTGTCCAGCAGCAACCCGATTGCCACCGTGGTGCCATACATACCGATGGCCTTGAGGTCGCTGAAATACATGATGCCCATGGTGGCGGCGAACACCATGCCAGCCGAGGTCACCACGCCGCCGCTGCCCGCCATCGCCCGGATATAGCCGGTCTTGAGCCCGGCGTGTATCTCCTCCTCAAAGCGGGAGACCAGCAACAGGTTGTAATCCGAGCCGACGGCCAGCAACACGATGACCGCCAGCACCAGCGTCACCCAATAGATGTGCTGACCGAAAATGTGCTGCCAGATCAACACCGAGATGCCGAACGACGCGGCGATAGAACTGGATGCGGTGCCGAGGATGACCGCTGCGGCCACCAGGCTGCGGGTGATCAACATCATGATCAAGAAGATCAACGTCAGCGAGGCCACGATCGCGATCATCAGGTCGTATTTGGCGCCGTTCTGCATGTCTTCGTAGAGCGCAGCCATGCCGCCGATGTAGACCTTGGCGTCCGCCAACGACGACTGCTTCAGGGCCTCCTGCGCAGCGATCCGCTCCGGCTCAACCCGTTTGATGCCCTCCGCGGTCGCCGGATAGGTCTGGTGCGTCACGAAGAACCGCGCCGACTTGCCGTCTGGCGACATGAACAGTCGAAGACCGGTTTGGAAGTCCTTGTTGTCGAACGCTTCTGCGGGCAGATAGAAGAAATCGTCGTTTTTGGAGTCGTCGAAGCTCTGACCCATCATGAT
Source organism: uncultured Mycolicibacter sp. (assembly GCA_964292075.1). Lineage (GTDB taxonomy): Bacteria > Actinomycetota > Actinomycetes > Mycobacteriales > Mycobacteriaceae > Mycobacterium. The sequence goes on from CAXYUC010000012.1 coordinate 34,084, forward strand.
CTGGGTGTTGCTCAAGTCCTCCATCTGGTCGACGAAGGCCGAGAACGTGGAGTGCACCGTGAGCACCAGTCCGCGCATGATTCGCATGGTGTCGACCACGGCCGGCAGCAGTTCGACCGCCTGCGGCAGCAGGCGCGCCGTCTTGGTGATGTCGTCGGACAGGTAGTGCAGTTGCTCGGTGAGTTGGTCGATGCCGTCGGTGGCGTCGAAGGTGTTGCGCAGCGCGTTGCACATCGGGATGTCGAAGCAGTGCGGCTCCCAGTAGAAGTAGCTGCGCAGCGGACGGAACTGATCGTCGAATTCGGCGATGTGGTCGCGGATCCGGTCCGAGACATCCACGGTGTTCCGGGTGACCTCGGCCGTGTCGTCGAACGTCCGGTCAACCTCCTGGAGGTAGCCGTACATCTGGATCAGCAACTCGATGTCCGTGTCGAGTTGCTGGGAGATGGCGTCGATGTCTTTGATCCGGTCCTTGAGCGTCTTCATGTTCTGGATCATCAGCTGATTGGAGACGCTGAGTTGGAACGGTATCGAGCTGTGCTGCAGCGGAATTCCCAATGGGCGGGTGATGTCCTGGATCATCCCGATGCCGACCACCCGCATGATGTTCTTGGCGACTCGGTCCAGCACCAGCATGTCGGCGGGATTGCGCATATCGTGGTCGGATTCGACCATGGTGATATCCGGCGCCATCCGGGCAGCCGAGAAATGCTTCTCCGCAGCGGTATAGGCCACGTTCACCGGGGTAGCCTGCGGCAGATATTTGCGGTCGTCATAGCCGGGCTTGAACCCCGGCAGGGCAACCAGACCGATCATGATGATGGCCAGGCTGGCCACCGCGATCGGTCCGGGCCAGCGCACCACCGAGACGCCGGCCCGGCGCCAGAACCCGCCCGGCTTGGCCTTTTTGGGTTCGAGCAGACCGAAGCTGGTGGCCACCACCAGCATGGCCGGTCCCAGGGTGAGCGCAGCGCTGACCACCACGAGCATGCCCACGGAGACCGGAATGCCCATGGTGTGGAAATAGGGCAGCCGGGTGAAATACAGCATCGCCGACGCCCCGGCGATGGTCAGCCCCGAACCCAGTACCACCGGGGTGACACTGCGAACGGTGGTGTAGTACGCATCAAGCCGGTCCTCGCCGGCCAGCCGGGCTTCCCGGTACCGGCCGATGAGAAAGATGCCGTAGTCGGTGCCCGCGGCGATCGCGAGCATCACCATGATGTTGACCGCGAACGTGGTCAGGCCCATGACGTCGTTGTAGCCGAGGACAGCGACCACACCGCGGGCGCAGATCAGCTCGAGCAGGGTCAGAAACAGCTGCGTCAACATCGCCGAAACTGACCTGAAGACGATCAGCAGCATGATTGCGATCGCGGCGATGGTGAACAGCGTGATCTTGACCAGACTGGAGTCGCCGATCTGCCGCAGATCAGCCGTCAGCGCAGCCGGCCCGGCGACGTAAGCCTTGACCCCGGGCGGAGCGGGGGTGTCGTCGATGGCCTGACGGACTGCGACAACCGAATCATTGGCTTCGGTCATGCCCTGGTTGCCGACCAGGTTGAGCATGATGTACGCGGCCTTGGCATCGGAACTCTGCACACCTGCCGCGGTCAACCGGTCACGCCAGAAGTCCTGCGCGTGCTCAACATGGGCTTTGTCGGCGACCAGCTTCGCGACGATCTCGTCGTAGTAATGGTGGGCGGCCTCGCCGAGTTCTTCCTCGCCGACCACCACCATCATCACGGTGCTGTTGGACTTGTATTCCTGAAAGTTCTCGCCGACCAGCTGGCTGGCGATCATCGACGGCGCATCGACGGGCGCCAGCGGCGCGGAGTGCTCCTCGGAGATGACTTCCAGCTGGGGTACCAGAACATTCACCAGCACCGTGAACACGATCCAGACGATGATGATCGGCACCGCGAAAATCCGCAGCATGTGCGCGAAGAACGGCCGCTTGACATGCGGATCCTGCTGGCGGTCCAGCTGCTCTTTGATCCGCTTGATCATCCGGACTTCACCAGGCAGAAGGTCTGGGCGTTGAGACCGGTGGCGCGACGTTCGTCGAGCAGCCGGTCATCGATCTTGATGCGGCAGCCGATCTCACCGGTGTTGCCCTGCACGATCATGTTGGCCATCACGGCGGGCAGCACCGTGACCACGGTGTATGTCCACGGCAGCGGCACGCCGGTGAGCTGATGGACGTTGGCCTCGGCGTCCCAGTAGTTGATGTCGGCGGTGGTACCGGGCGGCCCGAAGGCCTCGTAGGCGACGGATTTCGGGTTGAACTGGACGATCTCGATGCCGGCACCGGCGTGGGGATTGAGGTCTTCGGAGCCGAACACCTTGTGCAGCCGGCTGACCATCACACTCGAGATCGCGATGACCACGATGAAGACCAGCGGAATCCAATACCGTTTGAGCATGCCGGCAACCGGGATTTTCCCCATCTCACCGCCTTCCGCCTGCCGATAGTGCGGTTGAACGTCGGCGCTGGACGGTCCGCTCTCCGGCTTCGCCGGAAGAATCGACGGTTCCGCAAAACGCGCCCCTGGGCAGCATAACCTTCGCATGACTAAGGAAAGCAAGATCTGCTGTCTCGGCGTGGGCGGGCGGCCGGGGACTGGCTGCCGCACCTCGAGTTCAGCGCCAACGCCCAGACTTCAGTAGCATGGCCGCTGATGCACGCTCTGGGAAAAGTCGTCCGATTCGGTGCGGTGGTCATCGTGGCAGCGCTGGCGCTGGCCGGGTGCAGTGGCAAGGGCACATCCGGCGCGTCCTCGCAGGAGTCGTCTGCACCTGAGGCGTCCTGGACTCGCCCCGACGCCCCGCCCGACCCGCTCACCCTGCTTCGCGCCGGTGACCTCGCAATCGCGCAGGTACCCGACAGCGTGTTGATCTTCATCGAGAGTCAGACCAGCGATGCCGGTACCTGGAAGGCCAGGGTGGTCACTCCCGACGGCACCGAACAACAGGTCAAGATCGACTCCGACGGGGTGTCCGTGCTGGTCGGCCCCACCGCGACCGACGACAGCGACGCCGACAAGGCCAAGCGGCGCGCCAATGTGGACGGCACTCATCTGGACTACCGCGCCGCCGTGGAACGCGTGCTGCGGGCAGTGCCCAACAGTTCGATCACCGAGCTGAGCCTGCTCGACATGAACGGCACGGTCGTCTGGGAAGCCGACGTGTGGGACGACAACCTAGCCGAACGCGACGTCACCGTGGACGCGGCGTCGGGGGACGTCACCGCCAACCGGCCGGTCTGACCGCCGGTATAGCCGCTCAGCGCACGCCGGCGCGGCCGGTGATGGGTGGCAGATCGGCCAGCGTGACGATGCCCGGCTCGGCGGCGACCACCGCCGGGACCGCGTTGGTCACCGGCATCGCCGTGTAGATCGAACCCAGGCCATTGAAGTTCGGCTCGCTCCAGTCCTTCGGCGGCAGGCAGTTAATCACGGTGCGCATGTTCGGCAGCCCGAACACCTGGATGACGTGGCCGTGCGCCACCGGCTTGGGTGGGGTGACCTGGTCGCCCATGATCCAATTGAAGCCGACGCTGACCACGTTGCGCGTCCCCACCCAACCGCGGTGATAGCCGAAAACGCTGCCCACCGTGCCGGCCGGGATCTTCATGAAGCCCAGGTCGCTGTCGCCGGTCGCGGCCGTGAACTGCACGTCAAAGGTGATGCGGTCCAACTGCGCGCCGATTGCATCGGCCATCATCGCCGCGGACTCGGCAAAAACCTCGCTCTCGCGGCGGACGCTCTCGGCCAGCCCGGGGGTGTCGGGGTCCTGCGCGAAACCCATCGCTGCCATGGTGGCCGCCGACTCATACGTCGAGCAGTCCACCGACTCGGTGATCCGAATCTCGTCGACCCGCTCGCACGCCCCGGACAGCACCATGCCGACCATGTTGGTCAGGCCGGGGTGCGCCCCGCTGCCGAACATGGTGGAGTTTCCGGCCCGGCAGGCGTCCTCGATGCGCTTGCGGTCTTGCGGGCTCTGCTTGCCACCGGTGATCCAAGCCGCGGTCGAGCACACGTTCACCCCGGCCTCCAGCAGCCGGACCAACTCATCGATGCTGGGCCACAGCGGGTTGTAACAGCACGCGTCCGGCTTCAGCGCGATCAGGGCGTCGATGTCATTGGTGGCGGTGATCCCGGTCGGCTCCGGCCAGCCGGCCAGCTCGGCGGCGTCCACCCCGACCTTGTCCTTGCCGTGGGCGTAGACCCCAACCAGCTCCATGTCCGGCCTGCCGATGATGGCGTGCAGCGAGCGCTGGCCGATGTTTCCGGTGGTCCATTGGATGACGCGAAGCGGGCGGGTGGAAGCGGGCATCATGCTCCTCGGTGACGGGTGTATCCCACATTATTGGGGTGCGGTCCCAGAGAGTTTGTGGCAGCCTCGATCGGCGTGACCGGCACCCTAACCCAAACACTGACCCTGCGGACCGCCACCGATGACGATTGGGCCGCGATGGCGGTGCTGGGCGCCGTCGGCTTCGGCGAGGACTGGGACGCCGAATCGATGGTCGCCTGGCGAACCCTGACCACTCCCGACAGCACCGTCGTGGTCTGTGACGGTGATGCCGTCGTCGGGATGTCCGGCTATTTGGACCTCGAGTTGACAGTGCCCGGCGGGGCGGTGCTGCCAGTGGCCGGGATCAGCTTCGTCGTGGTGGCGCCGACCCACCGCCGACGTGGTGTGCTCCGGCTGATGTACACCGAATTGCACCGGCGCATCGCTGATTCGGGCTATCCGATCGCGGCACTGACCGCCAGCGAAGGCGGCATCTACGGACGGTTCGGCTATGGCCCGGCGACGGTGGACCACGAAATCACCATCGACCGGCGGTTCGCCCAGCTGCACCTCCACGCACCCGACCCCGGCGGAGTACGGCTGGTCAAAGCGGCCGACAGTCGCGACCAGTTCGCGGCGATCTACCAGCGCTGGCGCCAGCGCGTCCCGGGCGGCTTGGCGCGTCCGCTGGCGCTCTGGGATGACCTGCTTGCCGACCGGGAGAACACCCGCGAGGGCGGCACCGAGTTGTTCGCGATGCTGCACCCCGACGGCTACGTGCTCTATCGGGTGCACGGCGAACACCCGAAGACGGTGCGGGTCACCGAGTTCCGGGCCGTCACCCCTGCAGCGCATGCCGCGCTATGGCGGGCGCTGCTGGGATTGGACCTGATGGGAAAGATCGTCATCGAAACCCACCCGGACGATTCGATGCCGTATCTACTGACCGATACCCGGCTGGCCACCACCACCGGGCGCTCGGACGGTCTGTGGCTGCGGATGATGGACATCCCCGCGGTGCTGATGGCTCGCCGCTACGCCGGTGACTTGTCCGTCGTCATGCAGGTGCGTGACGGATTCCGCAGCGACGGAGGTCGATTCGCCCTCACAGTGCGGGACGGACGTGCCGAGTGCGCCCGGACCGAGGCGGCGGCCGAGGTGGAGCTGGACCTGGACGTGCTGGGCAGCCTCTACTTCGGCGCGCACCGGGCATCGTCGCTCGCCAGAGCCGGCAGGCTGCGGTGTCGCGACGGCGCCCTGGTGCGCCGACTGGACGCGGCGTTCGTCAGCGACGTCGCCGCCCAGATCGGCTACGGCTTTTAGCTGCTACAGCTTGGCCAGGTCGTAGCCGCCCAGGTTGTCGATCAGCACGTGCAGCTGATCCTGCGACGAACCCAGGGTGTGCTCGATCGCGGTGAGCCGGGCCGCAAGGTGGCCGACCGGATACTCCCAGGTCACCCCGATCCCGCCGTGCAATTGGATGGCCTCCTGAGCGATGTGGCGCCCGGACCGGCCGACCTGCAGCTTGGCGCGCGCCGCGATCACCGGATCGTAGTTGTCGTCGGCGAGCGACATCGCCGCGTACATGCTCATGCTGCGGGCCAGCTCCAGCGACACGTACATGTCGGCGGCGCGCTGCGTCAGGGTCTGGAAGGTGTTGAGCGTGACCCCGAACTGCTTGCGTGTCCTGAGGTAGTCGGTGGTCAGCCGCAACGCCTCCTCCATCGCGCCGACCGCCATGGCGCACAGCGCCCGGGAGATGCGGATGATCGCGCGTTCGATGGCGGCCGAGGCGTCGGTCGCCTCACCGAGCGCGGTGGCCGGGGTGTCGGCGAAGTCGATCTGGGCGCCGCGCTGGCCATCGAAGGTCCGGTACGGCGCCCGGGTCAGGCCGTCGGCGCTCCCGTCGACCAGAAACAGCCCCGTCCCGCCGTCCGGCAACGCGGCGCTGACCACCAGTGTGTCGGCGCGATCCCCGGTCAGCACCGGGTTCTTCCGTCCGCTCAGTCGCCACGAATCGCCTTGCGGCACAGCCGTGGTGGTCACCTTGCCCGCGGTTGCCCGCATGCCGGGCTCGGTGTGGGCGAACGCCAGGACCTGTTCGCCTTCGGCGACGGCGTCAAGCGACGCGCGCTGCTCGACGGTGCCGCGTTCGGCGATCAGTGCGCCCGGCCCGAGTGCTCCGTGTATGACGGGCTCGGGCGCCACCCGCCGGCCGATCTCGGTGAGCACCACCATGATCTCCAGCGGGCCGGACTCCTGAGGGTCGAAACCCAGACTGAGAATCCCGATGTCCGCCAGTTGTTTCCACACCTCGGGGCTGAATCCGGGTTCGTCCTCGATGACCTTGTTGCGGGTTTCGGTGTCATAGCCCGACAACATCGAGCGGGTGGTGTCGCGCAGCAGAACCTGCTCGTCGCTGAGTTGGAAGTCCATAGCTGTCATACCTCCTAAAGGCCGAGAATGGTCGACGCGATGATGGTGCGCTGTACCTCGTTGCTGCCGCCGTAGATCGAGGTCTTGCGGTAGTTCAGGTAGGTCGGTGCCGCGTCCTGCGCCCAGGTGGGCGAAGCGATGCCGTCGCCTGCTTCGAAGGGCAGGACATCGGGACCGGCCAGCTCCACGAACAGCTCGGTGGCGGCCTGCTGCAGCTGGCTGCCCTGCAGCTTGAGCACCGACGATGCTGGGTTCGGCTTGCCGTCGGCGGAGTCGCTCGACACCCGCATCTGGGTGAGCTCCAGTGCCAACAGATCGTTCTCGAGTTCGGCGACCCGTGCGGCGAACAACGGATCGTCGAGGGCCCCCAACGCCTTGGCGCGCTGCTTGAGTTCGGCGACACGCACCTTGGTGCGGGTCACCCCGGCGATGCCGGTCCGCTCGTTGCCCAGCAGGAATTTCGCGTAGGTCCAGCCGTGGTTCTCCTCACCGACCAGCTGATCGGCGGGAACGCGCACGTCGGAGAAGAACACCTCGTTGACCTCGTAGCCGCCGTCGATCAGCTTGATCGGCCGCATAGTCACACCGGGTGTCGACACCTCGAACAGCAGGAAGGAGATTCCGGCCTGCTTCTTGGGGGCCTGCGGGTCGGTGCGCACCAGACAGAAGATCCAGTCCGCGTACTGGCCGAGCGTGGTCCAGGTCTTCTGCCCGTTGACGATGTAACTGTCGCCGTCGCGCACCGCCGTGGTGCGCAGGCTCGCCAGGTCGGAGCCGGCTTCGGGCTCGGAAAAGCCTTGGCACCACCAGATGTCCAGGTTGGCGGTGGCGGGCAGGAAGCGTTCCTTGATCGCCTGGGAACCGAATTCCGCGATCACCGGGCCGACCATCTTGGCGTTGAAGGTCAGCGGTTCGGGCACCGAGGCCAGCTGCATCTCGTCGTGCCAGATCTGGTGCTGGGTCAGCGTCCAGTCCTTGCCGCCCCACTCGACCGGCCAGTTCGGTACTGCAAGGCCGTTGGCGTTGAGGATCCGCTGGGTGGTGACGATGTCGTCGGGAAAGTTCGAATGGCCCAACCGACTGCGTTCGCGAATGTCAGCGGGGATCTCGGTGGTGAAGAAGGTCCGCATTTCGTCGCGGAATGCCGCTTCCTCCGCGCTCAGTGCCAGTCTCACGTCGACCTCCCGGTTGGTTGGGTGAACTCACGGTTGGTATGCACCCTAATCGCCACTTCTGCGGCCGTTCGGGGGAGGGCTTAGCGTGCGCTTTTGTAGGCTGGACCTCATGAGACGGTGGGTCGTTGCGCTCGGTGTTCTGGTCTTGTCTCTCGTGTCGTGCTCGGCGGAGAAGTCCAAGCCGGACTCGTCGCCGGGCGCCACGCGAACACCTGCCCCGCGCCCGGCCGCGCACATCGGCCAGACGCTGCACCTGATGCGCATCGGCGGACAGCAGATCGCCGTGACGTTGACGGAGGTCATCGCACCGGCGACCGTCCCGAACGGCTGGGGCGCGGCGGGCAAGACCTACCTCGCGACCAAGCTACGCGTCGAGAACGCCGGAACCACCACCATCGTCGGCAATAGCAACAGTGACGTCACGGTGGTCGGTTCCGACGACCAGAACTACCAGGCCGATTTCGCCACCGTGACCGAGTGCAAGGACTTCGCCTACGGCTGGTTCCTGATCCCCGCCGGGTCGTCGAACACCGGCTGTGTGGTCTTCGCGCTGCCGACCGGGGTCACTGCGGCCAAGGTCCGCTACGCGCCGTCGTCAGGCATCTCGCAGGACGTAGGGGAGTGGCTGAACCCCTGACCTCGGGTGCCGCAGCTGGTTGCGCACAGTCCGGGGTTGATCCACAGTCCGGCTTGGATCGTGCGGTGAGCGAACCGGTCCGACGGTGCCGGCACCTACCGTCGGCGCATGGCGTCAGAACTCCCCGGCGAGCGGCTGCAGCGTCGACTCGGCCTGCTGCCGGAACCCGATCGTGGCGAACGCACCGCCGAAGTCGACGACGAGGCTGACCCGAATTCGCTGCTGCCGCGGTGGCTGCCTGACGGTGCGGCCGACGCGGGCTGGCTTGCCAAAGTGCGGGCGGACCCGGGCCGAGCCGGTGCGATCGCCTTGGCGGTGATCGCCGCGGTGGCGGTGCTCATCACGGTGTTCACCGTGCTGCGTGATCAGCCTGCGCCGGTGCTGAGCGCCAAACTGCCGCCGGTGGAGATGGTGTCAACCGCCAGCCCGCGTGCTGACGAATCGACTGCCAGCTCGGCGGCGCTGCCCGCCGAGCAGGTCGTGGTCAGCGTGGTCGGCCTGGTGCACAAACCAGGTCTGGCTACGTTGTCGCCCGGATCTCGTATCGCCGATGCGCTGACCGCGGCCGGCGGGGCCCTCGACGGCGCGGATACGGTCGGGCTGAACCTGGCTCGGCCCCTGGTCGACGGCGAACAGATCGTGGTCGGTCTGGCACCGCCCACGGGGCTGCCGGTGCTGGGCAGTTCGGTCGGCGCCGTCTCGCCGGTGCCGGAAGCGCCCCGCACCAGCACCGCCCCAGCCGGTCCTGAGCCCCAACCGCATGAGCCGGGCGAGCCGGTCAATCTCAATACCGCGACAGCCGAGCAGCTCGACGCGCTGCCCGGGGTGGGTCCGGTGACCGCCGCCGCCATCGTGGCCTGGCGCGACAGCCACGGGAAGTTCACCCGCGTCGATCAGCTCGGCGACGTCGACGGAATCGGCCCGGCACGCCTGGAGAAGCTGCGTGCCCTGGTTCGTGTCTGAGGCGTGACGTCGCCAGCGGCCGAACCGGCGGCCAGGCTCGACGTTCGGCTGGTGCCGGCGGCGGTGCTCGGCTGGCTGGTCACGGCGGCCGGCATCCAGTGGCAGATCGGCGGCGTGCTGGCCGTCCTGTGTGCGCTGCTGGCGGTGGCCGCCGGCGCGCTGCGCTGGTACGCCGGACGGCTGCGGCGCCCCGGCTGGCGGCTGGTGAGTGCGGCGGTTGCCGCGGCATCGATGGCGGGGGCGGGCTTCGGCTGGGCCGTCGCGCTGCGTACCGACTCCGTCGAGCACCACCCGATCACCGCGCTGTGCGGCACAACTGCGGCGGTGACGGTCACCCCGAGCGAGAGCCCACTGCCGGCCGGCGCCCGTCGGGTGATGTTCCGGGCTACCTTGCAGCGCCTCGACGACACCGTCGCCTCGGGCCGGGTGGTGGTGTTCGCCTCCGGCGTCGAATTCGGCGAGGTGATGGTCGGCCAGTCGATGGCCTTCCGCGCCAAGGTGGGCCGCCCGGCCCGGCGCGACCTTTCGGTGGCGGTGCTCACGGCCACCGGCGCTCCGGCGCGCGGCCGGCCCGGCCCCATCGCGCGGGCGGCACATCGGGTTCGGGCCCGGTTCGCGGCCGCCGCGGCGCGCGTGCTGCCCGACGAGCAGGCCCGGATGCTGCCTGCATTGGTGCTCGGCGATACCTCGGCGATCACGACCGCTACCGGCCGCGACTTTCGGGCCGCGGGGCTGACGCATCTGATGGCGGTCTCGGGCGCCAATGTGACGATCGTCTGCGGCGCGATGCTTTTCTCGGCGCGGTTGGTCGGCCCGCGGGCCGCCGCGATGCTGGCCGGAATTGCGCTGATCGCCTTCGTGATCGTGGTGCAGCCCACGGCCAGTGTGCTGCGGGCGGCGGTGATGGGGGCCATCGCGCTGTTGGGTGTGCTGTCCGCGCGCAGCCGCCAGGCCGTGCCGAGTCTGGCCACCAGTGTGCTGCTGCTGCTGGCGTTGGCCCCGCACCTGGCCGTCGACGTCGGGTTCGCGCTGTCGGTGGTGGCCACTACGGCGTTGGTGCTCATCGCGCCGGTCTGGACCGCCCGACTGGTGGCCCATGGGTGGCCTCGGCCGTTGGCCGCCGCGGTCTGCGTGGCGTGGGCGGCCAACCTGGTCACCGCGCCGTTGATCGCCGGCATCTCCGGGCGGCTCAGCCTGGTCAGTACCGTGGCCAACCTGGCGGTGGCGGCGCTGGTCGCGCCGATCACGGTGCTGGGCAGCGCAGCGGCGGTGTTGTGCGGGTGGTGGCCGGCGGGCGCTTACCTGTTGATCCGTTTCACCGGGCCGGAGTTGTGGTGGGTGTGCCACGTCGCGCGCTGGTCGGGCGGCATCCCCTCCGCCACCGTGCCGGTGGCCGAGGGAGCGGCGGCGGTCGTCGGTGTCCGGGCCGCCGCAGTCTTGGTGGGGGTGGGCTGGCGCTGG
>CAXYUC010000013.1:0-44760 GCA_964292075.1 uncultured Mycolicibacter sp.
CTCCCCGGAGCAAGCCCCCCGGCGCGCCCCCCCGCAGGTGCCGACGGCTCCAGGGACGAGAGGGGGGGGGTAAAGACCCACCACCGATCCCACCACCGCAAGACCCAAGGGCACCAGGACAGCGGGTCGGGCCAGTTTCGACAGCCGGCTCGGTGGAGGTGCCGGTAGGGCTCGCGGCACGCCCCGCACGACCGTCCTGGCGGAGTCGGACTCGTCGTCGGACTCCGGGTCGGCGAGCTGCTCGGCCAGGGCCGCAACGAAATCCGAGCAGTCCCGGAATCGCTCAGCGGGGTCTTTGGCCAGCGCCGCGGCGAGCACGTCGTCGAACTGCTGCAGCTCGGGACGCCGGTCGCTGAGCAGCGGCGGCGGGGTGTTCAGGTGGTGGCTGATCACCGTCACCGGGTTCTCGTGCTGATACGGCGGTGCCCCGGTCAGCATCTGGAAGGTGGTGGCGGCCAAGGCGTACTGGTCAGCGCGTTCCAGACCTTCGGCACCCATCAGTTGTTCGGGTGCGGCGTAGGCAATGGTTCCGATGGCGAGATTGCTGGCGGTCAGCCCGGTGGGGCCGCTCAGTTGCCGGGCGACGCCGAAGTCGGCCAGCACGGCGGTCAGCACGTCGTCGCCGTCCTCGGTCACCAAGATGTTGCTCGGCTTGACGTCACGGTGCACCACGCCCTGCCCATGGGCGTAGTCCAGGGCATCGGCGATGCTCGCGATGATCGGAATGACGATCTGAGCCGGCATACCGGCCGGGAACTTGCGGGTGATCAGCTCGCCGAGCGTCTCACCGTCGATGTAGTCCATCGACAGCCACAGTCGGCCCCGGTATTCACCGCGGTCATGCACGCGCACGATGTTCGGGTGCACCAGCACGGCGGCGGCTTCGGCCTCCCGCCGAAACCGCTCCTCGTACTCGTCGTCGGCGCTTAAGGACCGACGAAGAATCTTCAGCGCTTCGCGTCGGGGCAGCCGGGGGTGCTGCGCAAGGTAAACCTTGCCCATCCCGCCGGCACCCACCAGTTTCAAGATGGTGTACTCAGCAAAAATCGAGCCCGCGGCCAGAGCCATGCCGCAGACACTAATGATCCTGGGTAAACAGTTGGGTGATACCGGGCAGCTGGCCGGCAAAGAAGCCTATCGAGCGCCGATACCAGCTCCGGAGCCATGCGCTGGCAGGATGAAACCGTGACGACTTGGCCGGCACCGACGCCCAACGCTCCCATCGAGGCGACGGTGACCGTGCCCGGCTCGAAGTCGCAGACCAATCGGGCCCTGGTGCTGGCCGCGCTGGCCGCAGCACGCGGCGGTGGTGTTTCCACCCTCTCGGGCGCCCTGCGCAGCCGCGACACCGACCTGATGCTCGACGCCCTGCGCGCCCTGGGCCTGCGGGTCGAGGCAGTGGCCCATCACGTAACGGTCAGCGGCAAGATCGACCCCGAACCGAACATCCGGCTGAACTGCGGCCTGGCCGGCACCGTGCTGCGGTTCGTGCCGCCGTTGGCCGCGCTGGGCGCCGTCACCGTCACGTTCGACGGGGACGAGCAGGCCCGGGCCCGGCCGATCGCGCCACTGCTGGATGCGATGCGCAGCCTGGGCATAACGGTCGACGGCGACGGACTGCCGTTCGGGATCCAAGGTTCGGGCTCCGTCGCCGGCGGCACGGTGGCGATCGACGCCTCCGCGTCCTCGCAGTTCGTCTCCGGCCTGCTGTTGGCCGCCGCGGCGTTCGACGACGGACTGACCGTGGTGCACACCGGGACTACCCTGCCGTCCGCCCCGCACATCTCGATGACGGTCGCGATGCTGCGCCAGGCCGGAATCGAGGTCGACGACGCCGCCCCGAACCGCTGGCGGGTCACACCGGCGACGGCGACGGCCCGGAACTGGGAGATCGAACCGGACCTGTCCAACGCCACCCCGTTCCTGGCGGCCGCGGTGGTCACCGGAGGCCGCGTGCGCATCGCCGACTGGCCAGCCGTCGGCGTACAGCCCAGCGACGCCATCATCGAGATCTTCAGCGCAACCGGCGCCCGGGTGAGCCACGCCGACGCGCACCTGCAGGTAGCGGGCCCGGGCAGCTACGGCGGCTTCGAGGTGGATCTGCGCGCCGTCGGCGAGCTCACCCCGACAGTGGCGGCACTGGCTGCCCTGGCGGCCCCGGGCTCGGTGTCGCGGCTGAGCGGCATCGCGCATCTGCGCGGGCACGAGACCGACCGACTGGCGGCGCTGACGACCGAGATCAACCGGCTGGGCGGCGACAGCGTCGAGACCCCCGACGGCCTGCTGATCACCGCGACCCCGTTGCACGGCGGAATCTGGCATTCCTACGCCGACCATCGGATGGCCACCGCCGGTGCGATCATCGGACTTCGAGTCCCCGGTGTCGAGGTCGAGGACATCGACACCACCGCCAAGACCCTGCCCGCATTCCCCCGAATGTGGGCCGACATGCTGGCCGACGCAGGGGCCGGCGCTTGAAACCGGAGGACTACGACGAATCCGACGTCAAAGTCCGCTCCGGCCGCGGCTCGCGGCCGCGCACCAAAATCCGTCCCGGGCACGCCGACGCCCAATCGGCCATGGTGGTCAGCGTCGACCGCGGCCGCTGGGGCTGTGTCCTCGACGGACCCGACGGCCCGGCCGATGTCCAGGTCACCGCGATGCGCGCCCGCGAGCTGGGGCGTACCCCGATCGTGGTCGGCGACCGCGTCGATGTGGTCGGCGACCTGTCCGGCCGACCCGACACCCTGGCCCGGATCGTCCGGCGCAGGCCGCGGCGAACCGTGTTGCGGCGCACTGCCGATGACACCGACCCCACCGAGCGGGTGGTGGTCGCCAACGCCGACCAACTACTCATGGTGGTCGCGTTGGCCGATCCCCCGCCGCGGACCGGTTTGGTCGAGCGGGCGCTGATCGCCGCCTATGCCGGAGGTCTGGCGCCGATTCTGTGCCTGACCAAAACAGACCTGGCCGATCCGGCGCCCTTCGCCAGCCAGTTCGCCGACCTGGATCTCACGGTGGTCATCGCGGGCCGCGACGACCCGCTCGACGCCGTCGCTCCCCTACTGGAATCCCAGGTCACGGTGCTGCTAGGGCACTCCGGTGTCGGCAAGTCAACATTGGTCAATCGTCTTGTCCCGGAAGCTGATCGGGCCGTCGGACGGGTCACCGACATCGGCCGGGGACGACACACGTCCACTCAGTCGGTGGCGCTGCGGCTGGAGGGCTCGGGCTGGGTGATCGACACCCCGGGGATTCGCTCGTTCGGCCTGGCCCACATTGCACCGGACGACGTGCTGCTGGCGTTCTCCGACCTCGCCGAAGCTATCGGCGACTGTCCACGCGGCTGCGGTCACCTGGGACCGCCGGCCGATCCCGAATGCGCGCTGGACAATCTGACGGGTGCGGCGCAGCGCCGTGTCGAAGCGGCGCGCCGACTGCTCACGGTGCTGCGCGAGGGCTGACCCCGCGTTTCCACACGGCCGAGAGTGAATCTCACGACGCCCTTGCGGCGTGTCCCGTCGTGAGATTCACACTCACGACCACCGATCAGGCGGCCAGGCCGACCTTCTTGTCGCGACGCCAACCCCGCACCGCGGAGATGGCGGTCTTGAGCCCACGGCGACGACCGGTCACCGGGTCAATCCGAGTGAACTCCGGGCCCAGCTCGGCGAACATCTTCTCGCTGCGGGTCTCCGGCGCGTCATCTGCGGTGTCGCGCAGAAAGCGGTCCGGCAGTGACAGTTTGGCGATGGTTCGCCAGGTCTTGCCGTATTGCACCAGGAACGGCCCGGAGGTGTAGGGCAGGTCGTACTTCTCGCACACCGCACGCACGCGCACCGCAATCTCGGGGTAGCGGTTGCTCGGCAGATCGGGGAAAAGATGGTGTTCGATCTGATGCGACAGGCTTCCGCTCATAAACCGCATCGGTTGCCCGGCATCGATGTTGGCGCTGCCCAGCAGCTGCCGCAAATACCACTGCCCCTGCGACTCACCGACCATGTCGGTCTTGGTGAATTTCTCTGCGCCGTCAGGGAAGTGACCGCAGAAGATGATCGCATTGGCCCACAGGTTGCGGATCACATTGGCGATCGCATTGGCCTTCACCGTCGAGACGAACGTCGCGCCCGGCGACAGCGAGGTCAGGGCCGGGAAGGCGACGTAGTCCTTGAACACCTGGCGGCCGGCTTTGTCGCCGAACTCCCGCAGCCGGGCCAGGGTCGACTCGCGACTGTCGCTACCCTTGAAGATCTTTCCGATCTCCAAGTGCTGCAACGCGACTCCCCACTCGAACCCGATCGCCAACATGGCGTTGTAGAACAGGTTGAGCAGATTGAAGCGCTGCCAGCGAGTGTCGCGAGTGACCCGAATTACGCCGTAACCCACATCGTCGTCCATCCCGAGGATGTTCGTGTACTTGTGGTGGGCGAAATTGTGGGTGAAGCGCCAGTGCTTGGAGACGCCGGCCATATCCCACTCCCAGCCGGTGGAGTGGATCTCTGGATCGTTCATCCAGTCCCACTGCCCGTGCATGACGTTGTGACCGATCTCCATGTTCTCGACGATCTTGGCCACGCCCAGGGTGGCGGTGCCGGCCCAGCGTGCCCAGCGCCGGTTACCGGCCGCCAGCAGCACCCGGCCGGTCACCTCGAGCGCCCGCTGGGCGGCGATGGTGCGGTGGATGTACTTGGCGTCGCGCTCCCCGCGAGTGGCCTCGACGTCCCGGCGGATAGCGTCCAGTTCTGCGGCGAGGTTCGCCACGTCGGCATCGCTGAGGTGCGCAAACACCTTGACGTCGGTTACCGCCATCAGACCGCCCTTCGGAAAAGCATCACCATCTATACCTACGCTATCGTAACCTACGTTCCCGTAGGTTACCAGCGGGTAATCATCAGACGTCTAGTTCGCAATCGCCGGCAGCCGTGCTGACACAGGTCTGCACCCGGGTGCCCGGCTCGTGGTCGGCGCCGGAGCGCAGATCGCGAGCGCGTCCGCCCACCAGCGTCACCACGCACGACTGGCAGATACCCATACGGCATCCGAATGGCATCGATACCCCGACACTCTCGCCGGCCTCGAGCAGCGTCGTCGCCGCATCCGCCGTCACGCTCTTGCCGCTGGCCGCGAAGGTGACGGTGCCACCGCCCTCGACCGGCGCGCTGCGCGCCACCGCGAACCGCTCGACGTGCAACTGGTCAGCGATTCCGGCTGCGGCCCAAACGCGTTCGGCATCGCCGAGCATCGCCGTCGGTCCGCAGGCCCAGGTCTGGCGCTCACGCCAGTCGGGCACCTCGGCGTCGAGGGTTTCGGGTCCCCGCAGCTCCAGCCGGCCCTGGTCTCGGGTGGTGCGCAACAGCAGCCGGTACCCAGGGTGGTCCCGCTCCAGGGCGGCCAGCTCATCGGCGAACAGTGTGTCGGCTGCCGTCGGCGCCGAATGCAGGTGAACGACGTCGGCAATGGCGCCACGGCGGGCCAGCGAGCGCAACATCGCCATGACCGGCGTGATCCCGGATCCGGCCGTGACAAACAACACCGTGGCCGGCGCCGGGTCGGGCAACACGAACTCCCCCTGCGGCGCAGCCAGGCGCACCACGGTTCCCGGAGCCACGCCATCCACCAGGTGACTGGACAGAAAGCCCTCCGGCATCGCCTTGACGGTGATGGAGATGGTGCGCGCCCTGGTCACCGGCGGGGACGTCAGCGAGTAGGACCGCCAGCGCCAGCGACCGTCGACCAGCAGACCGATGCCGATGTACTGACCGGCCCGGTAGTCGAACTGAAAACCCCAGCCGGGCCTGATGATCAGCGTCGCCGAATCCGCGGTCTCCCGCCGGACCTCCACCACGCGCCCGCGCAGTTCGCGGGCCGACCACAACGGGTTGGCCAAGCGCAGATAGTCGTCGGGAAGGAGCGGGGTGGTGATCTGTGTCACGATGCGGCGCACAGCATTCCAGACCGGCTGACGGTCAGCCCCCACGGCGGTCGGGCGTTTGGTGTCGCCGATGTGCGCAACGATCGCCGAATGCTTCTTGCTCACGAAAACTTCCCTGCTCGCTATCGGGCGGTTGATGAACCTACGGTACCGTAACCTTGCCCGGACGGCATCAGAGCAGGTCGAGCAGGAACGGCAGCTCCTGGGTGGCATACCAGGCCAGGTCGTGGTCCTGGGCGTCGCCGACGGTCAGCTCGGCGTCCTCGTCGCCGAGGTCGGCGTCGTCGATCACCGCCAACGCCGCCAGCACAGCAGGCTGGGCCGCAGCGTTATCCACATACACCGCGACCACGTCGGTCATCGCGACCGGCTCCGCCAGCCGGACCACGGCGGCATCCAGGTCGGGGCGAACGGTGGCGCCCTCGACCTCGGCAACGAGCACCGCCCGGCGGGTGGGCAACTTCTCACCGACTGCATCAGCGTCCGCGCCGGCGAGCAACCGCAGCGAGGCCCGTGCCGCCTCCCCGAGTGCGACCTCAGCCAGCTCGTCGTCGTCGCCGTGGGCGTAGGACTCCCGCAGCGCCGGGGTCACCGCGAACGCAGTCCCGCTGACCGGACGCAATGAACCGTCGGCGACCAGTTGGGCCAGCATGGCCAGCGTCGCCGGGATGTATACCCGCATGTGCCATGACCCTAGCCGCGATCGCGAGCGCGGCGAAGCCGGGCGAGGCGGGTCGCGGCCATCGAGCTAGCCGCCCGGGCCGCTCACGCGTCGCCCAACAGCGTGGCGGCGTAGTCGTCGACGTAGCGGTAGAGACTGCGGTCGGGCCGTTCGTAAAAGCCGGTGACGACGGGCTTCTTCGGCAAGTCCACCCGCTGGTGCTCCACCTCGCGATACGGAATGGAATCCAGCAGGTGCGCCATCATGTTCAGCCGCGCGTGGGTTTTCACCTCCGACTCGACCACGTACCAGGGACTCGACGCTGTGTCGGTACGTTCCATCATCTCGTCGCGGGCCCGGGAGTAGTCCTCCCAGCGGCGCAACGCCTCGAGGTCCATCGGCGACAGTTTCCATTGCCGCAGAGGATCTTTGCGCCGCTTACGGAACCGGCGCAGCTGCTCGGTCTGCGAGACCGAGAACCAGTACTTGCGCAACAGGATTCCGTCGTCGATCAGTAGCTGCTCGAAGACCGGGGCCTGCTTGAGGAATTGTGCATGCTCTTCGGGCGTACAGAATCCCATCACCTTCTCTACCCCGGCCCGGTTGTACCAGGATCGGTCGAAGAGCGTGATCTCACCGCGCGCCGGCAAGTGCGCGACGTAGCGCTGGAAGTACCACTCCCCTCGCTGACGCTCGGTGGGGGCCGGTAACGCCGCGATCCGCACCGTGCGCGGGCTCAGGTATTCGGTGATGCGCTTGATGACACCGCCCTTGCCTGCGGCGTCACGACCCTCGAAGAGCACCACCACCCGGGTGCCAGTAGCGCGGACCCATTCCTGGAGCTTGACGAATTCGCTTTGCAGACGCAGCAATTCCTTCTCGTACACGTCGTCGGCGAGCCGCCGTTTAGCGGCTTCGAATTCGTTGTCACTCACTGTGCTGCCTCCAGTAGTTCGGCCAGCGCCTCGTCCAGCAGTGCTGAGACCATTCCTACGTCACTCATCGCCTTGCGGTCGGCATTGACACCGAAATAGAGCGTGCCGTTATAGGACGTCACCCCGATCGCCATCGCCTTGTTCGGCAACAACGGCGGCACACTGTAGGTCTCGAGCAGCTTCGCGCCGCAGACGTAGAGCTGGCGCTGAGTACCCGGTGCATTGGTGATCAGCAGGTTGAACACCCGCCCGGAGAATCCGGCGAACGCGGCCGCGACCCGAACACCCATCGCGTGCAGGGTTGGCGGGGCGAAGCCCGCCACGGTCAAGATGGTGCGGGCATCCACCAGCCGGGTCGAGGTGGGATGCGATTCAGTGGCATAGGCGATCTGGGAAAGCCGGACTACTGGATTAGTTTCTCCGACAGGCAGATCCACCAGGAACGGCGTGACCGCACCGATCGGCTGACCGGCGGAGTCCAATTCGTGGTCCGGGTATACCGACAACGGTGCCAGTGCCCGTACGGTGCGCGTCGATCCGACCGGTTCGCCGCGGGCCAGCAGCCAGTTCCGCAACGCCCCGGTGATCACGGCGAGCACCACGTCGTTGATGGCGCAGTCGTAGCGGGCCCGCACCGTTCGGTAATCCTCAAGCGAGCCGCTCGCAACCGTGAACAGGCGGTTCTGCGAGACCTGGGTGTTGAGCGGGCTCTGCGGGGCCGCACCGCGCGCCACGGCCCGGACTGCTTCGAACGCCCTGCGGCCCGCCCAGGTCAACGGGCTGCCGACCGTCGACCCCACGGCCTGCAGTTGGGTCCGCGGAGCCGCCACCCAGTCCCCGACCGCACCGAGCACTAACTCGACGGCGCCGGGCTCGTCGCGCGGCACCCAGATGTCTTCATCGAACGCCGGTGGGCGCTGAGTCCGGTCGACCAGGACGTGCGCCAACGCCGGCGCCGCCATGCCGTGAACCAGCGCTTGGTGCGACTTGACGTAGATGGCGATCCGGTTGTCAGCCAGACCCTCGATCAGATAGGTCGCCCACAGCGGCCGGGACCGATCCAGCGGTTGCTGGCTCAAACGCGCGACCAGCTCGTGCAGCTGACGATCACTGCCGGGAGAAGGCACCGCGAGATGCCTTACGTGGTAGGTGATGTCGAACTCATGGTCATCCACCCACACCGGGCGGGCCAGGCTCATGGTGACTTCGCGGATCTTCTGCCGGTAGCGCGGGATCTGCGGCAGCCGCCGCTCGACGGTCTCCAGTAGCTTGTCGTAGCCCAGCCCGCCCCGCGGGTTGCGCAGAATAAACAGCGACTGCACATACATCGGCGTCGTGGTGTTCTCCAGCCGGTAGAACGAGGCGTCCGACGCCGATAGCCGGTTCACCATCCTGGCACCCGTCCTCCCTGCTGGCTCGATCCGGCCGGGCGCTGAACCAGCTCCGGATCAGAGAAAAACACTGCCGCTCACGGTAGCCCGCCGCTAGGCCGCGCCGCACGCGGATACGCCGCAGCCGCGATTGTGCGATGATCGCCGCACACGCCCTGCCACTCTCCAGCAGGCCCGCCGCCCGGACCGACCTTGGAGAGTTGCCGTGCCCATCGATCCCACTTCGCCCCCGCGATCGACCGTCGCACCGATGCTCGATTACGAACCGCCTGCCCGCCCCGCCATGCCGGCTCGGCCCGCGCACTCGCCCGGGCCTTCGCCGTCGGTCCGGCCGCGGCGCGGGCATCCCCCGAGGACACGGCCCGATCGGCCCGCACGCAAGGCATTGCCGGCGCCGTTGCAGTCGGCAGCGGTGTTCGCCGACGCCGCACTGCGCCGGGTCCTGGAAGTGGTGGACGGGCGCCGGCCGTCGACGCATCTGCATCCGCTACTTGCCACCGGACTGGCCGGCTCGGTGGTATCGGCTCGGCCGGCGGCACCGGCGGGCCGGGTTGAGCCGGCCACCCTGCAGCGGGTGCGCGTGCAACCGGCAGGTTCAGCCGAACCGGCAAGCGCGGTGGAAGTTTTCGGCACCTACCGGCGCGGACCGCGCACGCATGCACTGGCCTGCCGCGTCGAGTTGGTTCCCGGGGGCAGAAACCGCGGCAACGGCGGCAACAACACAGCCTGGCGGATCGTCGCTCTGCACATCGGCTAGCGCCGATCGCAAGCGCGGCGAAGCCACGCGCTGGGGGTACCGCCCGCTGGCCGGGGACGGGTCGGCGCCATCGGCTGAGCGCTGCGCCCTCAGCTCTTGCGAGGAACCTTCGGCAACCGGGGCCCGCGGCCTTCGCGGCGGGCCGCTTCGCGGCGCTCACGGCGAGATGTCGCGCCCGCCGGTTGCAGGTCATCGTTCCGGCGCACCTGCGCGGAACCGTCCTCGTCGGGACCCGAATAGGTCAGCCCCGCTGTGCCGTCCGCGCCGTCAGCCCCGTTGGCACCGTCGATTCCCTTGGCGCGCAACCCGAACTCCGCCAACCCCTCGGGGGCATCCACCGGCGCCACCGACTGCTTCGGGACCGCCTCGACGGCGACGTTGAACAGGAAGCCGACCGACTCCTCCTTGAGCCCGTCGAGCATGCCGCGGAACATGTCGAAGCCTTCCCGCTGGTACTCGACCAGGGGGTCACGCTGCGCCATCGCCCGCAGACCGATGCCTTCCTTGAGGTAGTCCATCTCGTAGAGGTGCTCACGCCACTTGCGGTCCAGAACGCTGAGCAGCACGCCGCGTTCCAGCTCTCGCATGGCGCCGGTCCCGGCGGTCTCGTCGACCTGGGCCTCACGCGCCGCGTAGGAGTTCTCGGCGTCGGCGAGCAGCGCCTCGAGCAGCTCTTCGCGAGTCAGGTCGTCGGCCTCACCGATGTCGTCGGCGTGCAACAGTTGGTGATAGTCGATCCCCACCGGGTACAGGGTCTTCAGCGCGGTCCACAGCTGCTCGAGGTCCCAGTCTTCGGCATAGCCCTCAGCGGTGGCGCCGTCGACATAGGCGGTGATCACGTCGACGAGCATGTCGTTGGCCTGCTCGGCCAGGTTCTCACCGTCGAGGATGCGGCGGCGCTCGGCGTAGATCACCTTGCGCTGCTGGTTCATCACCTCGTCGTACTTCAGAACGTTCTTGCGGATCTCGAAGTTCTGCTGCTCGACCTGGGTCTGGGCGCTCTTGATCGCCCGGGTGACCATCTTGGCCTCGATCGGCACGTCGTCGGGCAGGTTCAGCCGGGTCAGCAGCGACTCCAGCGCCGCACCGTTGAACCGTCGCATCAGCTCATCACCCAACGACAGGTAGAACCGCGACTCGCCCGGGTCACCTTGGCGGCCGGACCGACCGCGCAGCTGGTTGTCGATACGCCGCGACTCGTGCCGCTCGGTGCCCAGCACGTAAAGACCACCGGCCTCGATCACTTCCTCGGCCTCGTCGGCCGCCTCGGCCTTGATCTCGCGCAGCGCCGCATCCCAGGCGGCCTCGTACTCGTCCGGGGTCTCCACCGGGTCCAAGCCCTGACCGCGCAGCCGCTGGTCAGCCAGGAAGTCGACGTTGCCGCCGAGCACGATGTCCGTGCCGCGACCGGCCATGTTGGTGGCCACCGTGATCGCGCCGCGCCGGCCCGCCTCGGCGATGATGTGCGCCTCACGCTCATGCTGCTTGGCGTTCAGCACGTTGTGCGGGACGCGCCGCTTGGTCAGCTGCTTGGACAGATACTCCGAGCGCTCCACGCTGGTGGTGCCGATCAGCACCGGCTGGCCCTTCTCGTAGCGCTCGGCGACGTCGTCGACGACCGCGAGGAACTTGGCCTCTTCGGTCTTGTAGATGAGGTCGATCTGGTCCAGGCGCGCCATCGGCTTGTTGGTCGGGATCGGTACCACACCCAGCTTGTAGATCTCGTGCAGCTCGGCAGCTTCGGTCTCGGCGGTGCCGGTCATGCCGGCGAGCTTGTCGTAGAGCCGGAAGTAGTTCTGCAGGGTGATGGTGGCCAGGGTCTGGTTCTCGGCCTTGATCTCCACCCGCTCCTTGGCCTCGATGGCCTGGTGCATGCCCTCGTTGTAGCGCCGGCCCACCAGCACGCGGCCGGTGAACTCGTCGACGATGAAGACCTCGCCATTGCGGACGATGTAGTCCTTGTCGCGGTTGAACAGCTCCTTGGCCTTCAGGGCGTTGTTGAGGTAGCTGACCAGCGGGGAGTTGGCGGCCTCGTAGAGGTTCTCGATACCGAGCTGGTCCTCGACGAACTCCACCCCGAGCTCGTGCACACCGATGGTGCGCTTGCGCAGATCCACTTCGTAGTGGACGTCCTTTTCCATCAGCGGCACGATCCGAGCGAACTCGGAGTACCAGTTGGAGCTGCCGTCGGCAGGCCCGGAGATGATCAGCGGGGTGCGGGCCTCGTCGATCAGGATGGAGTCGACCTCGTCGACGATGGCGAAGTTGTGCGGGCGCTGCACCAGCTGTTCGAGCGAATGCGCCATGTTGTCGCGCAGGTAGTCGAAGCCGAACTCGTTATTGGTGCCATAGGTGACGTCGGCGTGGTAGGCAACGCGTCGCTCGTCCGGGGTCATCTGCGACAAGATCACCCCGACCTCCAGGCCGAGGAAACGGTGCACGCGGCCCATCCACTCGCTGTCGCGCTTGGCCAGGTAGTCGTTGACGGTGACGACGTGCACGCCCTTGCCGGAGATCGCGTTGAGGTACGCCGGAAGCACACAGGTCAGGGTCTTGCCCTCGCCGGTCTTCATCTCGGCGACGTTGCCGTAGTGCAGCGCCGCGCCACCCATCAGCTGCACGTGGAACGGCCGCTGGGTCAGCACCCGCCACGCCGCCTCACGGGCCACCGCGAATGCCTCGGGCAGCAGGTCGTCGAGGGATTCGCCGTCGGCGTGCCGCTGACGGAACTCGTCGGTCTTGGCCCGCAGCTCGGCATCGGTAAGCGCTTCGACATCCCCGGAGAGGGTGTCGATGTAGTCCGCGACCTTCCGGAGCCGTTTGACCATGCGGCCTTCACCAAAACGCAGCAACTTGGACAGCACGGCTATGTCCCCTACTCAGTCTTCGGCATTACGAGCGTCACCCATGGTAGGTGACACCGTTGCCAGGGGTGGCAATGCGCCGCCAACGCGGCTCCGCCAAGGCAGTGGCCTCAGACCAAACGGATCAAGCCGTAGTCGTAGGCGTGCCGACGGTAGACCACCGACGCCTGGTCGGTCTCCTTGTCCTGGAACAGGAAGAAATCGTGGCCGACAAGCTCCATCTCGTAGAGCGCGTCGTCGACCGACATGGGTGTCGCGGTGTGTTCCTTGGTGCGCACGATCTGGCCAGGCTCATGCTCGTGGCCGTCGCTGTGCCCGCCCGCCTCGCGGTGGTCGGGTTCGGCGGTGCCGTCCCGGTTGAATGCGTCGGCGAGGAACTCCGGGTCCAACTTGGTGATCCCGGTGGCCTCCGCTACCGACAGGGGAGTCTTGTCGCCGTAGGAGACGTTGCGACGGCCCTTGTCGCGGCGCAGGCGGCTCTCCAGGCGGTCGATCGCGGCCTCGAACGCGGCATAGAAACTGTCGGCGCGGGCCTCCCCGCGGACCACCGGGCCGCGGCCGTGCGCGGTGATGTCGATCTGCTGGCAGGATTTTCGCTGGCGTCGATTATTGGCATGCTTGAGCTCGACATCGAAGAAGCGAATCGAGCGGTCCAACCGCTCCACGCGGGCCAGCTTCTGCGCGACGTAAACCCGGAAATGGTCTGGAATCTCGACGTTACGGCCCTTGACCACGATCTCCGCACCCGACTGGTCGGGGCGCTCGTCCACATCGACCGACGTCGCGCTGGTTTCCACAAATTGATTTGCCATGCTCGACACTCTCCTATCGTCTCGACCACGTTCTTTCGAGGTCCCCGGCCCGTTCTTTCAAGGTCCCCGGCCCTTGATGACGACCGTAGCCATGCCGCCGGATACGTGCCACCGGTTTGGCGCACCCGTTTGACACCCGTCTCATACCGAAGCGATCACAAGCGCCGCAGAAACCCGCACCTGGGCGTGACGCAGCACCCGCACCGACTCGGCCAGGGTGGCCCCGGTGGTCACGACGTCGTCGACGATCAGGACATCGCCGGCTCCGGACAAATCCGCCAGGCCACGTCGGCGCAGCAGGACTCGACCGGCGATGTTGCGTTCCCGGGCGGCGCTGCCCAGACCGACCGAGTCGCGGGTCAGCGCCCGCATCCGCAATGCCGGCGTGACCGTCACGCCGACATTGCGCGCCGCGACCGCCGCGGCGATCCGCGCGATCGGATCGCCCCCGCGCCGTCGAGCGGCGCTGCGGCGGGTGGGCGCCGGGATGATCGTCAGCGGCAGGTCCACCATCTGCCAGCGCAGCAGCCGCGCCAGCGCAGCGCCCAACGCCAATGCCAGCGGCGCGACGAGGTCGCTACGTCCGCGTTCCTTGACCGCGACAATCGCCTGCCGGCGGGACCCGGCGTAGCGGCCCAGTGCGAACACCGGTACCTGCGGATCCAGTCGCGGGGCGATCACCCGCGGTTCGTCCGGCCCAACGGCCAGCTGCGCGGCGCAGACGGCACACCATCGGGTCCCGGGCGCACCGCAGCCCCCGCACTGCAGGGGAAGCACCGCGTCAAGCACGAGGGAGATGCTGCCCCCGGGGTGTGACATCAAGTGGGGCCAGCTGTTCTAGCCGGTCCTAATCCCCGGACAGGTCGGCCGAGAGGTCGGCGACCGCGACCCCCTCGGGTGCCTGGACCTCCACGATCGGCTCCGGGCGGTCGTCGAACTCCAGACGCAGCGCGCGGCAGATGGTGGCGTGCATGTCATACATGCAGGTGATGTAGGTCAGCTCCATGATCTCGCGGTCCGACAGGTTCGCTTGGAGCACCGCGAAGATCTCGTCGGCCACCCGCCCGCCGTCGTAGACCAGGGCATCGGTGTAGGCCAGCACCGCGCGCTCGAGCCCGGAGAAGGCATCGCTGACCTGCCAGGACGGCAGCGCGGCGATCTTCTCCTCGGACATGCCCAGCGAACGCACCTGTTTGCAGTGCTGGGAGAAGACGAACTGGCTGCCGCGCGCATAGCCGGCGCGAGCCTGGCCGAGCTCGCGCAGCAACGGGTCCAGCGAGGCGTTGCGATAGAGAGCGAATCCGCGCACGGCATGAGAGAACACCTGGGGCGCCTGCGCGAACACCGTCCACCAGTCCCCCGGCGTCCCGTGGATGGTGCGGTGGCCGCCGGGATCGGCCGCGGAAGCTTCGGGGCCTAGGGGGTCTAGTCGGGGCAGGGCGCTGTCCTTTCCGGTCCGCACCGCGGACCGCTACTACGGTATGTCGTACCTTGATGTCAAGGGGCATTTGGTCCGCAGAAAAACTAACGCCCGACCCCAAATTCGTGGCAGCCCTGATAATTTCGCGAATTCTCATCCTCGATACTGTTAGCGTCCGATCCATGAGCACCGACGCGACACAATTGGGCGCGCCGACCAGCGAATCCGGCCGTGCCGGGGCGCTGGTCGGCAAGGGCTGGGCCCAGGGCGTGGCCCTGGTCATGATCTTCGGTTTCCTGGTGATGGGCATCTTGGCCTACCGCACGTACACGGCATCAATGCCAATGCCGGACAGGGTCGTTACCGAATCCGGCCAGGAGCTGTTCTCCGGGGCCGACATCACCCGCGGCCAACAGCTCTATCAGGCCCGCGGCCTCATGCAGTACGGCTCGGTGCTCGGCCACGGCGCCTATCTGGGCCCGGACTACACCGCCGAATATCTGCGGCTGGCCACCGAAGACGTCGCCGATCAGTTCACGGCGCAGGGCGTGGCGAACCCGCACGACGACGTGGTCGCCGAGTTCCGGACCAACCGCTATAACGCGGACACCAAGACGCTGGTGTTCACCGACAAACAGGTCCAGGCGTTCAACGACATCGAGGAGCACTACGCCGACTACTTCGGCGAAGCCTCCACCAAATACGGCCTGCTGCCGCACATGATCACCGACCCCGGCGAGATCCGCGATCTGACCTCGTTCTTCGCCTGGACCGCATGGGCGGCGGCCGCGGATCGGCCCGGCCACAACTACAGCTACACCAACAACTGGCCCTCGGAGCCGCGCGTGGACAACGGGCCCACCGGATCGGTGGTGGTGTGGTCGGTGCTGTCCCTGATCATGCTGTTGGGCGGCATCGGCGTCATGTTCACCGTTTACGGACGCTGGGGCCAGAACATCGGCTGGCACGGCACCGAGATGACCAAGCTGCACTTCCGCCAGCCCGGCGAGGTGCCGCTGACCCGCTCGCAGCGCGCCGCGATCTGGATCTTCGCCGTCGTCGCGGTGCTGTTCTTGGCCCAAGTCCTGCTCGGCGGCGCCGTCGAGCACTATCGGGCGGACCTGTCGGAGTTCTACGGGATCGACCTCGCGAAGATCCTGCCCTACAACCTGGCCCGAACCTGGCACCTGCAGCTGTCCCTGTTCTGGACCGCGGCGGCGTTCCTGGCCGGCGGGATCTTCCTGGTGCCGTTCATCACCCGCCGCGAACCCGCCAAGCAGTCGGTCCTGGTCTACGGATTGCTCGGTGCACTGGCGGTGGTGGTCTTCGGTTCGCTGACCTTCGAGGCACTGTCGATCTTCGGGGTGATCAAGCCGGGGACCATCTTCTCCCAGCAGTGGGAGTTCCTGGACCTGCCACGACTGTTCCAGGTGCTGCTGATCGTCGGCCTGTTCCTGTGGATCGTCATCATCTGGCGTGGCATGGGCTCGAAGCTGGCCACCACCTCGAAGATGAACCTGCCCTGGATGTTCTTCTTCACCGGACTGGCCATCCCGACCTTCTACGCGGCCAGCCTGCTGGCCGGCAGCGAGACGCACTTCTCGGTCGCCGACTTCTGGCGGTTCTGGATGGTGCACCTGTGGGTGGAGGACTTCCTGGAGCTGTTCACCACCGCGATGGTGGCCTATATCTTCGTCCAGCTCGGGGTGGTCCGCGAGCGCGTCGCACTGCTGGTCATCTTCCTCGACATCATCTTGTATTCGGCCGGCGGCGTGATCGGCACCATGCACCACCTGTACTTCTCCGGCACCCCGGTGGAGCACATGGCGATGGGCGCGTTCTTCTCGGCCGCCGAGGTCATCCCGCTGACCTTCCTGACCGTCGAGGCGTGGGCCTTCCTGCAGCTGGGCGCCCGTCAGGAAGCCGGCGAGCAGAACAGCTTCCCGGCTCGCTGGGCGGTGATGTTCCTGGTCGCCGTCGGATTCTGGAACTTCCTGGGCGCAGGAATCTTCGGGTTCCTGATCAACCTGCCGGTGGTGTCCTACTACGAGATCGGCACCGCACTGACCGCCAACCACGCACACGCCGCAATGTTCGGGGTCTACGGCATGCTCGCGGTCGCCCTGGCAATGTTCGCCTTCCGCTACGTGATCCCGGCGGACAAGTGGCCGAACAAGCTTGCCCGGATCTCGTTCTGGAGCATGAACATCGGCCTGGCGTGGATGGTGTTCGTCACGCTGCTGCCGCTGGGCGTGCTGCAGCTTTTCCACTCGGTCAACGACGGCTATTTCGAAGCGCGGTCACTGGGGTACATCACCAAGCCCGGCAATGCGCTGCTGGAGTGGATGCGCCTGCCCGGTGATGCGATCCTGATTATCGGCGGCGTGCTGCCGTTCGTCTGGATCGCCTGGATTGCGCTGCGCAACTTCCGCTCCGGCGAGACGGTCGACGAGTTGCCGGAGAACCCGCTCTACGTCGAGGTCCCGGCGGACTCCGCGGCCGCAGGCAAGGACTGAGCATGACCGGGCCGGCGACATGGGTGTGGCTGGTTGCCGGCTACGCGCTGCTGTTGCTGGCTTTCGCCTGGGGCTTCGACCGGATGGCCCAGCGGACCTCCGAGCGCGCCGCGCAGTGGCGCACCGGCAAGTTCGTCTACCACGACGACCACGACGCGTGGAAGTGCCCGCAGGACCAGTGGCTCTGGCCCACCTCGTTCGATCCGGACAATCGCGTGATGCGGTACCGGGCGACGCCGTCGGTCTGCAACTCCTGCCCGGTCAAGCACACCTGCACCACGTCCAGCCACGGCCGGGAGATCAGCCGGGCGGTCGACCCGTGGCCGCACTCCGAGACCGGCCGGTTTCACCGAGGCATCGCTTGTGCGGTAGCGGGTTTCGGGATCATCCTGCCGGCGGCGACGTTGTTCGTGAATCACTCGGCCGCCGCCGTGCTGGTGTGGACCGCGGCGATCGCTGTGGTGGCGGCCGGCGGCTGTCACCTGCTGCGTCATCTGTGGCACACCCCGAGTAACGCCCCCGATGACCGGCCGCACCGGTCCGTCGCCGAAGATCAGGCATTGCAGGTCGAGGCCGCTATCGACCGGTACTCCACCCGGTGGGGCGGCTTTTCCGACGACGCGTCGAGCAGGAGGCAGCAGCTCAAGTGAGTGAAGGACTGATCACCGTGCTGGTACTGGCCGTCGTGGCACTGGCCGTGCTGGCATATTTCGCGCTGAATGTGGTGCGCGAGTACGAACGTGCTGTGGTGTTCCGGATGGGCCATGCCCGCCCGCTCTACCAGCCAGGGTTGAAGTTTCTGTTCCCCCTGGCGGACAAGATGATTCGGGTGGATCAGCGGGTGGTGACTCTGACCATTCCCCCGCAAGAGGTGATCACCCGCGACAACGTTCCGGCCCGGGTCAACGCCGTGGTGATGTTCCAAGTCACCGACCCGATCAAGGCGATCATGGAGGTGGAGAACTACGCCGTGGCCACCTCCCAGATCGCCCAGACCACGCTGCGTTCCCTGTTGGGGCGAGCGGATCTGGACACGTTGCTGGCGCACCGTGACGATCTCAACGCCGACCTGCGCACGATTATCGACAAGCAGACCGAGCCGTGGGGCGTCCAGGTGCGGGTGGTCGAGATCAAGGACGTGGAGATCCCCGAGTCGATGCAACGCGCGATGGCCCGCGAAGCCGAGGCCGAACGCGAACGCCGGGCGAAGGTGATCAACGCCCGTGGCGAGCTACAGGCATCCGAGGAACTCAGCCAGGCCGCCGAGCGGCTTTCGCAGAACCCGGCCTCGCTGCAACTGCGTTACCTGCAAACCCTTTTGGAACTGGGGGCCGACCAGAACTCCACCGTGGTATTCCCACTGCCGGTGGACATCATCACCCCGTTCCTCGGCGGCGCGGCCGAGGCGCTGCGGGCCGCGAAGCGGGACTAACGATAAGACCGTTCAGTTAAAACTGAATGGTATTGAGGTCAGCCGCGTTCCCGGCCGGACCGCATAGGGATAGTTGCCCGCCTTTGAGCGACAAAATCGCAGTGGGCTCGTCCACGCACCCGCGGCTTTCGCTCAAAGGCGGGCAACTGTCCTATTCCCCTAAGCTCGGGCCAGCCGGGCTACCGCGCCACCATCCCGCCGTCGGCATGGATCGTCTGGCCAGTGATATAGCTGCCCGCGTCGGAGACGAGAAGCATTACCGGACCGACCATTTCGTCGGGTTCGGCAATGCGCTGTTGCAGCGTGGCACCCCGCAGCGCCGCGATGAACTCCGGCGGGTTGTTACGCACCATGTCCGTGTTGACCGGCCCGGGGGCGATCGCGTTGACCCGGATCCGCGACGATGCCAGCTCAGCGGCCATGGATCGGGTGAAGGAAACCAGTGCGGCCTTGGCAGCCGAATACATCGACGTCGCCGGTGAATAGACGAACGCGCCGGCCGACACCACGTTGACGATCGCGGCGTGCTCGCTCTTCCGAAGATGCGGCAGCGCAGCCTGCACCAGGAACACCGGCCCCTGCAGATTGACCGCGAACGACTTACTCAATGCCTCCGGGGTGATCTCACCCAACGGCAGCGCCAACGCATTGGCAGCGTTGTTGATGACGATGTCCACACCGCCGAACCGCTCGACTGTGGCGTCGACCAGCTGCTGGATCGCATCGACGTCACCGAGGTGGGTGGGAACACCGATGGCCTGCGCGCCGGCCTGCCGAAGTTGCTCCGCGGCACGCTCGCAGGCCTCGCTCTTGCGGCTGGCCACCACCACGTTGGCGCCGGCAGCGGCCAGTCCGTGCGCCACCGACAATCCGATGCCACGCGTTCCGCCGGTCACGATGGCGGTGCGTCCGGTCAGGTCGAACAATGCGTTGAGGGCAGACCTGTCCACTGGAATCTCCTCTGTCTCGGCCGACGCGCAAGAAGCGTAGATCACGCCCGAAGCCTGACCGTCGAGCGGATCGGGGCTTTATACCCTGTGAATCCGCCGGTGTCGCCACTACCGTGGGCAGTGGCTGAGCGGAGAGGACGCGATGTGATCAGAGTCTTTCTGGTAGACGATCACGAGGTGGTCCGGCGCGGCCTGATCGACCTGCTCGGCGCAGACCCCGAACTGGATGTGGTCGGCGAGGCCGGTTCGGTGGCCGAAGCCCTCACCCGCATACCCGCCCTGTGTCCGGACGTCGCGGTGCTCGATGTCCGGCTGCCGGACGGCAACGGCATCGAACTCTGCCGTGACCTGCTGTCGCGGATGCCCGAACTACGCTGCCTGATCCTGACGTCCTTCACCTCCGATGAGGCAATGCTCGACGCCATCCTGGCCGGCGCCAGCGGCTACATCGTCAAAGACATCAAGGGCATGGAGCTGGCCCACGCGGTCAAGGAAGTCGGCGCGGGACGGTCGCTGCTCGACAATCGCGCCGCGGCCGCCCTGATGGCCAAGCTACGCGGCGCCGCCGCCAAACCCGATCCGCTGTCGGGCCTGTCCGAACAGGAGCGGACGCTGCTGAGCCTGCTCGCCGAAGGTCTGACCAACAAGCAGATCGCCGACCGGATGTTCCTGGCGGAAAAAACCGTCAAGAACTACGTGTCACGGCTATTGGCCAAGTTGGGCATGGAGCGTCGCACCCAGGCCGCGGTCTTCGCCACCAAACTCGAGCGCGCACGGAATGACTGACCAAGCACCCGAGGAAGCCACGAATCCCCTGCGCGACAAGCTTTCTCATCTGCAACTGCGCGAACTGCTGGTCGGTGTGCAAGACCGCGTCCAGCAGATCGTGGAGGGCCGCGACCGCCTCGACGGACTGCTGGCAGCGATGCTGGCCGTCACCTCGGGTTTGGAACTTGACGAGACCCTGCGCACCATCGTGCAGACCGCCACCAATCTGGTCGAGGCCAAATACGGTGCGCTGGAAGTACACGACCGCCACCGTCGAATGCAGCAGTTCGTCTATGAGGGCATCGACGACGACACGTTCGCCAAGATCGGTCGGTTGCCCCAGCAGGTAGGGGTGGTCGGTCTGCTGATCGACGAACCCCAAACGCTGCGACTGGACGACCTCTCCAAACATCCCGCGTCGATAGGTTTTCCGCCCCACCATCCACTGATGCGGACGTTCCTCGGCGTACCGGTGGGTGTGCGCGGTGAGGTCGTCGGCAATCTGTACCTCACCGAAAAGGCCAACGGGCAGCCATTCAGCGAAGACGACGAAGTGCTGGTTCAGGCGCTGGCCGCCGCCGCCGGGATCGCGATCGCCAACGCCCGGTTGTACGCCCAGGCCAAGGCGCGGCAATCCTGGATCGAATCCACCCACGACATCGCGACCGAACTGCTGTCCGGAACCGACCCCACCACCGTGTTCAGGTTGATCGCCGAGGAGGCCAGCAAGCTCACCGGCGCCGAGTCGGCGCTGGTGGCCATCCCACTCGACGAGGACGCCGCCGAAGCCGAAGTCAGCGAGCTGCTGGTAGTCGAAACCATTGGCCCGACAATGGCTTGCCTATCCGGGGAAACCCTCCCGGCGACCGGCTCGCCGGTCGGCGAGGCCTACTCGAAGCGGGAACCGCACCGAGTCGACCGGCTGACGTTGACCGGTGTCGATGCGGCCGGGCCGGCGCTGATCCTGCCGCTGCGTGCCGCCGACGCGGTTGCCGGAGTGGTGGTGGTGATGCGGCACAGCATCACGGCCCCGTTCAACGTCGAGCAACTCGAGATGATGGCTGCGTTCGCCGATCAGGCCGCGCTGGCCTGGCAGCTGGCCACTACCCAGCGCCGCATGCACGAACTCGACGTGGTCACCGACCGGGACCGGATCGCACGCGATCTGCACGACCATGTGATCCAACGGCTGTTCGCCGTCGGGCTGTCCTTGCAGGGCACCATTCCACGGAGCCGGGACGCCGCGGTGCAGCGCCGACTCTCCGATGCGGTCGACGACCTGCAGGCGATCATCGGCGAGATCCGCACCACCATCTTCGACCTGCACGGCGTTGCCTCCGCGGCGACACCGCTGCGCCAGCGACTGGACAACGCGGTGGCCCAATTCTCCGGATCGGGACTGCACACCACCGTCCAGTTCGTCGGCCCGCTCTCGGTGGTCGAGCCGGGACTGGCCGATCACGCCGAGGCAGTGGTCTCCGAGGCCGTCAGCAACGCAGTCCGGCATTCGGGCGCCACCGCGTTGACCGTGCAGATCAAAGTCGAAGACGACCTGAGCATCGAGGTCAGCGACAACGGCCGCGGGATGCCCGAGGTGATCAACCGCAGCGGCCTGGCCAACCTACGGCAGCGCGCGGAGCAGGCGGACGGGACCTTCAGCGTCGCCTCGGCCCCCGGCGGCGGGACCGTGCTGCGCTGGTGCGCGCCGATTCTCTAACGCGCCTCGCGCATCGACGCGACGCTCAGCGGCACGTGCCATTCGACGGTGTCGTTCAGGAACCGCCGCGGGGTCGCCGGCAGCGGGTCGGCGTTGATCGGGGCCCAGCCCACCCGCAGCAGCATCTGCGGATACCCGCCAGTTCCGAAGACATCGCGGCGCACCGCGGCACGGGTTTCGGCGATCTCCAGTGGCTCGGTGACCGGGCAGCTGGCCAGTCCCAATGCCGTCGCGGTCAGCAGCACCACGCTGGTGGCCTCACCGGCGCGCAGCTGCGCCAGCCGATCGTCGGCCTCGGTGCCCAGCGCCAGCATTACCGCGCGGTCCTCGGCCGACACGGCACCCGGCGGCTGGGCCAGTGCCGGGCCGGCGAAAAACCGGCCAGGAATCGGGGCACCCACATCGGAGGCCGGCACGCTGTGCGCCGGGACGCCGGCCACCGACCCGTAGCGCCCGCTCCAGGTCGCCAGCTCGGCGAGATAGTCGTAACTCGTGCGGTGTTCGAAGACGGCCTGGGCTACCACCGCATGAAGCCGGTCCAAGGCGTCGACCTGGCGCAACATCACCCCGGCCCGGGCGGCCCGGGCACCCATCAACGCGATGTCCGCCGCCGCCACTGGCCAACCGCTGAAGTAACGACGGTCAGTGCGCCGCCGCGGGATCGCCGCCGCCAAGGCGACGTCGACCTGCGCGAGATCGGGTTGCGAGCCAAGTGGACACAGCTCGATCGACGCCAGGTGGTCGGGGCGCCCCGGGTCGGGCAGTCGATGAACCTTGACCGGCTGGCCCAACGCCGCAAATGCAACCACGCAGTGGTGCAGTGCCGCACCGCAACTCAAGATCATGCCCCGGCCGTCGGGATCGACGTTGCGCAACTGCAGGTCGGGCTCGACGTACAGGTCCAGTCGGGGTCCGGACGGCGCCGGGTCCACCCGCCAGCGCCACGGTTGGGAATTGTGCACCGACGGCGCTCGGGCCGCCAACAGTAACGCGGTTTGGATGGTCTCCCGGACCGCCGCGGCGTCCGGGTAACCCGCAGGCTGTTCGTCCACGGTCCGGCCCCTTTCTGCCCTCACGGTCCCGGGCCCAATTCCCGCTGAGCCCAAGAGGACCTGCCCTTTTCACGATCCTCCGCGTCCCACCGGTCCGACCAGGGCACGAAGACCCGCACCTTCGCCGCGGACTCGGGACTTCTGGCCCTGCCGACATCCGCGATGCGGGCGGACCATGAGAGCGGGGCCCTGGCAGGAGGACGGATCGTGGAGCAACTGACCACCCTGGACGCCGGGTTTCTGCAAGCCGAAGACTCCGATCGCCACGCCAGTTTGGCCATCGGCGCCCTGGTCGTCCTGGAAGGTCCGGTGCCGGACTACGCGGCGCTGGTCTCCGCTCTGGGTGCCCGGACCAGCGCCTGCCGGCGGTTCGCCCAGAAACTACAGGCGCACCCGCTCGACCTGGCGCCGCCGCAGTGGGTGGACGACCCCGACTTCGACATGGCACACCACATCGGACGGATCGCCCTGCCGCATCCCGGCGGCGACGCCGAGCTGTTCCGCGTCGTCGCCGACCAGATGGCTCGCCGGCTGGACCGGGACCGGCCGCTGTGGCACATCTGGGTCATTGAGGGACTGGCCGACGACCGGTGGGCGATGCTGATCCAGGTTCACCACTGCGTCGGCGACGGGATCGCCACATCGCACCTGTTCACCGGGCTGTGCGACGAAAGCGGCGCGGGCAAAGGAGTGCCGAGTTTCGCCGGCCACCTTCGCGGCGGCGACGAAAACAATTCGGCCCCTGCTCAATTCGGACTCCATGCGGTGAGCCTCAATCCGGTGAGCTGGGCCTCCGAACTCTGGCATGTCTCGACCGCGATCGGCTCCGCCGCGGTGCGCGCCGCCCGCGGCACCGTCGAACTGTCGGCGGGACTGCTGCGACCGGGCAGCAGCACCTCGTTGAACGGGCCGATGGGCGCGTTGCGCCGGTACAGTTCGGTCGCGGTATCCCTCGATGACGTCAACCGGATCTGCCGGGCGTTCGACGTGACCGTCAACGATGTCGCGCTGGCCGCCCTGACCGAGGCCTACCGCGGCATGCTGGACCGCCGCGGCGAACGCCCGGCCGCGGAGACGCTGCGCACCCTGGTCCCGGTGTCCACTCGCGCCTGCGATGCCTCCGGCCACACCGACAACCGGGTCTCGCTGATGCTGCCTCTCCTGCCGGTGGAGGAAGACAACCCGGTGCGGCGGCTGCACCTGGTGCACGCGCGGCTGCGCCGAACCAAGGGCACCGGGCAACGCCAGGCCGGCAGCGCACTGGTCACTGCGACCAACCATCTGCCGTTCCCGCTGACCGCGTGGGCGGTTCGGCTGTTGACCCACCTGCCGCAGCGCAGCGTCACCACCGTGGCCACCAATGTCCCCGGGCCGTCGCAGCCGCTGCACATCGTGGGCCGGCGGGTTTCGGAGATCCTGCCGGTGCCACCGATCGCGCTGCAGCTGCGCACTGGCGTCGCGATGCTCAGCTACGCCGAGAATCTGTTCTTTGGCATCCTGGCCGATTACGACACCATGCCCGACATCGATGAGTTCGCCCGCAGCATCGAGACCGCGGTGGCTCGCCTGCTGGTCAGCGCCAAGCGGCGCGAGAGCAGCAAGAACAGGCGCTCTCGCCAACCCGTGGTCGGCGCCGGCTGAGCTGCCGGTACTGCCGCTCAGCCCGGCAGCACCGGCACCGCGCCGCTCACCATGAACGGCCCCAGCGGCGACCAGCTCTGCTCCTCCTCGGCCGCCGCGGATGACAGTGCGAGCACGCCGCGCGGATCGGCCACATAGACCGTGGACGGGTCGGCCACGATCGCCGACACCGGTTGCTGAAGGTTGCCGTTGGGCGCATCGGAGTTGACCCCGTCGATGTTGACGTAGGACACCGGATGTTTCGGATCGGACCGGCTCACCACGATGTCGTCGCCGGTGCGCCAGCTCAACGACACCGCCGAGGAGCCGAGCCCGAAACCCAGCCGACGCGGGTAGTGCAGCACGAACTGGCCGCCGGGCATCTGCTCGACGCCGGCCAGGATCACCTGCCCGCCGATCACCATGGCCGCCCGGGTACCGTCACGGGACAGTTGCAGCTCGCTGATCGGTCCGGGGAACCGCGCGGAGACCGCCCCGGAGTCCACCGGGATGCGGGCCGGGTGGCCCGTTGCGACTTCCTGGATGGCCCGCAGCACATTGTTGCCGTCGACCACCACCCACACGGCCTCGTCCAGCGACCAGCTCGGCCGCGACAGGGTGTGCCCCTCGGCCGCCTGCACCGCCTCGCCGCCGAGGTCACCGATCCACAGAGTGGCCTCCGGGTCACCGGGATGCACCACCACCGAAGCCACTTGGCGGCCATTGCGCGACAGCGCGCACGACTCCTGATCGGGCTCCCGGCCGAACGCCCCGGGCACCCGATTGGCCTGCTGCCCGTCCAGCACCAGCAGCGAACCACCCACCAGCGCATGTATCCCCGCACCGGCGCCGTCGGAGGCGCCCGGATCGGTGGTGGCCACATCCGAGGTGGTCCACCCGTCGGGGAACCTGTCGTCGAGCGCCGCACCGTCGGCGTCAATCACATAGGGACCCTTGATGTCAGCTCGGGATAGCGTCCAGATGAGTTGCGCGGCAAGCAATTTCCTGGTGTTCGGGTCGGTAGCCGACAAACTGTCCAGGTCGATCTTCGCGCCGCCGTAGCCTCGGCCCACCCCGCTCTTGCCACCGTCGGCGCGGGTCACCGGCCCGCGCAACCGCAGTGGCGGCGCCAGCAGGTTGCGCACGCCGGCCATCTCGGGGCGGGGGCCGGCGATCAGTTTGGACACCAGTTCGGTGGCCAACTGGTCGGGATCGGACACCGCCACGTAGCGGGGATCGGGAACCACCGTCTTGCCGGTCGGGTCGACGAAGTAGAGCGTGTTGCGCTTGTAGGTGGCCTGAAACTGCTGCCAGTCCAGGAACACCCCGTTGGGCAGCCGGTCGATGCGCCAACCGCCGGAGGTCTTGAGCAGTTCGATCGGCTCCGGCGCCGGCAGGGCGCCCTCGGCGGTCTCGAACACCCCCATGTCCGACAAGGACCCCAGCATGTCGGCGCGCATCGTGACCGCGACCCGGCCGGCGCTGCGCGTCTCGACGAACACCACGTTGTCGATCAGCAAAGCGCTACCGGCGTCGTCCCAGGAGTCGGAGGCCTCCTGGGTGAGGAACTGCCGCGCCGCCCGATGCCGGTTGGCCGGATCGGCGGTCGCCTTGAGGAATTCCCGCAGCAGCACATCGGGATCCATGCCCGGGGTGGGCTTGGGCAGCACTGACGGCGGCGGCGCCTCCACCGTGCCGATCGCCTGCGGAGCCGACGTGCTGGGCACCCCGGCGCACCCCGCCAGCGCGCCAATCAGCGCTGCCACGGCCAGCATCCGGGTCGCGGTCCCGTTGCGGCGCATCATCCGATCCTCTCGGCGTGCTCGCGGGCCCGCTGACGACGCTCCTGACGCTCGGCGGCGCTCACCGGCTTCATCGGCAGCGGGCTGGTGGTGACCTTGTGTCCGCGCACCAGCGGCAGGGTGAGCCGGAAGCACGCCCCCTTGCCCGGCTCGCCCCAGGCCTCCAGCCGGCCCTGGTGCAGCCGGGCGTCCTCCACGCTGATCGCCAGTCCCAGCCCGGTCCCGCCCGAGCGCCGCACCCGCGACGGGTCGGCGCGCCAGAACCGGCTGAACACCAGCTTCTCCTCCCCCGGCCGCAAGCCCACTCCGTGGTCGCGCACCGTGACGGCCACGGTGTCTTCGTCGGCGGCCATCCGGATCACCACCGGCTTGTGCTCGGCGTGGTCGATGGCGTTGGCGATCAGGTTGCGCAGGATGCGTTCCACCCGGCGCGGATCGACCTCGGCGATCACCGGATCGCCGGGCATGTCCACCTTGAGTTGCACGCCGGCATCGGCAGTCAGGTGACCCACGTTCTCCAGCGCGCTGTTGACCGTCGAGCGCAGATCCACCGACTCCACCGACAATTCGGCCACACCGGCATCGTGGCGGGAGATCTCCAGCAGGTCGTTGAGCAGGGACTCGAACCGGTCCAACTCGCTGACCAGCAGCTCGGTGGAGCGCCGCAACGAGGGCTCCAGATCGTCGCTGTGGTCGTAGATCAGGTCGGCGGCCATCCGCACCGTGGTCAACGGAGTACGCAGCTCGTGGCTGACGTCGGAGGTGAACCGGCGCTGCAGGTTGCCGAACTCCTCAAGCTGGGTGATCTCCCGCGACAGGCTCTCGGCCATGTCGTTGAACGACACCGCCAACCGGGCCATGTCGTCTTCACCGCGCACCGGCATCCGTTCGGACAGATGCCCCTCGGCGAACCGCTCGGCGATCCGCGACGCCGACCGCACCGGCAGCACCACCTGCCGCGACACCAGCAAAGCGATACCGGCCAGCAGCACCAGCAGCACCAGGCCGCCGGTGGCGATCGTGCCGCGCACCATGGCGATCGTGTTGCGTTCGGTACCCAGCGGATAGATCAGGTACAGCTCCAGGTTGGTGATGCGCGACGTCGTCGGTGTACCGATCACCAGCGCCGGCCCGGAAAAGCCTTCGACGTGCACGGTCGCGTACTGGTAGCTGACCTGACCGGCCTTGACGAATTCGCGCAGTCCGGCCGGAACCTGATCCA
Source organism: uncultured Mycolicibacter sp. (assembly GCA_964292075.1). Classification (GTDB taxonomy): domain Bacteria; phylum Actinomycetota; class Actinomycetes; order Mycobacteriales; family Mycobacteriaceae; genus Mycobacterium. The sequence goes on from CAXYUC010000013.1 coordinate 27,852, forward strand.
CCGGCCCGGCGGTGGTCGCCGCGCGCGGCCCCTCACCGGGCACCACCAGCACCGCGTCGAACGCGCCTGCCGTACCGCTGCCGGCTGCCGGGTCGGTCTTGGACATCAGCGTGTTGCGAGCCAGCTGCAGACTCGACGACAGGGAACGGGCCTCCTCACCGCCGACGATGCCACCGGCAGTGACCCGCGCCCGCACGATCTGTTCGGTGGCCGCCCGGACCTTGACGTCGAGCACCCGGTCGGTGATCTGGCTGGTCAACACGAACCCCAGACCCAGGATCACCGCAGCCGACATACCCAGTGTCAGCACCACAACCCGCAGTTGCAGCGAACGACGCCAGGCGACCTGCACCGCGCGGCGCAGTGTGTTCACACCGAGCAGCAGTGGACCCGATCGCCGGGGGCGCCGTCTGGAGCTGAAGATCACCGCAGCTGCTCCCCGGTGGGGATCACGGAGGTCCGGCCTTGTAACCCACTCCTCGGACGGTCAGCACCACAGTCGGGTTCTCCGGGTCTTGCTCCACCTTGGCCCGCAGGCGCTGGACGTGCACGTTCACCAGCCGGGTGTCGGCCGGATGGCGATATCCCCAGACCTGTTCGAGAAGCACCTCACGAGTAAACACCTGCCGCTGTTTGCGTGCCAGCGCCACCAGCAGGTCGAACTCCAGCGGGGTCAGCGAGATCTGTTCACCGGCCCGGCTCACCTTGTGCGCCGGCACGTCGATGTCGATGTCGGCGATCGAGAGCATCTCGGCCGGCTCGTCGTCGTTGCGGCGCAGCCGGGCCCGCACCCGGGCTACCAGCTCCTTGGGCTTGAACGGCTTCATGATGTAGTCGTCGGCGCCCGACTCCAGCCCGAGCACCACGTCGACGGTGTCGGTCTTGGCGGTGAGCATCACGATCGGGACACCGGAGTCTTTGCGCAGCACCCGACAGACGTCGATGCCGTTCATGCCGGGCAGCATCAGGTCCAGCAGCACCAGGTCGGGCCGCAGCTCGTGCACGGCGGTGAGCGCCTGGGTGCCGTCACCGACGACCGCGGTGTCGAAACCCTCCCCACGTAACACGATGGTGAGCATCTCGGCCAGCGACGCGTCGTCGTCGACGACAAGAATCCTTTGCCTCATGGCGTACATGGTGTCACCAGATCGAGATAAAACGCGGCTATCACACGCGCGTTTCGCAGAGTTACCCGCGCATTTCGGCGGTCAGATCGGCCGCCAGAGCGGCCGCGTCGACCGTCGGGCCGACTACCTGCCAGCGTCCAGCAAACCCGGCCTGGGCCAACCCGCGGTATACCTCACCGGTGCGCCGCTGCAGACCGTCGTCGCGCTCGTAGCTGTCCCGGGTGCGCGCGGCATCATGGTCCTCGCGGTGCCGGGCCCGCTGCGCGGCCAGTTCGGTGGGCACGTCGAGCAACAGCTGCCAGTCCGGGGCGGGCAGTCCGAGCCGCTCGAATTCCAGCCGGCGTACCCAGCCCACCATCTCCCCGTCGGCGTCCTGGTGCAGTCGGGCGGCGCTGTAAGCGGCGCTGGAGGCGACGTACCGGTCCAGGATCACCACGTCGTTTCCGCGGCACAGCGCGTCGATCTCGTCTTTGGCGCCGGCGCGATCCAATGCGAACAACATCGCCATCGCATACACCGAGTCGGCCAGATCGCCGTGCCGGCCGCGCAGCGCCTCGGCGGCCACATCCGCGGTCACCGAGACGCCATAGCGCGGGAAGGCCAGCGTCGCCACCGACTGGCCGGCCCCCTCGAAGGCCGTGCGCAACCCTTGGGCCAGGGTGTTCTTGCCGGCGCCGTCAACGCCTTCGATCGCGATCAGCACGCGCTGAGCCTAATCCGGTGAGCAGACACAGAGTCGCACGCATGGGCATCCCATGGTGCGACTCTGTGTCTGCTCGCGGAGAGAACTCGCGGAGAGAATCAGTACCGGTAGTGGTCCGGCTTGTACGGGCCGTCGACGTCGACGCCGATGTACTCGGCTTGATCCTTGGTCAGCTTGGTCAGCGTGCCGCCCAGGGCCTCGACGTGGATGCGGGCCACCTTCTCGTCCAGGTGCTTGGGCAGCCCGGAGACCTCGTTGTCGTACTCGTCGCCCTTGGTCCACAGCCCGATCTGCGCGCTCACCTCGTTGGAGAAGCTGTTGCTCATCACGAACGAGGGGTGCCCGGTGGCGTTGCCCAGGTTGAGCAGCCGGCCCTCGGACAGCACGATGATGGAGCGGCCGGTGTCGGGGAAGGTCCAGACGTCGACCTGCGGCTTGACGTTGTCGCGGACGGCACCGGAGGTCTCCAGGGCGGCCATGTCGATCTCGTTGTCGAAGTGGCCGATGTTGCCCAGGATGGCCTGGTTCTTCATCGCCTTCATGTGCTCGAGGGTGATGATGTCCTTGTTGCCGGTCGTGGTGATGACGATGTCGGCGTCGCCGATGGCCTGCTCGACGGTCGCCACGTCGTAGCCCTCCATCAGTGCCTGCAGCGCGTTGATCGGGTCGATCTCGGTGACGGTGACCCGCGCGCCCTGGCCCTTCAGCGACTCCGCGCTGCCCTTGCCGACATCACCGTAGCCGCAGACCAGCGCCTTCTTGCCGCCGATCAGGGCGTCGGTGCCGCGGTTGATGCCGTCGATCAGGGAGTGCCGGCAGCCGTACTTGTTGTCGAACTTGGACTTGGTGACCGAGTCGTTGACGTTGATCGCCGGGAACACCAGCTCACCCGCGGCGGCCAGCTGGTACAGCCGCAGCACGCCGGTGGTGGTCTCCTCGGTGACACCCTGGACCGACTCGGCGATCTTGGTCCACTTGGTCTTGTCGGTCTCGAAGCGCTCCCGCAGCCGAGCCAGGAAGACCTTCCACTCGTGGGAGTCGCCGTCCTCGGCGGGCGGAACCACGCCGGCCTTCTCGTACTGGGCACCGCGCAGCACCATCATGGTGGCGTCGCCGCCGTCGTCGAGGATCATGTTGGTCGGCTCGCCGTCCCAGGTCAGGGCCTGCTCAGCGCACCACCAGTACTCCTCCAGGCTCTCGCCCTTCCAGGCGAAGACCGGGGTGCCCTTGGGCTCGTCGACGGTGCCGTGCGGCCCGACGACGACGGCCGCGGCGGCGTGGTCCTGGGTGGAGAAGATGTTGCAGGACGCCCAGCGGACCTCGGCACCGAGGTCGACCAGGGTCTCGATGAGCACCGCGGTCTGGATGGTCATGTGCAGCGAACCGGTGATGCGGGCGCCCTTGAGCGGGTTGACCCCGTGGTACTCGTGACGCAACGCCATCAGGCCGGGCATCTCGTGCTCGGCCAGCCGGATTTCCTTGCGGCCGAAATCGGCCAGCGACAGGTCAGCGACCTTGTAGTCGATGCCGTTGCGGCTGTCCGCGGTCAAACTCATCAGTACGCCCCCGTTAGGTTCGGTGAATTGGCTCCGCTACAAGCTACCGGCGCAGGCCGAAGTCTGCTCGGTCGGGTCATTCGGCGTCGACGACGCCGTAGGTCTGTGCCGCCGGGGTGAACAGTCGGGCCAGGTCGGCGGCCACATCGTGGTCGGCTTCCGGCGGCATCGAGACATAGCTCATGGCCAGGCGCACGACGGCCCGGGCCAGGATTCCGGCATCATCCTCGCTGACCTTGACCCAGCTGTGCATGAACGACGACGTCATCCGCGCTGAGCTGCGGGTGATGATCGGGCCACTGTCGGTGGTGATGATCTGCAGTAGGTCCGGCTTGGCGGCCCCGGTCAGCAGCGAGATCACCAGCGGGTCGGCAGCAGAATCGGAGAAGAAGGACCGGAACCCCTCCAGGAACGCGGCGTGGATGTCGCCGACGTTGTCGGACATGGCTCTTTCCACGGCATCGACCAGGCGGTCGGCCAGCCTGATCGCATAGCCCTGCGCCAATCCCTGGCGCGAGCCGAACTCGTTATAGATGGTCTGCCTGCTGACCCCCGCCGCCTCGGCGACTGCGGCCAGCGTGATCGATGACCAATCCCGCCGGGTCAACAGTTCCCGCATCGCATCGAGCACCGAGTCGCGCAGCAGCGCTCGGGATGCCTCGGCGTAGGGGATGCGTTTCACCACCGCGAGATTAGCTGTTGTCACGGCCGGACGAGGTCCACCATCTCGAAATCGGCCTTAGCCGCGCCGCGGCGGGCGCTGCAGGCAGCGGAACAGTTTGTCGCCGCTCATGTCGTCACCGCCAACGGCTCGAAATCGTGTTTTTCGCGTACCGCGCAATCCGGGCAGCACCACTCATCGGGGATCTGCTGCCACGACGTGCCGGCCGGGAAGCCCTCGCGGGGCGCGCCGGTGGACTCGTCGTAGACGTAGTCGCAGCCCGGGCAGCGGTAGGCCGCCATCACGCCGCCGCGGCTTCGGTCGCTGCGTAGCGGGCCAGGATCTTCGCGCGCCGGCGCGGCGAGATGTTGACCCGGGCGATGTCGCCGCCGTAATGCGCCAGCACCCGGTGGTCCATCAGCCTGCGCCACAGCGGCGGGAAGTAGGTGAGCCCGATCAGCGACGCGTATCCGCTGGGCAGGTTCGGCGCCTCTGCCATGCTGCGCAGCGTCTGGTAGCGCCGGGTGGGGTTGGCGTGGTGGTCGCTGTGCCGCTGCAGGTGGTAGAGGAACAGGTTGGTCACCAGATGGTCTGAGTTCCAACTGTGTTCGGCCGTGCAGCGCTCGTAGCGGCCATTGGCACGAGTCTGACGGAGCAGACCATAGTGCTCGATGTAGTTCACCGACTCCAGCAGCGAGAAACCGTAGACGGCCTGGATGACGACGAAGGGGATGAGCGCCGGGCCGAATACGGCGATCAGCACTCCCCAGAGCACCACCGACATCAGCCAGGCATTGAGCACGTCGTTGGACAACCGCCACGGTCCCTTGTCCAACCGGTGCAACCGCGCGGCCTCCAGCTGCCAGGCCGAACGCAGACCACCGAAGACGCTGCGGGGCAGGAACTCCCAGAAGGTCTCGCCGAACCGGCCCGACGCCGGGTCTTCGGGGGTGGCCACCCGTACGTGGTGGCCGCGGTTGTGCTCGATGTAGAAGTGTCCGTAGCAGACCTGCGCCAAGGTGATCTTGGACAGCCAACGTTCGAGCTGATCCTTCTTGTGCCCCAACTCATGCGCGGTGTTGATGCCGACCCCACCCAAGGTGCCCACCGACAGCGCCAGCCCGATCTTGGCGAACCAGTTGAGAGACCCCTCGACTCCCAGCCAGCTCAGATCGGTGGCGGTGAATAGGTAGGCGCCCAGGACGAGGCTGGCGTACTGGCACGGAATGTAGGCGTAGGTGCAGTAGCGGTAGTACCGGTCGTTCTCCAACTGCGCCATCAGCTCGTCGGGCGGGTTCTGCCCGTCGGCGCCGAACCGCAGATCCAATGCCGGCAGCAGCACGTAGACCAGGATCGGCCCGATCCAGAACGGCAGCTGTGCGGCCAGATGCCAGCCGATCCGGTTCATCGCCCAGACGAACGGCAACATGGTGAACATCACCGTCGGGGCGATCAGGCCCATCAACCAGAGGTATCGCTTCTTGTCCCGCCACACCTCGGCGCTCTGGGTGCTCATCCACGCCCTCCTTGTGAGTTCAACCACCATCGCCGTTGGACATTACATCTTGATACGTCCGCCGTCTAGACATTTGATGCTAATTTGTACAAACGAGATGGCGCGCCGCGTCCCACGGAATCCGTATAACTTGGGTGCACAAGGCACTCAGGGATGGGCACGACCGCGATGACGACTGCAGGTTCGGGCGCAGGCGCGCGGCCACGTACCACCGTTCGGGTCCGCGACTATGCGGCCGGACTGGCCTTCGCCCACCTGCTGACCAGCGCCGAGGCGATCGCGGTGGTGGTGTCGCTCAACGGTGAAACCCCGCTCACCGACTCCACCCTGCTGTCGGTGCCGAATCTGGTGCTGGTGGCGGTACTGGTCACACTGGGCACGCTGTCCGTCGTCGCCGCGGGCAGCGCCAGCATCGCGCCGTCCGTGCGCTGGTACACCGCCGGAGCGCCGCCCGACCCGGGACAACGCCGCGCGGCCATCAACATCCTGCGCCGGCAGTCGGTGATCGTGCTCGGAACCTGGCTGATCGGCGGGGCGATCGGCATGGCCGCAATCCACTCCCACAACATGGGACTGATCGTGCTGCTCAGCGCGATCATCGTGTTCGGGGGCACCGCATCGCTGAGCACCAGCATGCTGTTCACCCAACGCACCTTCCGGCCGATCGTGGCCGCCGCCTGGCAGGGGTCCGACGTCCGCGCGACCGCCCCCGGCGTATTGGCCCGGCTGGTGACCATGTGGTTCATCACCTGCGCGATGCCTTCGGCGGCCATCATCGCGCTCATCGTCTGCCGTCAGATGGGCTGGATCATCGACCCGGACTCGTCGGTGGAGATCCCGGTGCTGGTGCTGTGCGTGGTGGCGGTGCTGCTCGGGGTACGCGCCATGATCCTGGTGTCCCGATCGATCTCCGACCCGGTCGGCGAAGTCGTCAACGCGATGGCCCGGGTCGAGCGCGGCGAGATGACCACGTCGGTCGGCGTCTACGAACAATCCGAGATCGGCCGACTGCAAACCGGATTCAATCGCATGGTGGCCGGTCTGGCCGAACGCGACCGGCTCCAGGACCTGTTCGGCCGTCACGTCGGCTCCGATGTCGCCCGGCTGGCGGTGGAGCAGGATCTGGCGCTTTCCGGCTCGGTCCAAGAAGCGGCCATCCTGTTCATCGACCTGGTGGGCTCGACCGAACTCGCGGCCACCCACCCGCCCGACGAGGTCGCCGGCGTGCTCAACGACTTCTTCCGCATCGTGGTAGACGCCGTCGACGTACAGCGCGGTTCGATCAATAAGTTTCAGGGCGATGCGGCGCTGGCGGTATTCGGCGCTCCCGTCCCGTCCGACGGGGCAGCCGCGGCGGCGCTGGCCACTGCCCGCACGCTGATCGCCCGGCTTCGCCGGCTGCCGCTGGTGGACTTCGGGATCGGGGTCTCGGCGGGGCCGGTGTTCGCCGGCAACATCGGCAGTGAAAACCGCTACGAATACACCGTGGTCGGTGACGCCGTCAACGAGGCCGCAAGGCTGGCCGACCGCGCCAAGGCCGTCACGGCCCGAGTGTTGTGTTCGGCGACCGCGCTGGAACGCGCCGACGACGACGAGCGCGCACACTGGGCGCACTTCGGCTCGGCAACGTTGCGGGGCCGCGCGCAGCCCACCGAAATGTCGATGCCGATCACCGAGCCTGCGACCTGGGGTGACCCGACTGCTGGGCACGTGCCAGACTCCGAACATGGCTTTTGACATCGCCCGTCCTCAGATGGAGGGCAACATCGCGGTCGGCGAGGACCGTCAGCTCGGCTTCGCCGAATTCGGTGCCCCACAGGGCCGGGCGATGTTCTGGTTGCACGGCACCCCCGGCGCCCGCCGGCAGATTCCCATCGAGGCACGGCTGTATGCCACCGAAGCCAACATCCGCCTGATCGGGGTGGACCGGCCCGGCATCGGTTCCTCGACGCCGTTCCAGTACGAGACGGTGTCCCAGTTCGCCGACGACCTGCGCACCGTCGCCGACACGCTCGGGATCGACAAGATGGCGGTCATCGGACTGTCCGGTGGCGGTCCCTACACGCTGGCGTGCGCGGCGGCCATGCCCCAGCGGGTGGTGGCGGCCGGCGTGCTGGGCGGTGTCGCCCCGGCGGTGGGCCCCGAAGCCATCGACAGCAACCTGATGCGGCTGGCCCGGCTCGCCGAGCCGGTACTCGACCGTGCCGGACGATCGATCAGCGTGCTGGCCGCCAGCCTGATTCGAATGGTCCGGCCGGTGGCCTCGCCGGCACTGGAGCTCTACGCACGGCTCTCCCCTGAGGGCGACCGCAAGATGCTGTCCCGCCCGGAGTTCAAGGCGATGTTCCTCGACGACCTGCTCAACGGTTCCCGCAAACAGCTCGCCGCCCCGATCGCCGATGCCATCCTGTTCGCCCGCCCCTGGGGATTCCGGCTCGCCGATGTGAAGGTGCCGGTGCACTGGTGGCACGGCGACGCCGACCACATCGTCCCGTTCTCCCACGGCAAACATGCGGTGGCGCTGCTTCCCGACGCCCGGCTCTACCCGATTCCCGGGGAGAGCCATCTGGCCGGATTGGGCCGCGCCGAAGAGATCCTGTGCACGATGCTGCAGGCCTGGGACGAGGCGGCCGAGCCAACACCATGACCGCGCCGCAGTTGATCCGGGAGTTGTTCGCCCAACTCGGTCCGCAGGAGCTGCCGTCGGGCTGCAGGGCGGATTGATCGCCACCATGACCGACGTGGCGGCCGGCCAGCTCGCCGCCACCGCGACGGTGAACTTCGCCGCCATCGAGCTGCCTGGCTGATCGCCGACGGCGCCGAGGGCGCCGCACCCGGACCCGCCCGTAGGGCCGGCCGATGGTGAATCGTATTTCCCCTTAACCATGCTCCGGCTCTAGCCGATCACGTTGGCGTGAACCTTCAGCGTTGCGCCCCTGCATATTCCGATCAGCGACCTGCCCCGCCGACGGACCGGGGCGCATCGCGCCGGGGCCCCACCGAGTCCCGTCCTCATCCCAGACTCAGTCCTTATTGACAATGATTTTCATTATCATTAATCTGACGGCGGGATGTTCGAGGCGACCGAAGGAGGCGCTAGCACCTAACACCTCTGCCGCACAACGCTGTTCACCACGCAGTGCCGCGCTGTCGAATGCCTTTGGCAGCTCTGCCGCCACCGTTGTAGACACCGAATGAAACGAATGCGAGAAGATCAATTGACTACCAGGACCGTTGTCAAGACCGTGGCAGGCGCAGCGCAAATCGCCGCTGTTGCTGTCGCTTTCGCAGCCACCACGCACGCAGACACCGGTTCGGCGACGACTGAGCTGACTGTCCGCGAAGTTGACGGCATAGTCAGGTTCGAGCCGCGAATCACCAACGTGCCCGGCGACCCCGATCCCACCGCTACCGAATTGGCGGCCATGTACCCCAATCTGGGGTACGTCGAGGACATGAACCTGCGGGCGATTCAAGACTTCGTACACGGCGATCGCCCGCCCGGACTGTTCGACTGGCTCTATTCGTCCGGCGGTACCGACGGTCTGACAATCGTTGATGCCGACAGCCTCTGGGATCGGCCTGCGTCCGCCGCACCGCTGGGTGACAGGTTCGCCGAAGGCAACTACACGTCGATGCTCGGTGTCACCGGAACACATCTGACCCTCGGCAGCGTGGCCCCTCCTACCGTCGACATCGAGAGTGTGGACCCCGAGTCAGCGCTCGAGAACGCCTTGACGATCACCGTGGTCAACCATTGGGACTGGTTCAAAGTTGTGCTCTTGGAACACGATGCCGACCCGACCGCGATGCTGATACTGACACCGTTCCTCAATCTCAATCTGACGCCTGCTGTCGATATTGACGACTTGGTCGGCGCGGCGGACACCACTAACTGGTTCAGCCTCTTCTGATTCGGCCCACGGTTGAGCGCGCAGCCGGCAAACGCCAGCGAGCTTCTGGAGCCGTGGTCCTGATTGGACTCGGCCCCGACCGATCCGGCGATCCAAGGAGTGCGGTAGATGGCCTGGAGTGACGCCTGGTGACCACGCCGATATGGATGGCACTCCCGCCCGAGGTCCATGCGCAGGCTCTGTTCAGCGGGCCCGGCCCAGGTCCGCTTCTGGCGTCAGCGCGGGCATGGAAAGCCCTCTCCGTTGAATACGGCACCGCGGCTGACGAGCTTGTCGGGCTCATCGGAACCATTCGAACCGCCGTGTGGCAGGGCCCGACCGCCGACGCCTACCTGACCGTGCACGCCGCCTACGCGGTGTCGTTGCAGCAAGCCGGAGCTGGTTTCGCCGCGATGGCCGCGGCCCACGATACCGCGGCCGGCGCCTACACGACAGCTGAAGCCACCATGCCCACTCCCGCCGAACTGGCCGCCAATCACGCCACCCACGCAGTACTGGTGGCGACCAATTTCTTCGGTATCAACGCCCTCCCCATCGCGGTCAACGAGGCCGACTACGCGCGCATGTGGATCCAAGCCGCTAGCACCATGACTACCTACGAGGCGGTCGCGGCGGCGGCATTGGCATCGACACCACAAGCTCTGCCAGCACCGCACATCGTCGGTACAGGCCGAGCAGCGCCGGGCTCTACCGAGGAGGTAAAGCAGCTGGTGAACTCGATCATCACTTGGATCCGAGAATCACCGCTTGCCTCGCTGCTGTCAGAAGGCCATCTGCGCAGCCTCGCCAACGTGATAGCGGTGGCGCAAGGATTCTTGTCCGCTGCGCCAAGCGAATTGGCAATCCCGGTCGGGTTGTTCGCCGTAGCCCTGGTCGAATTTCACGTGGTCCTATTCGTGCTGATGGACTCTTTGCCCCTATTGGGGCCAGCGCTGATCAGCAGCGTGGCGGCCCTCTTAGCGACCGTGCCGCTGGGCGCCTTCGCGGGGTTGGCCGCCCTCGCGGCAATTCCTATTGGCGCAGAGGCCGTTGCTGCCGAGCCCATCGACTTGCCACCGCTGCCGGCGACCGCAGACAGCCCGATCGCGACCTCAACGCCGGCGTCGGCACCCTCTCCCGGCGGCCCTGCCCCCGCCGGGGCGTCGCCTACGGGGACTACGGCCACCACGGCGCCGGGGGGCCCGCCGCCGGCACCCGCCCCGGGCGGGGCCGGGCCCCTTCCCTACCTGGTAGGGGGCACCGGCACCGCTCGATCACCGGTCCGGGCACGGGAGACCTCGCGAGAAGACGCGCAAGAATCCGAACGCGACCGGCGCCCCACGGCCGCGACCTTGGCGTCCAGATCAGGATCGAAACAACGGCGTCGCCGACGCCAGACCGCCCCGCGGGGCCACGGTCACGAATACGCCTTCGCCGACACCGAGGCTCTGCCCACCGATGTGGCGATCCAGCCCAGGGTCGCGTCTGAGCGTGCCGCCGGGCTTCCCAGCTTCGGCACGGCAGCCCGGACTTCCGGCTGCGAGGCGAGCGGCCTGCACACGCTGCGCAGCACCGACACGGGCCCACTGATTCCCCGAACCCCACAGGCCGGCAAGCCATCCGGTGTCACCGACTGAGCCGGGACACCACACCCACCAGAACGAAGCGAACCAACTGCAGGTGAAAGGGCGAAAATGACCATTCCGGAGTCGACGACCTGTGTCATTGCCGGCGGCGGTCCGGCCGGCGTGATGTTGGCAGTGCTGCTGTCGCGCGCCGGCATAGATGTGACCGTCCTGGAGAAACATGCCGACTTCCTGCGTGACTTCCGTGGCGACACCGTCCACGTGAGCACCCAACGGGTGCTGGACGATATGGGGTTGGCCGAGCAGTTCGCCCGACTTCCCCGTCAAGAGCTCGACAACCTCAGCGGCACCGGCAATCACCGGTGGTTCGGGCGCAGGCGAAACGAGGCCGGCCGTACGGAGCGACGCACCGCGATCGTGCCGCAGTGGGAATTCTTGGACCTGCTCGCCACCGCCGGAGCGGCAGAGCCGACCTTCCGGCTGATGCACAACGCTGAGGTGACCGGGCCACTACGGCACGACGGGCGGGTCGTGGGCGTCCAGTACCGAGGCCCGGACGGTGCCTTCGGGCAGCTCCGTGCTGACCTAACCATCGCCTGCGATGGCCGCTCGTCTACTCTGCGTTCCGCAATGGGCTTGGTACCGCGCAGCTTCGATGTGCCGATGGACATCTGGTGGTTTCGATTGCCACGCCGCCCCGACGACCCCGCGGAGCTGTCCGGGGTAGCGCACATCGACCGTCGATGCGTCACGACCAACCGCGGCGACTACTACCAGATCGGACTGCAGATCCCCAAGGGGCAAGACGCTGCCCTACGTGCCCGGGGAATCGAAGCGTTGCAGCGTGATATCACCTCGTTGATCCCGTGCATGGCTGATCGAGTCGGTGAACTTACCTCATTCGAGGAGGTCAAACTCCTTGACGTACAGATGAATCGGCTACACAGATGGTACGGCGAAGGCATCTTGTTCATCGGCGACGCCGCCCATGCGATGTCGCCGGCCGGCGGAATCGGGATCAACCTGGCGATCGCCGACGCCGTAGCAGCCGCGCGAATTCTGGCACCGCCGTTGAGTACTGGCCGGCTGTCAACCCGTCACTTGGCACGGATCCAGCTGCGGCGCACACTGACCACCGTGATCGTCCAGACTGTGCAGGGGATGCTGCACGCAAGAATCGTCGCGAACCGCAAGTCCGATCCTGGGTCGGATCACCGCCCGTCTCGATTGACGGAAATCCTCGGGCGCAATCCCCTGGTGCAAGCCGTCTTCGGTCTGATCATCGCGGTTGGTCCATTTTCCGAACGCGCACCGGAATTCGCCCGGCGTTGAAAGAGGGCTGGATCTAGAAACCAGGATGCGGTGCGCTCTGACATCCTGCTGGGAATTCGTCGCTGAATCGGCGACTCAGTTCGGCGTGCTCAGCCGACTCTCGATGAAGTGCGGCAACCGAAACCGCCGAGGCGCATGCACCACCGGTGTGTCCTGCGGCGCTCCACCGTTCTGGGCAGCGGTGTAGGCCGCGGAATTTCCGGTGACGTGCAGCACCTGGCCGCGCCAGGTGATGTCGGCTTCCCGGTAGGCCTCAACCAGGGCCCGCTCCAGCAACTTGTCGGCCTCGGCGATCGACAACGCCGCCAACTCGACGAATTCCCCATCGCGGGCATCGAGTTTGAGCGTGGTGGGGCCGGTTTCCACCAGATCGCAGTTGGCCCGGATGCTCAGTTCGGCGTTGGAACGCGTCAAGCCGGCCAGCGCGTAGGCCGCAAGCAGGACGCGGCCCGCCTCATCGCCGGCCGGACCGCAGTCGAACCGCAATTGCCGCAGTGCGGCGAAGCTGAGCACCTGGGTGCGAATGATCCGGCTGCAGCACACGCCGGTGTCGGACACCGCACGAGAATCCGCCGAGGCACCGTCGACCAGTACACCGATGATCTCGCCGGACAGCACTCCGCGGAAACGGCTTTGGCCGGTACCGAGGGCGGCGTCGATCGCACCGAAGACCAAGCTGCCGGGGCTCAATTCCAGCAGCGCACGAGCGTTGTCTGGCGTGCCCTCGCGGGCCACTCGGTAGGCGGGGTGTGCGATCGCGGGCTTGCCGTCGATGGAGCCGGTGAGAAAGTGTCCGTCGAAAATCCGTTGCGGCAGCTCAAGATCGGTATACACCAACCGGCCGCCCTCGTAGGAGACCTCCATCCGCGGAACCCGGCTCAAGAGCGGATGCTGATCACGGATGCCCTGCAGGATCGCGGCTTCGACGCGCTGGACCTGACTCTGGTTGTCATCGATGAGCACCGTCGCGGTTGGTACCCCGTCGATCAGCCGGGTCTCGGCGGCCGCCGCCGGACGCCCGGCGCGGCGGGCCGGGCTGACCGCGGCGTGGGCTCCCCCGGCCGGCGCCAGCTCGGTGGACACGCTCAGGGTGCTCCCGCCGCCGGCCTGGCAGGCAGCGGTGAGCTGTCGGTAGGACAGTTTGGACAAAGCGATCAACCTTTCTGCTCCACCGAGTGTGGCACAGGAGTCCGGTCCAGATCCGGCTCGAGATAGATGACCAGCGCCGCGGGCACCGCCGCGCGGATATTGACTTCGGCAGCGTCGATGGTGGCCGCGACGCCGGCCAGGTCGAGCCGGGGAACCAACGCGATCTTGGCTCCCACCAGCATCTCGTCCGGGCCCAGGTACTGGGTGCGGACGTGGATCAGGCGGGTGACATTCTCAGTGCCCTCCAGGGCCGCGCGGATGGCCTGGTCCTCGGCAGCGGTGGCGCCTTCGCCGATCAACAGGCTGTGCATCTCCACCATCAAGAAGACGGCGACCGCACCCAGCAGCGCACTGATGCCCAGGGTGCTCACGCCGTCCCACACCGGGTTTCCGGTGACCACGCTCAGCCCCACCCCGATCAGCGCCAGCGCCAGACCGATCAGCGCCGCGGTGTCCTCCAACAGCACCACCGGGAGCTCGGGATTGCGGGAGGTACGCAGAAACCGCCACCAGCTGCCCTGGCCCTTCAGGGGGCGCGACTCGGTAATCGCAGTCCGAAAACTGTAGGTCTCCAACCCGATCGCGACCGCCAGGATCGCGATCGCCACCACCGGTGAGCTCAACTCGACCGGGTGGCGAACCTTCTTGTAGCCCTCGTAGAGCGCGAACATCGAACCCAGGCTGAACAACACCAGCGCCACCACAAACGACCAGAAGTAGCGGCTGCGGCCGTGCCCGAATGGGTGCAGTGCATCGGGCGCCTTGGTGGCGGCCCGCTGGCCGAACAGCAGCAGCGCCTGATTCGACGTGTCCACTACCGAGTGCACCGCCTCGGCAAGCATGGCGGCGCTACCGGTGATCAGGTAGCCGACGAACTTCGCCGTCGCGATACCGCCGTTGGCCGTCAGGGCCGCGACGATGGCTTTGGCGCTACCGGAGGACGACACTCACAGGCCTATCGTCGCCCGGAACACGGCGGCCGGTTTCTGGGCGAGCAGCCGGATCGGCCCGTCGTCGCAGGGCACCCAGGCCGACTCGCCCCGGTGCAACGTCAGCGTCTTTGACTTGGCGTGCACGGTGATTGAGCCTTCGGTGCACAGCAGAATCTGCGGACCGTCATGGCGCGCCGGCGCGTCCACCTCGTGGCCGAGGTGGGTGCCGTCAAGCCTCAGGCGCGACAGCGCGAATTCCTCGGCAGGGGTCTGGTAGACCACCTCGAGTCCGTCGGAATAGGTGGCCGGCCGCAGCGCCTCCTCAGTGGTGGGGGTGAAATCCAGCACCCGCAGCAACTCGGGGACGTCGACGTGCTTGGGCGTCAGTCCGCCACGAAGCACGTTGTCGGAGTTGGCCATCACCTCCAGGCCTACGCCATGCAGGTAGGTGTGCAAATTGCCGGCCGATACGAAGATGGCCTCGCCCGGCGCCAAGCTGACGCGGTTGAGCAGCAGCGAGGCCAGCACCCCGGCATCCCCGGGATAGCGCTCCCCCAGTTCGAGCACCGTCTTGGCCTCGGCGGAGAACTCGCCGGCCTCGGAACTGAGGTACTGAATGGCTCCTTCGAGCACGGCGGGCACCAACACGTCCAGATCGGGTTGGGGTGCGGTGATCCAGGTGGTGAACAGCGCCCGAAGTCCGTCGGCGTCAGACTGCACATCGGATTGGCCGTTGCCGGACTGGCCGCCGAGCAGGTCAATGAACGGGTCCAGGTCGGATACCGCCAGCGCCCTCAACAGTTCGATGGTGCGCGCCACCGGCCGGAAGCCGGCCAGCGCCTCGAACGGCTGCAGCGCCACCAGCAGTTCCGGTTTGTGACTGGTGTCGCGGTAGTTGCGGATCGGCGAGGACACCGGGACCCCGAGCCGCTCCTCGCGTTCGTAGCCCTCGATCGCCTGCATGGCACTGGGATGGGCCTGCAGCGACAACGGCTCGTCGGCGGCCAGCACCTTGACCAGGAATGGCAGCCGGTCACCGAAGCGAGCCTGGGCCACCGGGCCCAGCTGACCCTCCGGATCTTTGGTCAGAACCTTGAGCAACGACACCTCGCCGGTGTCGGACTCCAGGCAGGCCGGGTCCCCCGGGTGTGCGCCCAGCCAAAGCTCGGCCTCGGGATGCGCCGCCGGAACCGGCCGACCGGTGAACTCGGCGATAGCTGTCCTCGAGCCCCAGGCGTAAGTCCGTATCGCACCGCGTAGTTGTTCCACTGTTCCCGTCAACCCCGCAAAAGTCGCACGTAGGCGGCGGCCATCTCCAACCGCACGGCCAACACCGCAAGCTGCGGTTCGGCCCGGGCCGGGCCGGTCGGCGTCAGCCCCCCCACCGGCACAGCCGGGCTCGCGGTTTCCTCCGGCACACCCGGTGCCACCGGTACATCCCCGGCTGCGACCAGGTCGACGTCGTGCAGGCCGTTGATTCGAGCCGCCACCACGGTACGCTCGGCGGCCAGCGTCAGGGCCAGCACCCGCAACCGGTCCACGACCGGGCCGTCGATCTGCTCGTCGTGAAAGATGTCGGCGACGTCGCGGTCACCGCCGGACCGCGCCCGCAGCGCGCTTACCGCGTCAGCCAGCCCGGTCGCCGCCACCGTGGTCCGACCGATCCGCAGCATCTGTGCGCTGCCGTGCCGCGCCAGCGCCAGGGTCGCCGCGCAGTCACCGGCCAGCGCGACGTCGCGGCCGACGATCCGGTCCGCCAGCATCTTCGCCGGGTTGGTGAACAGCTCACGCGCGGCACTGTTGCGCAGCGCCCCGGCATCCAGCTCGTCGGCCACCGCGCCCAAGTCGGTCGGTGCGGCCGCGCCCGCCACCTCCAGGGCGTCCATGATGGCCAGCCCCGCGGCCAGGTAGCGGGGTAGGCCGAACTCGACCGAGACGGCGATCCGCGGTTCCAACACTGCGACACGGCCGGCGGTGGCGTCACGCAGCGGGCCCTCATAGGGCGCGACCACCACCACCCGCGCGCCCCGACGTACTCCGGCCGCGGCCGCGGCGACCAGCGCCGGGTCGCCCGGGTCGTCGCCGGCGACGATCAGTACGTCCAGCGACCCGATCCCCGCCGGGGCCTCGGCGGGCCGCACCCGCCGTGCACCCGCCCGAACCCCCCGGGGGGGGGGTCATCTCCATCCACCACAAGGCCATCAAGTCCCTCGCCAAGGGCTTGCGCGTCGAGGCCCGCAGCACGCAGGACGGCCTGATCGAGGCGGTTCGCCTCGACGGCAAGCCGTATGTCCTCGGCCTGCAGTGGCACCCGGAGTTTCATCCGCCGGGCAGCCCCGATCTGCTCAACTGCAACCCCATCCTCGACGAGTTCCTGAACGCGGCGCGAGGCCGGCGATGGTAATGTCCCTGCTCATGGGCCGCCCGCCCATGCTCTTGCTGGCGACCCGGAGG
>CAXYUC010000014.1:0-41887 GCA_964292075.1 uncultured Mycolicibacter sp.
TCCCGCGACCATGGTCACGCTCTCGCACGCGCACATGCTTGCTCCCGACGGTAGGTGCAAGACATCCGACGCGGCCGCGGACGGTTACGTGCGCGGTGAGGGCTGCGGCGTCATCGACATCAAGCGGCTGGCGGACGCGGTCGCCGACGGCGACCGGATTCGGGCTGTCATCCGGGGCAGCGCGATCAACCAGGATGGCGCATCGGGCGGCCTGACTGTGCCGAATGGCATTGCCCAACAACGGGTTATCGCTGATGCATTGCAGCGTGCCGGCATTGCCGCCGCTGATGTCGGCTACTTGGAGGCGCATGGGACCGGCACATCGCTGGGCGACCCGATCGAGGCGCAGGCCGCCGGCGCCGTGCTCGGTGAAGGACGCGATCCGAACCGGCCGCTGTTGATGGGATCGGCGAAGACGAACATCGGCCATCTTGAGGCGGCAGCCGGAATCGCGGGCGTTATCAAGGTCATCCTGTCTCTTGAGAACGAGCTGCTGCCACAACACCTGCACTTCCGAAATCCGTCGCCGCACATACCCTGGGACCGGCTTGCCGTCCAGGTTGTTGGGCAGGCCACTTCCTGGGAACGCAACGGGCAACCCCGCATTGCGGGCGTCAGCTCATTCGGGTTCGCCGGGACCAATGCCCACGTCATCATCGAAGAAGCTCCAGCGCCAGCCGAGGACACGGCGGCGACACCGAGTTCTGGCGAGACCAAGCGCACGTTGCGGATTCTTCCGCTGTCCGCGCGCACGCCCACCGCCTTGGTGAAGCTCGCCGAGGACTACCGCAACTGGTTGAGCGCGCACCCGCAGACCGCTCTGGCGGACGTCTGCTTCACCGCCGGCGTGGGGCGCGCACATTTCGAGCACCGAGCGGCGCTGGTCGTCGACTCGAAGGAGTCCGCGGCCGAGTTGCTCTCCGCGCTCGCAGATGACCGCCCGGCCACCGGCCTGGTGCGTGGAGTGTCCGGCGACACCCCGAAAACGGCGTGGTTGTTCACTGGCCAGGGCAGTCAGTACCCGGGCATGGCGCGTCAGTTGTTCGACACCGAGCCGGTGTTCGCCGAGACACTGCGCCGCTGCGCTGAGGTGTTGTCCGGAATGCTCGAAAAGCCTTTACTGGAAGTAATTTTCGATGTTGATGGTCCGCACGGCGAAGAAACTCTGCGGCAGACCAGCTACGCTCAACCGGCTCTGTTCGCGGTCGAGATGGGTTTGGCCCGGCTCTGGCAGTCTTGGGGGTTCGAGCCGGATGTGGTCCTAGGCCACAGCGTCGGTCAGTACGCCGCGGCATGCGTCGCGGGTGTCTTGAGCCTCGAGGACGGGGCGCGGCTGATGGCCGAACGCGGCCGGCTGTTCGGGAGTCTGCCTGCGGGCGGCCGGATGGTGGCGGTGTTCACCGCGGCCGAGCGTGTGGAGAGCCTGACCGACGAGTTCCCGACGCTGTCCATTGCCGCCTACAACGGCGCCAACACGGTGCTGTCCGGTCCTGCCCAGGATCTGGAACAAGCGGTGGCCGCCCTGAGCGCCGACGGTGTCCGGTGCGACTGGCTGGAGACCAGTCATGCGTTCCACTCGGCGTTGCTGGACCCGATCCTGGACGAATTCGAGTCCTACGCCGATCAGTTCGACTACCGCCCGCCCCAACGGATTCTGGTCTGTAACCGCACCGGTTCAGTGATCGGGCAAAGCGTCAGGCTGGATGGCAACTACTGGCGACGGCACGCACGGCAGCCGGTGGAATTCGCCAAAAGCGTACGAACCCTTGCTGATCTGGGCTGCAAAGTGCTGTTGGAGATCGGTCCGCAACCGGTGCTCAGCGCCGCAGCGCTACGGGCATGGCCGGAATCGGTCAGTGTGCCGCGGGCCATCGCATCATTGCGCCGCAACACCGCCGACCAGCGACAGATCACCGAAGCCCTCGCCGACGCCTACGCTGCGGGCCATGTGCCGGACTTCGGAGCCGTTCGGCCGTCGCAGGCGCGCAAGGTCGACCTACCCACCTATCCGTTCGAGCACCGCGAATACTGGTTCCGCGACCAGCGGGAGCGGCCGAGCCAGCAACAGCACCTCGCCACCAGCACCCAAGCCGTCCGCCTCCTTGAGGACGGTCGGATCCAGGAGCTCGCGGATCTGCTCGGCGATTCGGGTGATGATCAACAGACCCTGAAGGTACTGACAAAGCTTGCCGCGCAACACAACCAGCAGCGCAAGGCCGAGTCGATCTCGGATGCGCGCTACGAGATCCACTGGCAGCAGTACCCGACGCCGGAATCAGCCACCGACGAGCCCGACGAATCCAGCTGGCTGATCGTCGGCGATGATCCCGGCGCGGTCGAGCCCTTGGTGGCTGCGCTGGCCAAGGGCGGATACCGGCATCAGGTGCTCGGGTTACCGGGATCTGACGGTGACGAAGAAGCACTCGCGGCAGTGCTGCGCGAGGCGGCTGACCAACCGGAACTGCGGATCTTGCATATCGCTGCCCTGGATTCGGCTGCGCCCACATCGACGCGCTCGCTGGCGCGCATTCAGCATCGGGTGCTCGGTGGCACCCGGCGGCTCATTCGTGCGGCGGCCGCAGCCGAACTGCGCCGCCCCATCTGGGTGGTGACCAGCGGTGCCCACCAGGTCACCGACACCGACGCCGTGGCACCGGAGCAGAGCAGCCTGTGGGGCTTCTGGCGGGCCGCGTCACTCGAATATCCACACTTGTGGGGCGGGCTGGCGGATCTGAGCTCGACCGGCCCCGACCAGTGGTCGAGGTTGATCGATCAGATAGTGCGGCCGGGAGCGTCCGGCCGCCGAGAAGACCAGATCGCGCTGCGTGATGCGACTGTCTATGTGCCCCGGTTGGTCCGACGGGCAGGGGAGCCGAGCCCGACACCGCTGATGGTGCGCGACGATGCAACGTATCTGGTGACCGGCGGACTGGGTTCGATCGGATTGGAGATCGCGGGATTCCTGGCGGCGCACGGCGCGCGGCACCTGGTTCTGACCAGCAGACGCGCGCCCGGCGAAGCCGCCCAACAGCGCATCGATGCAATCGGTGAACAGCACGGCTGCGCAGTCCGGGTGATCGCCGCAGACGTCGCCGAAGCGCAGGGCGTCGCAAGCCTGTTGGCCACCGTGCAGGCCGAACTGCCCCCGTTGGCCGGCATCGTCCACGCCGCAGGCGAGATCGCCACCAACCCGCTCAGCGCGCTGGACTACGAATCCCAGCAAGCCGAAGTGGACCGTGTTTTTTCCGGAAAAGTCTGGGGAGCATGGCATCTGGGTGAAGCGGCGGTGGATCTCGGACTGGACTTCTTCGTCTGCACCTCATCGATCGCCTCCGTCTGGGGCGGCTTCGGTCAGACCGCCTACGGAGCGGCCAACCCCTCCCTGGACGGACTGGCCTGGCGGCTGCGCGAGCGGGGCATTCGGGGGAGCAGTGTCAACTTCGGGCCGTGGTCGGTGGGCATGGCCGACGAAGAGGCCCGCGCCCGGCTGGGCAAGCGCGGCATCCGGGCCCTGTCTGTCGCCGACGCCCTTGCCGGGATGGCCGACGTGATCGCGGCGCCAGGCTCTGCGCAGGGCATAGTGGCGCGGGTCGACTGGGCCAGATTTCTGCCGCTCTACCAGCAGGCCGGCCGGCGCCCGTTCCTGGCGGAACTCGAGCGCGAGGTGCCGGATGCGGTACCGGCCCCGACAGCATCGGGCAAGACCGAACTGGTCGAGCGGCTCGCCACCGCGCCGGTGCAGCAGCGCAGAAAGCTCCTCTCGGACTACCTTCGTGGCGCGGTAGCCGAAGTCACTCGAGTCGATCCGGCCGAGATCCGCGAGGACGCGGGATTTTTTGATCTCGGGATGGACTCGTTGATGGCCGTCGAACTGCGGCAGCGCATTGAACAGGGAGTTGGCCGGGAGATCCCGGCCACCCTGGCCATGGACTACCCACGGCTTTCCGACGTGGTGGAATACCTGCTCGGCGATGTCCTCGAGCTCAGCGAACAGGCCTCGGCCAAGTCACGGACCCAGCTGGCTTCGGTGCCCTCGACAGCCACCGACGAGCCGATCGCGATCGTCGCGGTGTCGTGCCGGTTCCCCGGAGCACCTGATCCGGAAGCGTTCTGGGAGGTGCTGTCCGGGGGCGTTGATGCGATTCGGGAAGTCCCCGAAGACCGGTTTGACATCGACGAGTTCTATGACCCCGACCCAGAGGCCCCAGGCAAGATCTACAGTCGGTTCGGTGGATTCATCGACGGGATAGACGAGTTCGATCCCGAATTCTTCGGTATCTCCCCGCGCGAGGCGGTCTGGATCGAGCCGCAACAGCGGCTGATGCTGGAAACCGTCTGGGAGGGCTTCGAGCGGGCGGGGTACGCACCGGCGACGTTGCGCGGCAGCCGAACCGGTGTCTTCGTCGGGGTGGCCGCCAATGAATACGCGCACCTGTTGTCCGCGGAGCCGGTCGACAAGATCGAGCCCTACTTCATCACCGGCAATGCGCTGAACGCCATCTCGGGCCGGGTCGCTTTCGCGCTCGGGCTGGAAGGCCCGGCAGTGGCGGTCGACACCGCCTGCAGTTCGTCGTTGGTGGCCGTTCATCAGGCCTGCCTGGCGTTGCGTTCCGGCGACTGCGATCTGGCGGTGGCCGGTGGCGTGAACGTGCTGCTGAGCCCGGTCACTGTGATCGCCGCGTCACGTGCCCGGATGCTGTCCCCGGTCGGGCGATGCAAGACCTTCGATGCCTCCGCGGACGGCTATGTGCGCAGCGAAGGCTGCGGCATTCTGGTGCTCAAGCGGTTGAGTGACGCGGTGCGTGACGGTGACCGGATTGCCGCGGTCATCCCGAGCAGCGCGACCAATCAGGACGGTGCTTCCAGCGGTCTGACGGTTCCCAACGGAGGTGCGCAGCAGCGGCTGATCGGCATGGCGCTAGCCCGCGCCGGCCTGATCGGTGCCGACGTCGACTACCTCGAAGCACACGGCACGGGCACCCCGCTGGGTGATCCGATCGAGGTCCAGGCGGCCGGAGCCGTTTACGGCGCCGGTCGTGACGCGGACCGGCCGCTGTTGATGGGTTCGGTGAAGACCAACATCGGTCACCTGGAGTCGGCGTCGGGGGCCGCGGGCCTGATCAAGGTCGTACTGTCGTTGCAGCATGGAGTGCTGCCGCAGAGCCTGCACTTCGACAATCCGTCGCCGCATATCCCTTGGGATTCATTGCCGATTCGGGTCGTGGACGCACCGATGCCGTGGCAGGCCAACGGCAGACCGCGACGCGCGGGCGTGAGTTCTTTCGGATTCACCGGCACGAACGCGCACGTGCTGATCGAAGAGGCACCGTCCCCGCCGGCGAATTCCGGCGACCCAGCCGCGGTGGTACCAACACCGGACGGCCCCGGAGAGCCGGTGAATGTGCTGCCGCTGTCGGCACGCTCACCGGAGGCGCTGGCGACGCTGGCGCAGCGCTATCGGTCCTGGCTGGACACCCACCCCGATACCGACATCGCCGATGTCTGCCGCACAGCCGGAACGGGGCGTTCGCATTTCGAGCACCGGGCGGGGCTGGTCGTGGACTCAGCCCGCGCTGCCGGTGACGGCCTGGCCGACTTGGCCGAGAATCGGTTGCGTCCCGGTGTGGTACGCGGGCAGTGCGCCGACCGTCCCACGACGGCATGGCTGTTCACCGGTCAGGGCAGTCAGCATCCGGGAATGGCGCGCGAGTTGTTCGGCGCTGAGCCAGTTTTCGCGGACGCCGTGACACAGTGTGCCGAGGCGGTCGATCCGATGCTGCCGCGCCCCCTGCTCGATGTGCTGTTCTCGACCGACCGGGACACCGCTGAGCTTTTGCAGCACACGTCGTATGCCCAGCCCGCACTGTTCGCAGTCGAGATGGGTCTGGCCCGGCTGTGGCAGTCGTGGGGCGTGGAACCCGATGTCGTGCTGGGGCACAGCGTCGGCCAATACGCGGCGGCCTGCGTGGCCGGAGTCTTGCGCATCGAGGACGGGGCGCGGCTGATGGCCGAGCGTGGCAGGCTGTTCGGGAGCCTGCCCGACGGTGGGCGGATGGTGGCGGTGTTCTCCGAAGCCCGGCGCGTCGAAGACGCCGCGAAGGAATTTCCGCGGGTGTCGGTTGCGGCGTACAACGGCCCCAACACCGTGCTCTCGGGCCCAGGCGAAGACTTGGAGCAGATCGTCGCCGCATTCGGTGAGGACGGCGTCCGCTGCAGCTGGCTGCAGACCAGTCACGCGTTCCACTCGGTGTTGTTGGAGCCGGTGCTGAGCGAATTCGAAGACTATGCAAGGCAATTCAAGTTCGCCGTGCCCACGTTGCCGTTGGTCTGCAACCGCACCGGCGCCGTGCTGATGGCCGATACACCGCTGGATGCACAGTATTGGCGTCGGCATTCCCGTCAGCCTGTGCAGTTCGCCGAAAGCGTGCGAACCGTGGCGGGACTGGGCTGTTCGGTGTTGATGGAGATCGGACCGCAACCGGTGCTGACCGGCAACGCGGTGCAGGTCTGGCCCGAACACCTCGCCACGCCCCGTGCGATCGTGTCGCTGCGCAAGGGGGTGGGTGATAAGCGGCAGATCGCGGAGGCGCTGGCCGCAGCCTACGTCAGCGGCCATCGGCCGAAGTTCGAGGCGCTGCACCATCGACCGGAGCGCCGGCTCGAGCTGCCCACCTACCCGTTCCAGCGCCGGCGCTTCTGGCCCAGGTCGTCCGGCGTCACCGTGGACGGTCCCATGGTTTCGGGAATCCTCGGCAGCGCCAAGGATCTTGCGTCCGGTGACTCGGTCTACACCAGCAGGCTGTCGGTCAAGTCGCAGCCCTGGCTCGCCGATCACGTGATCTACGGCACCGTCGTCGTTCCGGGCGCAACGTATGCCGCGATGGCGTTGGCGGCGGTCGGCCCGCCGGCCCGGGTGCAGGAAGTGTTCTTCTACGAGCCGATCATCCTGCCGGAGAAAAGCTCTCGGGAAGTTCAACTGACGCTGCATCCGCGTGACGACGGCCCTGACGCAGGGGAGTCTTGGAACTTCCAGGTGCACAGCCGTCCCTACGGCGTGCGGGACGCCGAGTGGGCGCTGAACGCCGACGGCGTGGTGGTCTCCGGTATCGCCGCCGCCGAACCGGACGCTGAGCCGGCGGACCCCGTCGACGTGGCCATCGAACGGCTGGAACGCATGCGGCCCCAGGAACTGTTCGAGACCTTCGCTGACATGGAACTGGCTTGGGGCCCGAACTGGTCCGGCTGCCTGAAGTCGCTGTGGCTCGGCGAAGGCGAGGCGATTGGCGACATCACCGTCGGCGAGGAACTTGCCGAACACCTGGGCGCGGAGCCCATGCATCCGGTGCTGCTCGACCTGTGCACCGGCGTGGCGTTCCCGGCCTTCCCGGCACTGCTGGCAGCCGAACAGGGCGTGCACGACCTCTTCCTGCCGCTGCGATACGGGCAGGTGATGATCGAGGAGAAGATGCCGCGGCGGTTCTATTGCCGCGCGCGCTGGCACGCCAGCGCCCTGGACAGTGAAACCCAGGTCTTCGACTTGGACTTCGTTGATCGAGACAACCGCCGTCTGGGCGGGATCCGGGAGTTCACGGTCAAACGTGCGCCCCGTGAGGCGTTGCTGCGTGGGCTCGGTGGCGACGCCACCCGCCAGCTCTACAGCCTCGGTTGGCACGAGGTGCCGGCACCGCCATCGGCGGACGAGGCCGCAGAAGTCGGCGGAACCTGGCTGATCGCCGGATTCGACGAGCTGGCGGCGCAACTGCCGGGCTGCGTGCCCTGTGATCGGCAGATCGACCCGGAGCCGTTGGGGCACCACGTGATACAAGCCCACCAACGCGGGATGCCGTTCGCGGGCATCGTCTGGCGTGCTGCCGGGCCGGCGGCCGATGAGTCCGGCGCCCAGTCCGCCGCTCGGCTGCAGAGCGAGATCGGCGACCTGCTCGGCGCCGTACACGCCCTGCAGGGGGAGGGCGCGGTCAAGCTTCCCGGCGGACTGTGGATCGTCACCGAGCGAGCGGTGGCGACCGAATCCGGCGAGCCGGTCGACCCGGTGCAGGCCGCGCTGTGGGGCCTCGGGCGCACCATCGTCAACGAGGAACCTGCCCTGCACTGCAGGCTGGTCGACCACGACGGATCCGCACAGGCCGTGGCGGCGCTGGCGGGACTGCTCGCGGCACCGACGGCTGAATCGGAAATAGCGCTGCGGCAAGGAAAGTACTTGGCCCCCCGGTTGCTGCAGTGGTCGCGCAGCGGACATCTTGCGGTGCCCCGCGGCACCGACTACGCCCTGGCGCCGACCGAACGCGGCGCAATCGACAACCTGCGACTGACCGAGGCCGAGGTACCGCCGCCCGACGCCGGCTATGTACAGGTCCGGGTGGAGGCCGCCGGGTTGAACTTCCGGGATGTGCTCAACGTGTTGGGCCTGTACCCGGGCGATCCGGGACCGATCGGCGGGGACTTCGCCGGTGTCGTCACCGCGCTGGGCGACGGCGTGACCGGGCTCGAGGTCAGCCAACGCGTCTATGGCTTCATGCAGGGCGCATTCGCCAGCCGGTTCAATGTGCCGGCCCAATTGTTGGCGCCGATCCCCGCCCGCGTGAGCGCGGTGGAAGCCGCGACGATTCCCGCGGCGGCACTTACCGCCCGGCTCGCATTTGACTGGGCACAGCTGCAGCCCGGTGATCGGGTGCTCATTCACGCCGCCAGCGGTGGTGTCGGACTGGCCGCCATACAGCTGGCGCGGCAACAGGGCGCCGAAGTCTTCGCCACCGCAAGCACCTACAAGCGGGCGGCACTGCGCAAACTCGGTGTGAAATATGTCTACGACTCGCGCAACACGGATTTCGCTGACCAAATCCTCGCCGACACCGACGGTGCCGGCGTCGATGTGGTGCTCAATAGCCTGACCAACGAAGGATTCATCGAAGCGACCGTGCGGGCCACCGCCCGGGGCGGCCGTTTCGCCGAGATCGCCAAGCGGGACATCTGGACCGCCGAGCAGATGGCCGAGGCCCGTCCCGATATCGCCTACGAGATCGTGGCGCTCGATACGGTCACCCTGGGCGACCCGGAGCGTATTCGTGGCCTGCTCGGCGAGGTGTCGACCGGACTGGGCCGAGGCGAATGGACACCGCTGCCCGCCGAGATCTATCCCCTGACCGAAGCCAAGACGGCGTTCCGCCGCATGCAGCAGGCGCGACACATCGGCAAGATCGTGGTGCAAATGCCCGAGCCACTCCAGCCGCGCGGCGACCGGACCTATCTGATCACCGGGGGGCTGGGCGCGATCGGCTTGCACTTGGCGTCGTATCTGGCCCAACTCGGCGCCGGAGATATCGTGCTGAGCAGTCGGCGTGCCGCCGATGCCGACACGCAACGGGTGATCGAGGAGATCACCGACCGCTACAAGTGCCGTATACACATCGTCGCGGCCGATGTCGGCGAGGAATCCGAGGTGGCACGGCTGCTGGACCGAATCCGCACGGCGTTGCCGCCGCTGGCCGGCGTCGCGCACCTGGCGGGAGTGCTCGATGATGCGCTGCTGTCTCAGCAGAGTTGGGAACGGTTCCGGACCGCGTTGGCGCCCAAGGCCTTCGGTGCCTTGCACCTGGATCGTTTGACCAGAGACGACGCCCTGGATTTCTTCATCGTGTCCTCGTCGGTGTCGAGCCTGCTCGGATCGCCGGGTCAGGCCAACTATTCCACCGCCAATGCATTCCTCGACGGGTTGATCGCGCAGCGCCAGGCACGGGGGCTGGCTGCGACCGGGGTCAACTTCGGTCCCTGGGCACAAGGCGGGATGGCCTCGTCGGAGGCCGCCCGTGCCAATATCGGTGCACAAGGGCTGGTTCCGTTGGAACCCTCGGCCGCTCTTGGTGCGCTCGTCGCCGTCGTCGCCAGCGGATGCGCTCAGGCGACGGTCCTCAAGGCCAACTGGCAACGTGCGGCGAAGGTGTTGGGCAGTTCTCGCCCACCGATTCTGGATCTCGTGCTGCCGAGCGGCGCGGGGGAGAGCGCCGGCGACGCCGAGCTGCTCCGGCAATTGCAGGAGATACCCGTGGCGCAGCGGGCCGATTTCATCACCGAATTCCTGCAGCGTGAAGTTCAGGGGTTCCTGCGCCTCGCGCAGCCGCCGGCGGGAACCAGTCGGTTCCTGGACCTGGGCACGGACTCGCTGATGGCCGTCGAACTGCGCAACCGACTGCACAGTCAATTCGGTGGCGCGTTCACGATCAACGCGACGGCGGTATTCGACTATCCGACGATCGGGGGGCTCGGTGAGTACCTGGCCGCGCAGTTGCCGGAAGCGGAATCGCCAGCAGGCGAGGCCCAGGCACCGTCAGCGACTGATGATGCCGGCGGCGAGCAGAAGAATGCCGAGGATGGCGAGCACGGTGGCGACCTCGACGCGGCGACGTGATCGAATCCAGTCGTTGACCGCGGTGATCGCGGCCCCAGTGGCCTCGGGCGCGAAAGCATATGCCAACAGCGGAATCTCGATGGGTGTGAATGCCACGACGTGGAACATCGCCAACGCCCCGACCTGCGCGCTGGCCGCTGAACCAGAGGCCAAGATGACGGTGAGAGCAGCCAGGTAATCCACCGACGGCAACGCGATCCCCAAGCCGGCGGCGGCTGCGAGCCAGAGCGAACTGCCCTGCAACAGGCGTTGGGCGGGCAGTGCCGGCGTCGACCGGCGCGGGTTGAGCCACCGGTCCTTGGTAAACACTGCGGCGGCGGCCAGCAGCGCCAGCGAGCCGATCATAATTTGAACATGCGGCAACGTGACATAGGTCGAACCGAGCAATCGGCGTCGTAGCACGAACAGCACCAGCAGACCCACCGTCATCCCCATCGCGAACCCGCCGCACAGAAACGCCGAGAGTTGCAGCACCGGGCGCGGCCTGTTCAGCATCAGCACCGTCATGCCGATCCGGAACGGTTCGAGGCTGACCGCAAAAGCCATCACCAGGACGGTCAACCACATGGGCTAAGGCATTTCCCGGGGTGTCTTAACGGCGAGCATTGCGACCAGGCCTGCCGCCAGGACCACGCACAACCCACCCATGCCCGCCCGGTCGGTGCCGAACAGATCGACAAAGGTGAAGAACATCCAGGGCGCCAGAAATGACGCGGTGCGCCCGGCCGTGGTGTACAGGCCGAAGGCCACCCCTTCCTTGCCCGGTGCGGACATCCGCAGCATCAGCGCCCTCGCGGAGGCAAGGATCGGTCCGACGAAGAGGCACAGCAGCAGCCCGCAGATCCAGAAAGCCACCGGCCCTGACGCGGCCAGCAGAGCCAAGCCGATCGCCAACATAATGGTGAGTGAGCCGATGATGACGGGTTTGGGTCCGATGCGGTCGGCGAGTACACCGCCCCCCAAGGCCCCGACCGCGGCGACGATACTGACGCACACCCCGAAGATGAGCACGTCGGCTTGCGATATCCCGTACACGCTGACACCGAGCACGGCGCCGAACGCGAAGATCCCGGTGAGTCCATCGCGAAACACCGCACTGGCCAGCAGGTAGTAGACGACGTTGTGATCGCGCCGCCACTCGCTCTTCACTTCCTGCCACAGCATCCGGTAGGTGCCGGCGAGCCGGACCACCGGCAGCGGGCCGGTGGGCGGCGCAGTGGGCAACAGGAACAAGAGCGGGCAGGCGAACACCACCAGCCACGCCGCAGCCACCAGCATCGCCACTCGGATGTACTGGCCGTGGGCCACCGCGAGACCGAAGAGGCCCCTGGTTTCGCCGTCACCGGCGATGAACCCGACATAAAGGACTAGGAGCAACAGCACACTGCCGAAAAAACCCGAAGCCGAGCCGATTCCCGAGATCCGGCCGGTGTTCGCCGGTGTGGAGAGCTGGCCCAGCACCGCGTTGTAGGGCACCGTCGCGAGGTCGCTGCACGCCGCGGTGCACGCCAGCAGGATCAGCCCGGGCGCCAGGTACCGGTAATCGTCATCGATGAGGCTCATCGCGGCCGTCATGACAACAACCAGGCCAGTGAAGATCGACAGGACGGCACGTCGGCGATGTGGCGCGTCGACCCAGACCCCGATCGCCGGTGCCAGCAGCGCGACGGACAGCCCGGCGAACGTCAGCGCCTTACCCAGCCAACTCGCCGGCGTCGTGGTACCGGGCAGACCCGCACCGACCTGCGCGGTGAGATAGACCGAGAACACGAACGTGCCGACCACGGCGTTGACGCCTGTCGCGCCGCAGTCCCACAGCGCCCAGGCCACCACCCGCGATCGCGCCGTTGTTCGAGCATCGACCACGCGGCTGCCCATGGCCATCCCCCTCTGTTACCTGCGCAGAATTCGGTGCCCGTCGCCACCGGCCGCTAGCATCCCACGGGTGAGCCGGGTCCTGCTGGTAACCAATGATTTTCCGCCGCGTCCCGGCGGCATCCAGTGCTACCTGGAGGAGCTGGTGCGCCGCATCGCCGGCAGCGGGGGCCACGCCGTGCCGGCCTACGCGCCGCGGTGGAAGGGCGCCGAGGCCTTCGACGCCGCCGCGGAATCCGCCGGCTACCAGGTGGTGCGCCATCCCGGCACGCTGATGTTGCCCGGTCCGGCCGTCGACTCCCGGATGCGCCGGCTGATCGCCGAGGTGGGCGCCCAGACCGTGTGGTTCGGTGCGGCCGCCCCGCTGGCGTTGCTGGCGCAGCGGGCGCGGGCCGCCGGTGCCACCCGGGTGCTGGCTAGCACGCACGGCCACGAGGTGGGCTGGTCCATGCTGCCGGGGGCCCGCTCGGTGCTGCGCCGGATCGGCGACTCCTGCGACACCGTCACCTTCGTCAGCCACTACACCCGCGGCCGGTTCGCCTCGGCGTTCGGCCCCGACGCCGCCCTCGAGCACCTCCCGCCGGGCGTGGACACCGACCGGTTTCGTCCCGACCCCGGTGCCCGCGCCGAGCTACGGGCCCGGCACGCGCTGGGGGAGCGTCCCACCGTGGTGTGCGTATCGAGACTGGTGCCCCGCAAGGGCCAGGACATGTTGATCCGGGCGCTGCCGGCGATCCGGCAACGGGTGGACGGGGCCGCACTGGTGATCGTCGGCGGCGGCCCCTACGCCGAGACGCTGCACAAGCTGGCCGACGAGTGCGGGGTTGCCGATGCGGTGACCTTCACCGGCGGTGTGCCAGCCGCCGAGCTGCCGGCCTACTACTCACTTGGCGACGTGTTCGCGATGCCGTGCCGCACTCGCGGCGCCGGGCTTGACGTGGAGGGGCTGGGCATCGTGTTCCTGGAGGCGTCGGCGGCCGGGGTACCGGTGGTCGCGGGCGACTCGGGCGGCGCACCCGAAACCGTCCTGCACAACCGGACCGGGCTGGTGGTCGACGGCCGGGCCGTGGAACAGATCGCCGACGCCGTCGCAGGACTGCTCGCTGACCCCGACCGGGCCGCCGCGATGGGCGCCGCCGGGCGGGAATGGGCGACGGGGCACTGGCGCTGGGACACGCTGGCCGGACGGATGGCCGACCTACTGCAAGCCTGAACCGCCGGTCAGCCCTTGGCGTAGATCGCCTCGATCGCGTCGGCAAACTTCTCCGCGACCACGTTGCGCTTGACCTTCATCGTGGGGGTCAGCTCGCCGGTGGCCTCGGTGAAGTCGACCGGCAGGATCTGGAATTTGCGGATCGACTCGGCATGCGAGACAGCCAGATTGGCCTGCTTGACCGCCGCCTCCACCTCGGCGATCAGATCCGGGTCGGTCGCCAGGTCGGCCGGGGTCGCGGTGCTGGACTTGCCGTTGCGCTGTTTCCAGCCCTCGAGGGCCTCGGGGTCGATGGTGATCAGCGCGCCGATGAACGGCTTGGCGTCTCCGACGACCATCGCCTGGCTGATCAGCGGGTGCGACCGCAGCTGGTCCTCGAGCACCGCGGGGGCGACGTTCTTGCCGCCGGCGGTGACGATGATCTCCTTCTTGCGGCCGGTGATCTTCAGGTAGCCCTCGGCGCCGATGGCGGCCAGGTCACCGGTCCGGAACCAACCGTCGGTGAACGCGTCGGCGGTGGCTTGCTCGTTCTGCCAGTAGCCGGTGAACACCACGCCGCCGCGGACCAGCAGCTCACCGTCCTCGGCGATGCGCATGCTGTTGCCGGGCACCAGCTTTCCGACGGTCCCGACCTTCATGCCGCCGACTGGGTTGACGGTGATGGCGGCGGTGGTCTCGGTCAGCCCGTAGCCCTCATAGATGGACAGGCCGACGCCACGGTAGAAGTGGCCCAGCCGTTCGCCCAGCGGCGCGCCGCCGGAGACCGAGGCGCGGCAGTTGCCGCCCAGCGCGGTGCGCAGCTTGTGGTAGACGAGCTTGTCGAACAGGGCGTGTTTGGCGCGCAGCAACAGGCCGGGGCCGCCACGATCGGTGGCCTCACTCCAGTCCACCGCGGTCTGGGCCGCGATCTCGAAGATGCGGCCCTTGCCGTCGTTGGCGGCGTTCTGGGCGGCGGTGTTGTACACCTTCTCGAACACCCGCGGCACCGACACCACCACGGTCGGCCTGAACACCGAGAACATCGGCACCAGGTTCTTGATGTCGCTGGTGAATCCGACCGTGACCTTGTTGGCGAAGCCCGCGATGCTCAGGGCGCGAGCCAACACGTGGGCCAGCGGGAGGAAGACCAGCAGGCGCTGGCCGGAAACCATCAGGGTCGGCAGCGCGGCCTGGGTGCCGCGCACCTCGTGGATGAGGTTGGAGTGGGTGAGCTCGCAGCCCTTGGGGCGGCCGGTGGTGCCCGAGGTGTAGATCAGCGTCGCCGGGTCGGTGGCCCGCAGCGCGTCCAGGCGCGCGGTGAGCTGCGCCGGGTCCTGGCCGGCGCCGGCCTCGGCGAGCTCATCAAGGGCCGGGGTGTCCGAGCCGTCGATGGTCAGCACCCGCCGCAGCGACGGCATGTCGCCGGCGAGCTCGTTGACGATCTGGGCGTGGGCGTCGGTTTCGGCGAACGCCACCACCGCGCTGGAGTCCTGCATGACCCACCGGACCTGCTCGGCCGACGACGTTTCGTAGATCGGTACGGTCACCGCGCCGATGGACAGGATCGCGTAGTCCAGGATGGCCCACTCGTAGCGGGTCGCCGAGAAGATGACCACCCGGTCGCCGGCCGCCACACCCTGGCCGATCAGGCCCAGTGCGGCCGAACGGATCTGCGCGGCGGCTTCGGCACAGGTGACGTCCGTCCAGGCCCCATCGACCAACCGCTGATAGATGACGAAGTCGGGACTGTTGCGCTCGTGCTCGAAGACGACCGCGGCGACGTTGTCGTGCTCCTCGACGGTGAACGGCGCGGGAACACTGAACTCACGCATTGCGATGACCTCTCTTGCCAGCCTGCTGTAATCCCGCCCAGCCTAGTCGGCGCCCTCACACGGGTGTGACGGTGTTCACTGCCGAGGCCGCCGACGGCCCCTATAAACCACCCGCACCCGGGGCGTTCCATCCGCGGGAAGGGGCATATGTGAAGCTGGGGCGATGAACAGTATCCAGGTTGCCGACGAGACGTTCGTCGCGGCATCCGGCGAGCAGGTCGGGGCGGCGGTCGCCGATCGTTCGAGTTGGCAGCGATGGTGGCCCGACCTGCAGCTCCAGGTGGTCGAGGATCGTGCCGACAAGGGCATGCGATGGGCGGTGGGTGGGCCGCTGACCGGCACCATGGAGATCTGGCTGGAGCCGATGCTCGACGGTGTGCTGCTGCACTACTTCCTGCACGCCGAACCCGCCGGTGTGACCGACCGGCAGCTGGCTCGGCTGAACGTGGCGAAGCTCAACCACCGCCGCCGGGTGGCCGGCAAGCGGATGGCCTTCGAGATCAAGGACCGCCTGGAGCGTTCCCGGCCGGTGGGGGTCCCTCCGATCGCCGTAAGTTGACCCGGCTGGACGGTACCGCGGCTCCGGAAAAGGACGGTACCGTCTCTGCCGAGGGCCTCCTGGCAGGCGCGAGCGAGTTAGGGAAGTAAACACGTGGCGGATAAGACAGCTCAGACGATCTACATCGCGGCGAATCCGGACACGGTGATGAAGGTGATCGCCGACATCGGCGCCTACCCCGACTGGGTCTCGGAGTACACCGAGGCCGAAGTGCTCGAAACCGATGCCGACGGTTACCCGAAGGTGGCGCGGATTGTGCTCGACGCGGCCGTGATCAAGGACACGATGGTGCTGGACTACGACTGGTCGGCAGACCGCCGCTCGGTGCGCTGGTCGTTGGCGTCGAGTTCACTCCTGAAGGCCCTCGACGGCGAATATCGCTTGACGCCCAAGGGATCCGGAACCGAGGTCCTGTACGAATTGTCGGTGGATCTGATGATTCCGATGATCGGCCTGCTCAAGCGCAAGGCGGAGCGGCGGCTGACCGACACCGCATTGAAGGACCTGAAGAAGCGAGCAGAGGCTGAGTGAGGCCGCCTGAACCTGCGACATCGACGGCGCGTCCAGTGGCTGCGATCAGTCTGTTCGTCGGCAAGGGCGGCGTAGGCAAGTCCACGTGTGCGGCGGCGACCGCGGTCTCGCTGGCCTGCGCTGGAGACCGGGTGTTGCTGATCTCCACCGACCAGGCCCATTCGGTCGGGGATGTGCTCGGACTGCAGGTGCCCCCCAGCGGTGGCCGGGACCCCATCCCGGTGGACGTCGACGACGCCGGGGCGGGAGGCGGTTGCCTGGACGTGCTGGCCCTGGACACGCTGGCCCTGCTTGAGCGGCACTGGGCGGGCGTGGTCGACGTACTGGCCGCGCGGTTCCCGGAGTCTGATCTGGGCAGTGTTGCGCCCGAAGAACTTTCGGCACTTCCCGGTGTCCAGGAGGTGCTGGGTCTGCACGAGGTCGGCGAACTCGCCGACAGTGGGCAATGGGACCGAGTCGTCGTCGACTGTGCGTCCACCGCCGATGCGATGCGGATGCTGACCCTGCCGGCGACGGTGGCGCTCTACGCCGAGCGGTCCTGGCCACGGCACCGTCGACTCAGCGGAACCGAGGATCCCCGGTCGACCGCCCTGGTCGAGCTGATCGAGCAGATCAGCAGCGCCGCCGAGCGGCTTGCCGAGCGGCTGACCGATGAGACGACGGTCGCCGCGCACCTGGTGCTGACCGCCGAGCGCGTGGTGGCCGCCGAAGCCATCCGGACCCTGGGTGCGCTGTCGCTGACGGGCGTCCGGGTGGCCGAGCTGATCGTCAATCAGATTTTGTTGCAGGACGATTCGTACGTCTACACCAACTTGCCGGCCCACCCGGCGTTCGACTGGTACGCCGAACGGATCGGTGAGCAGCGCACGGTGCTCGAAGAGGTCGATTGCGCCATCGGTGAGGTGGCGATGGTGCTGGTCCCGCACCTGGCGGGGGAACCGATCGGCCCCAAAGCGCTGGGTGATCTGCTTGCGAACAGTCGCCGGCGCGACGGATCGGCGCCACCCGGTCCAGTGCGGCCGGTGGTCGACCGGGAGTCCGGTTCCGGGCTGGGGGCGGTGTATCGACTGCGGCTAGAGTTACCCCAGGTCGATTCCGGTGCGCTGAGCCTGGGGCGATCCGGAGATGACCTGATCATCGGTGCAGGTGGCACCCGACGCCGGGTTCGGTTGGCGTCGGTGCTGCGGCGGTGCACGGTCGTAGACGCAACGCTGCGCGGCAGCGAACTGACGGTGCGCTTCCGGCCCGATCCGGACGTGTGGCCGGTGACTGGCGATGAGGAGGTGCGACGTTGAACGCTGGCCCGCACCCCGACCTGGGTGAGCTCGGACCCGAGCTGCGCAAGCTGGCCCAGGCGATCCTGGATCGGCTCGACCCGGCGGTGCGCGCCGCGGCGCTGCTGGCCGCCTCCGCCGGCGACGGCCCAGGCAAATGCCAACAGGTTTGGTGCCCGGTGTGCGCGCTGGCGGCGCTGGTAACCGGAGAAGAACATCCACTGCTCACGATCGTCGCCGAGCACAGCGTCGCACTGTATGAGGTGATTCGCGCCGTGGTCTCAGAGGCCGAGGCGAACGGCGGGGCGCCACGCCCGCCGGACCCGGGCTCGCCCGGCGGAGACGGGGGCGGCGGCCGCCCGCCGGCCCGGCCCAGCTATGAGCCGATTCCGGTCACCATCGAAACCGAAACCTGAAAAGCCGAAAGCTGAGGAATTCCACGGAATCCGCGATGTGACGAATCACCGTGTGGCCCTAGCCACGCACGGTCGGTAAAGTTGGCGCGAACACGGCCGCCTAGGCGGGGCAGGAGGGAGGGGCCATGTGGTACTGGCTGGTCAAGTACGTATTCTTCGGGCCTCTGCTGGCCCTGATCGGGCGGCCGAAAGTCGAGGGCCTGGAGAACATCCCGGACGACGGTGCGGCCATCCTGGCCAGCAATCACCTGGCCGTCATGGACAGCTTCTACCTGCCACTGGTGGTGCGCCGGCGGATCACCTTCCTGGCCAAGTCGGAATACTTCACCGGCACCGGCATCAAGGGCTGGTTCACTCGCTCGTTCTACACCGCCGTCGGGCAGGTTCCGATCGACCGCAACGACTCTGACGCCGCCCAGGCCGCGCTGACCACCGCTCAGCGGATCCTGTCGCAGGGCAAGCTGCTCGGTATCTACCCCGAGGGCACCCGTTCACCCGACGGCCGGCTCTACAAGGGCAAGACCGGAATCGCCCGGCTCGCGCTGCACACCGGCGTCCCGGTGATCCCGGTCGTCATGGTGGGTACCAACGTCGTCAACCCGCCCGGCACCAAGATGCTGCGCTTCGGCCGGGTCACGGTCCGCTTCGGCGAGCCGATGGATTTCTCCCGCTTCGACGGGATGGCCGAGAACCGTTTCATCGAGCGTGCCGTCACCGACGAGGTGATCTACGAATTGATGCGGCTGTCCGGTCAGGAATATGTCGACATCTACGCGGCCAGCGTCAAAAACGGTGTCCCGCAACAGGATGGGGCAACGGTTCAGCCGGTCGCCCGGTTTCCGGAGACCGCGGCGGGCTGATCCGGATTCATCCGGGGGCCGGGCCGCAGCGTCGCGCCGGCCGTGATGATCACCGCCAGCGCCCACCATACGTAGGACGTCCCGGCCAGTTGGCGCCACCATGCCGCGCCGGCCTCGTGGTGTTCGGGCAACAACTCGATCGGACTGCGCATCATCAGCGCCACCCCGGCCACACTGAGCACGCCCAGGGCGACCGCACGATGCCGGTAGGCCACCACCGCCGTGACCACCACGGCGGGCAGCATCCACACCCAATGGTGTGACCATGACACCGGCGACACCACCAGCCCGAACAGTGCCACGCAGACCAGCGCCATGATCGGCTCACCGGCGGCGAGCACCCGGCGGGCCGCCCACACCATCGCCGCCAGCACCACCAGGCACCCCGCGAGCCACAGCACCGAGCGCACCTGGTCGTCCAGCGGCAGCCGGGCAAGTGCGCCGGCCAAGTTCTGGTTGGTGTTCAGGCTGGCCCCGCCAATGCGGTCGGTGTCGCTGACGGTGTGCGTCCAGTACTGCCAGGAGTCGCTCCAGGCCATCATGAAGCCCACCAGGGTCGCCGCCAGGAACGACACCACGCTGGTGACCGCGGCGCGTCTGTCGCGACGTAACAGGAAGTACAGCAGGAACACCGCCGGGGTCAGCTTCAGCGCGATCGCGACACCCAGCAGCGCACCGCGCGGCCAGTAGGTGCGCCGCGGCACACAGTCGGCGATCACCAGCGTCATCAGCACCGCATTGACCTGGCCGAAGTCGAAGTTGGCCCAGATCGGTTCGGCGTCCAGCCAGATGGACGCCGCCACGATCGCCGCCGCCACCACAGCACGGTGCCACCAGGCCGGCCCGCTGCCCGGGCGCACGTCGAAGCGGACCCCCAGACCGGTGAGCACGATGGTGATCGACACCACCAGCAGCAGTGTCGAGAGGACGGTCAGTGCGGCGGTCGCAGTGCCCAGCGACACCCAGGTGAGGGGGGCGAACATCACCGCGGCGATCGGGGGATAGGTGAACGGCAGCACCGTCCCGTCGATCTGGGTTTGGAACCAGTCCTCGCCGTAAAGCGGCCGGCCCGCACGCCAGGCCTGCGCCGCCATCCGGTAGACGTCGACGTCGATGTGGTAGGGCGTGCTGCCCAGCGCCCGCCACGTCGTGTAGCCCAGGGCTGCAATCGCCAGCAACGTGAAGATCCACCAAACGGCCCAACCGCTGATGCCCCCGCGCCGACGGCCCGGGTCGGGCGGCCGCGATGTAGTCATGTCGCAGCACAGCCTATCGGGTGGCTGGGATTTGTTGAGTTCTACCGAGGCATACCTGTGGCGATCCCGGTGTGGTGTGCTGCGAGGGCGTACGTTGCATTAGGTGCTGGAATGGTTCCGCGACGACATCGTCGGCCGTGGCAGACTGCCGTTGCTGGGCTGTCTGGTGGCCTTCCTGGTGACGTTTCTGGTAACCCGCTCCGTGGTGCGCTACATCCGCAGTCAAGCAGCGAACCCAGGTCCGCCCCGGTGGTGGCAGCCACGCAATCTGCACTTCGGCTCCAAACACATCCACCATGTGGTCTTCGGGGTCGTGCTGGTGATGGTCGCCGGAGTGACGCTGGTGGCCGCCGGACCGAACGCGCACGAGCCGGCGTTCAGCCTGGCTGCGATAGCGTTCGGGATCGGGGCGGCGCTGGTGCTCGACGAGTACGCGCTGATCCTGCACCTGTCCGACGTGTACTGGGAGGAGGACGGACGTGCGTCGGTGGACGCCGTGTTCGCCGCCGCCGCGGTCACCGGACTCTTGGTGCTGGGCTTTCATCCTCTGACGTTTGTGCTGTCGACGTGGCACGACACCTCCTCGCCGCTGATCCACGCGGGTGTGATCGCCAGCCTGGTGATGGCGTTGCCGTTGGGCGTGATGGTGTTGTTGAAAGGCAAGGTGTGGACCGGATTGGTCGGGATGTTCTTCTTTCCGCTGCTGGTGGTGGGCGCGGTGCGGCTGTCCCGGCCGCATGCACCGTGGGCGCGGTGGCGCTACCTGCCTGATCGGGAGCGCATGCGCCGTGCGCTGGAGCGGGAACGCCGGCTGCGCCGACCGGTTATCGCGGCCAAGCTCTGGTTGCAGGATGCGGTTGCGGGCCGGCCCCAGGTGCCTTCTGACCGGGCCGTCGACGCCGAGCTTGACCGTGACGTGCGGGCCGCGTCGGCGCCGACGGTGCAGTTCATGATCCCCCGCCCGCAGATGCCTAGCGGCAGGCCGGCGCCCGCCGCAGGATCGCCGGGCCGGTCGGGGCCCAACCGGGCGGTTTCGGAGGCGTCGGCGCCCACCATGCCGGTCGCGATTCCGCGGATTCACCGCCCGGGCGGGCCGGGGCGATGAGGTACTTCTACGACACCGAATTCATCGAGGACGGCCGCACCATCGAGTTGATCTCGATCGGCGTGGTCGCCGAGGACGGGCGCGAATACTATGCAGTCTCCACCGAGTTCGATCCGGGCAGGGCTGGGCCGTGGGTTCGCACCCATGTATTGCCGAAGCTGCCCTCGCCGGCTTCCCAGACGTGGCGCTCGCGCAGCCGGATCCGCGCGGATCTGGAGGAGTTCTTCGGTGTAGACCGCGGTGAACCGATCGAGTTGTGGGCCTGGGTGGGCGCCTATGACCATGTAGTGCTCTGCCAGCTGTGGGGCACCATGCCCGATCTGCCGGCGCCCATCCCACGTTTCACCCGCGAGCTCAAGCAACTGTGGGAGGACCGGGACCAGCCGCGGTTGCCACCGCGGTCGGCGGGCAGTCACGATGCCCTGGTGGACGCCCGTGACCAGCTGCGCCGTTTCCAGGTGATCACGGCCGACGACGATACGGGCCGCGGAGCGGACCGTTGAGGAGTTGGCCCCTCAGCACGGCCGACGACGATGCGGGCCGCGGAGCGGACCGTTGAGGAGTTGGCCCCTCAGCACCGGCGGCGAACTGGCCTGATCAGCGCGGGTCGGCGCCCGGCTACCATGGTCGGGTGAACTGGACCGTTGACGTACCCATCGACCAGCTGCCGGCGTTGCCGCCGCTGCCCGCGGATCTGCGCGAGCGCCTCGACGCCGCGCTGGCCCGGCCGGCGGTTCAGCAACCGAGCTGGCCGGCTGACCAGGCCAAGGCCATGCGCACCGTGTTGGAGAGCGTCCCGCCGATCACGGTGGCGTCCGAGATCGAGCGTCTCAAGGCGCAGCT
Organism: uncultured Mycolicibacter sp.; assembly: GCA_964292075.1. Taxonomy (GTDB): domain Bacteria; phylum Actinomycetota; class Actinomycetes; order Mycobacteriales; family Mycobacteriaceae; genus Mycobacterium. The sequence continues at coordinate 22,167 of CAXYUC010000014.1, forward strand.
GGCCCAGGTCGCCCGTGGGGAGGCCTTCCTGCTGCAGGGCGGCGACTGCGCCGAGACTTTCACCGACAACACCGAGCCGCACATCAAAGGCAACATCCGTACCCTGCTGCAGATGGCCGTGGTGCTGACCTACGGGGCCAGCATGCCGGTGGTCAAGATGGCCCGGATCGCCGGTCAGTACGCCAAGCCGCGGTCGGCCGACATCGATTCGCTGGGGCTGAAGTCTTACCGCGGCGACATGATCAACGGCCTGGCCCCGGATGCGCAAGTGCGCGAACACGACCCGTCTCGGCTGGTGCGGGCCTACGCCAACGCCAGCGCCGCGATGAACCTGGTGCGGGCGCTGACGTCTTCGGGCCTGGCGTCGCTGGAGCTGGTGCACGACTGGAACCGGGAGTTCGTCCGCACCTCGCCGGCGGGTGCCCGCTACGAGGCACTGGCCGGTGAGATCGACCGCGGCTTGAAGTTCATGAGCGCGTGCGGGGTCGCCGACCGGGAGTTGCAGACCGCCGAGATCTACGCCAGCCACGAAGCCCTGGTGCTCGACTACGAGCGGGCCATGCTGCGGATGGCCGACATTGACGGGACGCCGCAGCTCTACGACCTGTCGGCGCACTACGTGTGGATCGGGGAGCGCACTCGCCAGCTCGACGGTGCACACGTCGGGCTGGCCGAGGTGATCGCCAACCCGATCGGGATCAAGCTCGGTCCTACTACCACGCCGGACCAGGCAGTCGAATACGTGGAACGCCTTGATCCGCACAATGTTCCAGGGCGACTGACGCTGATCAGCCGGATGGGCAACAGTAAGGTGCGCGACTTGCTGCCGGGAATCATCGAGAAGGTGCAGGCCACCGGTCACCAGGTGATCTGGCAGTGCGACCCGATGCACGGCAACACTCACGAGGCCTCCACCGGTCACAAGACCCGACACTTCGATCGGATCGTCGACGAGGTGCAGGGGTTCTTCGAGGTGCATCGCGCGCTGGGCACCCACCCCGGCGGCATCCACCTGGAGTTCACCGGGGAAGACGTCACCGAGTGTCTTGGTGGCGCCCAGGATATTTCGGATGCGGACCTGGGTGGCCGCTACGAGACGGCCTGCGACCCGCGGCTCAACACCCAGCAGTCGCTGGAGCTGTCCTTCCTGGTCGCGGAGATGCTGCGCGGCTGAAACCCTTTGGCGCCAGTGGGTGGACGCCGGGCTAGAGCAGCGCGCCGACGTTGTTGCCCAGCGTCCACGCCAGCGCGGCGACCAGAGTGGTGACCGCGAACAACACGGCCAGCCAGATGACCACCATCCGGCGCGCGTGCTGGCGCTCCAACATGAACCGGCTCAGTTCGACGCCGCCGAATTGTCCTGTCACCAACTCATATTGGGTATCGGTGTCGTCCACCCAGTCCGCCGGACCGCGGGTCAGGTGAAGTGTCTGGTGTTGCGGTGTCTGGTATTGCGGCGGTGCCGGGCGCTGCGGGGCGCGGCGGGCCGGGACGGCGTTGTGCTGGGCGGAGTTGCGGGGGGCCGGCACCCGGAACTCCGGCAGCCCCAGCCGCTGGGTTATCACGTCAACCGCGTGCGCCATGTCGAGCCCGTCGGCATAGCGTTCCGCCGGTTCGCGGGCGGTCGCCCGGGCAACCAGATCGTCGAATTCGCCTGGGACGCCGTCGATAGCGTAGCTCGGCGGCGGGACATCGTGATCGAGTCGCTGGTAGGCCACCGTCAACGCCGAATCACCGGAGAACGGCGGGTGTCCGGTCAGGAGCTCGTAGGTGAGCACGCCGACTCCGTACACGTCGCTGGCGGGGCCGGCGTTCCCGTCCCGGACCTGCTCCGGAGACAGGTAGGCCGCGGTGCCCAAAATCACATTGGTGGAGGTGATTCCGGCTGCCGCGATCGCGCGTACCAGCCCGAAGTCGACCACCTTCACCTCGCCGTCGTCGGAGATCAGGATGTTCTCCGGTTTGACGTCCCGGTGCACCAGCCCGGCCCGATGCGCGATCCCCAGGGCCCCCAGCACCGGCCGTAGCACCGCGGCCACCGCATGTGGCGGCATCGGGCCACGTTCGTTGAGCAACTCGCGCAGTGTCCCGCCCTCGACGAGTTCCATCACCAGAAACGGCTGGCCGGGGTCGTGCGGGGTGCCGAAACCCTGGTCGTACACCGCCACCAGTCCCGGGTCTTTGAGCCGGGCGACCGCTCGCGCCTCGAGCTGGAACCGGGTCAGGAACTGCTGATCACCGGCGTAGCGCAGATCCATCACCTTGACCGCGACCGGGCGATCCAGGCGCTCGTCCAGACCGCGGTACACCGTGGAAGTCCCGCCCGTGGCGATCCGGGTGCCCACCCGGTACCGGCTGTCGAGCAGAGCGCCCTCCAGTGCGTCGCCGCCCCACGCTCCAGTCACCTGGTCATGGTATGTGTGCGGACGGCCGGTCCGGCGGTTCTAAACTTGTGTCGTGAGCAGCATTCCGGCCTCCGAAGACGTCCTTGAACCCGACGAACCCACTTTCGACCTGCCCAGGGTCGCCGAGATGCTGGCGGTGCCCGTCACCAAAGTGCATCAGTACCTGCGGGACAATCACCTGATCGCAGTGCGGCGGGCGGGGGTGTTGCGGGTGCCGCGGAACTTCTTCACAGAAGAGGGGGACATCCTCAAAAGCCTGCCCGGGCTGTTGGCCGTGCTGCGTGACGGCGGTTATCAGGAGACCGACATCCTGCGGTGGCTGTTCACCCCGGATTCGTCGCTGTCGTTGACCCGCGACGGTGCGCGGGAGTCGATTGCCAACGCCCGCCCGATCGATGCGCTGCACGCGCATCAGGCCCGTGAGGTGATGCGCCGGGCGCAAGCCATGGCGTACTGAGTTCAAGCGGCGTCGTTCAAGCGGCGTCGTTCAAGCGGCGTCGAGTGCAGGCGCCTGCTGTGCCCGCGACAGCCGGTACCAGGCGTACACGGCGCATCCCGTCGCACCGATCACATGCAGCCAGGTGTACATGCCGTGCGAGCCGTCGGGTTTGAAGATCACGATGATCCAGGTCGACGCCGCGGCGATCGCGGCGATCGCGGTCGGTGTACGGACCAGGGTGGCCGCCACCGCCAGCGGCCAGGTGTAGTACCAGGGCAATGCGGCCGGCACGAACAGCACCACCACCAGCATGGCCCAGGCGATCCCGGCGACCGCAGCGCGGTCGTCGCGCCGCGACCGCCACCACAGCACCGGCAGCAGCAGTCCGATCACCACGACCCCGCTGATCCGGGTGATGTGCAGGACGGCGTAGAAGTTGACCGGGGCGAACAACCCGCCGACAGCATGGATCAGGTTGGCGGCCGCGGTCGGCACGGTAAGCCAGTTGATGATCTTGACGTTGCCGGCCAGCAGTGCGGTCAACCAGCCCAGGCCCACTCCGGCCAGGGCCGACAGCACGGCGAACACCACGACAACGATCGCGGTGGACACCGCTGCCGCGGTGGCGAATGCGATCACCGTCGGATAGCCGCGGCGTTCATGTCGCGGTTCCAGCTTCGGCTCTCCTTCGTCGAGCCTCGCTGAACCGCGGCGCTCATGCCGCGGTTCCAGCTTCGGCTCTCCTTCGTCGAGCCTCGCTGAACCGCGTGGTTCCCGCAGGCGACGCATCCACACCCACACCAGGAACGGCAATGCGATTGCGGCGGTAGCCTTTACCGCCGCCGCCAGCGCCACCAGCGTTATCCCCGCCAGGTGGCGGCGTTCCAGGGTCAGCGCGATCCCGGCGATCACCAGGCCGACCATCAGCATCTCGTTGTGCACCCCGCCCATCAGGTGGATGATCACCAGCGGGTTGAGCACGGCCAGATACAGCGCCGCGGGCGCACTGCCACCGACCCGGGCGGCCACCCGGGGCGCGGCCCAGATCAGCAGCGCCAGACCGGGCAGCATGCACAAGCGCAGCACCATGGTGCCGGCCACCACGTTGTTGCCCACCAGCATCGTGACGAGCTTGGCGACCAGGATGAACGCCGGGCCGTAGGGTGCCGTCGTCGCTGCCCAGATCGGGCTGACATCGTCGAGCAGGGGATTGGGGTTATCGACCGGCCCGACCTGGTACGGGTCGAATCCATCACGCAGTAGGGCGCCCTGGGCCAGATAGGAGTAGGTGTCGCGGCTGAACACTGGGACCGACAGCAGCAGCGGTGCCAGCCAGAAGCCGGTGGTGGCGATCAACGCGTAGCTGCTCACGGTGCCCTCGATCACCCGCCGGCCCAAGCCGAGCCAGGCCGCCAGCATCACCGCGACCCCGGCCCACAGCAGCACCGACGACAGCACCAGACCATGGCCGAAGCGCAGCCAGGACAGGTGCAGGGAATCCAGCACCGGGTCCTGGATGCGGGTGCTGCCGGCACCCAAGCCGCCCACGGTGATCAGCAACGCGCCCAGGCAGCCGAGCCAGGCGGCCCCCGCCTGCTCGCCGGCCGCGAACTGCCGCAGTCGGGAAAGGCCGCTGGCGGCGTCGCTGGACGCGCTGGAGACCGGGGGGGTGGTGGGGTTCGACATCGGCGCTCCGGGCGATCAGGCGGACCGGTCGGCGACCCGGCGGGCCAGGTCGGTCAGTCCGGCTTTGGCAACCTCGTCGATGGGTGCGGCCGCCAGCGCGGCCATGGCGCGGCGGGTCAGCAGATCGATACGGTCCTCGACGGCTGCCAGCGCGCCCACCGCCTCGATCATCTCGCACAGCTCGCGGACCTGGGCCTCGGTCAGCGCGGTGCCGATCGCACTGCGTAACCGATTGGCCGCCACCGGATCCGACTTGTCGGCCAGCTCAACGGCCTCGGCCAGCAGCACGGTGCGCTTGCCGGAACGCAGGTCGTCGCCGGAGGGTTTGCCGGTCACCGCCGGATCGCCGAACACCCCCAGCACGTCGTCGCGCAGCTGGAATGCCACGCCCAGGTCGGTGCCGAGCTCGTGGAACAGCGCCTGGATGTCGGGCCGGTCGGCCGCGGCGGCGACGCCCAGCTGCAGTGGCCGCACCACGGTGTAGGAGGCGGTTTTGTAGGTGTTGACGCGCATCGCTGAGGCGATCGAGTCCACGCCGCTGGATTCGGCGACGATGTCGAGGTACTGGCCGCCCAACACCTCGGTACGGATGTCCGACCAGACGCCGCGCACGCGGCGCCGGGCATCGGCCGGCAGATCGGCACCGGCGACGATGTCGTCAGCCCACACCAGCGCCAGGTCGCCGAGCAGGATGGCGGCCGACATCCCGAACTGGTCGGCCGAGCCCCGCCACCCGCGGGCACGGTGCAGCTCGGCGAACTTGCGATGGGTGGTCGGGTTGCCGCGGCGGGTGGCTGAAGCGTCGATCACGTCGTCGTGCACCAGGGCACAGGCGTGCAGCAGTTCCAGCGCGGAGAACAGCAACAGTTCGCCGTCGTCGGCGTCTCGGCCGGTGATGGCGCGCCAGCCCCAGTAGGCGAACGCCGGACGCAGCCGTTTGCCGCCGACCAGCACGAATTCTTCCAGGCCGGTAATCAACGCCTCGTAGTCGTCGCCGATATAGGCGGTCTCGGTGCGGCGGGTGCGCAGGTGGGAGCGCAGCGTTTCGGTGACGGCCGCGGCCAGCTCGGCGGCCGACGGAGTAGTCGCTGCGGTTGCCTTGGAACTCAGCTCGGCGCCCCTTTCTGTGTTGCCCGGCCGGAGACCCCCAGCGTGGGTCCAGCGTAGAGTGTGCCACCACACCCGGGGGGACTCCGGAGGCGGCCAACGCTGCCCGTTCCTGCCCTGTGGCACCGTTGACTGTCTGCCGACTGTCTTTCATGAGGAGCTGGTTCGTGACCTTGAACACCGTCGCACTCGAGCTGGTCCCACCGAACGTGGAACGGGGGCCCGAGCAGACGATCGAGGAGGCGCACAAGGTCGTGCGGTTCGCCGCGGAGGCCGGCCTGCAAGGGCGGATCCGCCACATCCTGATGCCGGGGATGATCGTCGAGGACGATGACCGCCCGATCGAGATGAAGCCCAAGCTCGACGTGCTGGACTTCTGGAACGCGATTCGGCCCGAGCTGCCGGGCGTGGCCGGGTTGTGCACCCAGGTCACCTCGTTCTCCGACGAGGCGGCGCTGCGGAGCCGGCTGGGCGACCTGACCGGCGCGGGGATCGAGGGCGTGGTCTTCGTCGGCGTGCCCCGCACCATGGCCGACGGCGAGGGCGCGGGCGTGCCGCCGACCGATGCGCTGGCGACCTTCCGCGCCGACGTGGCCAACCGCGGCGTCATCTTGATTCCCACCCGGGCCGACGAGATCGGCCGGTTCAACTTCAAATGCGACCGCGGCGCGACGTTCGGGTTGACCCAGCTGCTGTACTCCGACGCGATCGTGCCGTTCTTGACCGAGTTCGCCAAGCACAGCGATGCGCGCCCGGAGCTCTTACTGTCGTTCGGCTTCGTCCCGTCGTTCGAGAACCGGATCGGCCTGATCAACTGGCTGATTCAGGATCCGGGCAACGCGGCGGTGGCCGCCGAACAGGACTTCGTCAAGACGCTGGCCGACAGCGAGCCCGACCAGCGGTGCAAGCTGATGCTCGACCTGTACAAGCGCGTGATCGACGGTGTCGCGGACCTGGGCTTCCCGCTCAGCATCCATTTCGAAGCCACTTATGGGGTGTCCGCGGCGGCGTTTCGGACCTTGGCGCAGATGCTCGAGTACTGGTCGCCGGAGATCCGCTAACCGCGGGTGGGAGCTTAGCCGGCGCGGTCGTCGGGGGAGCGCAAGCGCGGTGCGCGGTCCCGGCCGTACCAGGCGATTGCCGCGACCGCGCCTGCCGCGGCGAACGTGGACAGGATCAGCCACAGGGCGGCGTGGGCGAAGGATCGGGTGCTGGGATCGGTGTAGCGGGCTTGGGCGCTCATGGTGCTCACCACGCCAGGCTTGAGCCGCCACTGCACCGTGTCGCCGCCGATGCGTTCGCCGTTGGTGGACGTCACCTCGCCGGGGAACGCGACGCTCAATTCGACGTCGGCCTCCGGATCGCTCAGTGAGGTGAGGTCCACCCGGCCTTCCAGGATCACCAAGTTTCCGGCGCGGCGCAGCGACAGGTCCACCCCGGCCGCGTCGCGGTGCATTTGGGCCAGTTGCGGCAGTTCGGCGAAGGTCAGATCCGAGAACACCGCCTGGGAGCCGACATAGCCGTCCCTGCTGTAGTTGGAGATCGCGATCTTCTGGGGGAACGGCAGGTCGGCGCTGAGCTTGGGTCCGGTGTCGTTGTCGTTGCGCGGCTTGGCCGCGACGACGATCTGGCCGGAGACCTCATCGTTGGGGGAGACGGTGATGTTGGCCCGAATGCGCACGCACCCGGCCAACGGCACCGCGATCAACAGCAGCGCGACCAGGGCCACCAGGCGACGGCAGGTACTGAACCGTCGAAACCGGGGCTGAGCGGGCGCTGGAACGGGTTCCCGAGCGGGCAGTAGCGAACGCCGAACATGCACGACGTCATCGTGCCAGACCCGGCGGCGGGTCCGGGCACGACGCGGCTGCTACAAGGGCAGTGGCCGGCCCAAGATGGCGAAGGGCCGGGGATCACCGGCGAAGTGATGACCGCGGATGACGTCGGTGAACCCCAACCGGCGGTACAACCGCCAGGCGCGGTTGCCTTCGCCATTGGTCTCCGGTGTGGACAGCAGCACGTTGGCTTCGGGTCGCCCGGCCAGCAGCCGGCGCGCCAGGGCTTCGCCTAGACCGCTGCCCTGCGCGCGCGGCGCGACGTGCAGCTCGGTCAGCTCGAAGTAACTGGTCATCAGGCGCGCGATGTCGGGGTGGGTCAGCCCACGGCGCTGCAAGCCCAGCACCACCTGCTGCCGCCACCACTGGTCGGGTGCGCCGCAGTAGCCGTAGGCCACTCCCAGCAGCTCAGCTCCGTCCAATCCGGCCGGGATGGCGCCTGGCTGACGAATCTCGCCGACTTCGCCGGGTTGGTTGTCTGCGAAGGCGGCCACCGCCCGCCAGCCGCTACGGCGGGTGTGATCGAGCCACATCGCGGCACGTTGGCTCTCGGTGCCCGGCGGGTAGCCCATCGCCGTGACGTAGACGCGCAGCGCCGCACCGAGGTGATCCGCCATTTCGCGCGGCGACATGTCGAGGAGGAAGGTCACCAACGTGCAGGTTCCTTTCCCGGCGATGTGGGAGCATGCCCGATGTCCAGAGTCCCATTATCGGCGATTCGGCCTTGCGGCGTCGGCCGTTGTGGATCGACAACGCCAGACCGCCGCTACAATCGGCTGGTGAAGCCTGTGGTACGGCGCAGGCCTACCTCGTATTATTAGTGTTAGTTGCCCGCACCAGTCCGTATCGCGCCGTGGGCAGTGAGTATGAGCGGCCGTCGGCAAGGAGGGACGAATGCCACTCTCCGATCATGAACAGCGCATGCTCGACGAGATCGAGAGCGCGCTGTACGCCGAGGACCCCAAGTTCGCTTCCAGCGTTCGCGGCGGCGCCCTGCGTACCCCGACCACCCGCCGGCGGGTGCAGGGTGTGACCTTGTTGGTTGTCGGTCTGGTGATGCTGGTCTCCGGTATCCCGTTCTATGCGACCACCGTCAATTCGGCATTTCTGATTCTGAGCGTGCTGGGGTTCGTGGTGATGTTCGGTGGGGTGGTGTTTGCCATCACCGGTAACCACGCGGCCGCCGGCCGTGACGGTGCGGCCAAGCCGGGTGGGGGCTCGCAGCGGCGGGTCAAGGGTGGCGGCACGTTCGCCAGCCGCATGGAAGACCGTTTCCGCCGCCGGTTCGAGCCGTAGGCCGATCCAGCGGCACGGGTGATGTGAAAGGGCAGCCGATGGGGCTGCCCTTTTTTCTGCGCACTTGTGGGTGCGGTAGCTCCGGTGACACGTCCCCCGGGGGTGCGCCCCACCTCGCCCCACTTTGTCTCCACTTGTCCTGAGCTGGCCATTTGCTGCCCCAAGGGCCCCTTTTTTGCCTGCCTGGGCGGCAGGTTGACCCATCCGGTGGGGCATAGGGGTGGATTCGACCTAAGAAATGGTGCGTAGTGGGGGATCGTGGGGTATCGTGGGCTGACGATGTCGACATGGCGGGAGGTGGCCGATGTTCCTCGGCACCTATACGCCCAAGCTCGACGACAAGGGGCGGCTGACACTGCCCGCCAAGTTTCGTGATGCGCTGGCAGGAGGGTTGATGGTCACCAAGAGTCAGGACCACAGCCTGGCCGTCTATCCCCGCGCGGAGTTCGAGCAGTTGGCCCGCCGGGCGGCCAAGGCTTCGCGCAGCAACCCAGACGCGCGAGCCTTCCTGCGCAACCTGGCCGCCGCCACGGACGAACAGCACCCCGACGCCCAGGGCCGGATCACCCTGTCGCCCGACCACCGTCGCTACGCCGACCTGTCCAAGGAATGCGTGGTCATCGGGTCGGTCGACTACCTGGAGATCTGGGACGCACAGGCCTGGAGCGACTACCAGCAGACGCACGAAGAGAACTTCTCCGCGGCCAGCGATGAAGCACTCAGCGACATCATCTGAGGCGCACGCCCGTGCCTCGTGGCCTCTGTCCGAACCGACCCTGACGTACTTCCCCAACGTCAGGTTCGTGCCGTCGGGCAGGGACCTCGAGGCAGGAGCGGCCCACTCTGGATCGGGAGGTGTTGCCGTGGCCGAACAGGGCGAATTCGGACATGTGCCGGTCCTGCTGGACCGTTGCGTGGAGCTGCTGGCTCCCGCGCTGACCAGGCAGTCGCCCGACGGTGCGGGCGCGACTCTGGTGGACGCCACCCTCGGCGCCGGCGGGCACACGGAGCGGTTCCTGAGCGAGTTCCCGGGCCTGCGGGTCATCGGTTTGGACCGCGACGCCACCGCACTTGACATCGCCGGGGCCCGGTTGTCCCGCTTCGCCGATCGCCTCCAGACGGTCCGCACCCGATACGACGGCATCGCTGCGGCGCTGGCCGAATCAGGCTTGGCCGCAACCGGATCGGTTGACGCGGTGTTGTTCGACCTCGGGGTGTCCTCGATGCAGCTCGACCGGGTGGAGCGGGGATTCTCCTACGCGCAGGACGCGCCGCTGGACATGCGGATGGACCCGCAGGCTGAACTGACCGCCGCAGACATCGTGAACACCTACGACGCAGCGGCGCTGACCGACATTCTGCGTCGCTTCGGTGAGGAACGTTTCGCATCGCGGATCGCCTCGTACATCGTTCGCCGCCGGGCACAGGCCCCGTTCACCTCGACCGGGGAACTGACGGCGCTGCTCTACGAGGCGATTCCGGCGCCGGCGCGGCGCACCGGCGGACACCCGGCCAAGCGCACCTTTCAGGCGCTGCGCATCGCGGTCAACGGTGAGCTGGACTCACTGCGGGACGCGTTGCCGGCGGCGCTGAATGCGCTGGCGGTGGGTGGACGCGTGGCGGTGATGTCCTACCAGTCGTTGGAGGACCGCATCGTCAAGCAGCTGTTCGCTGCGGCCACCGCGTCTCGCACTCCGGTCGGTCTTCCGGTCGAATTGCCCGGCGACCAACCGAAGTTCACGACGTTGACGCGGGGCGCCGAACGGGCCGAGGCGGACGAGGTCGAGCGCAACCCACGAGCGGGTTCGGTCCGGCTGCGTGCTGTTGAGCGGGTCCAGGCCGGGCCGATCGTGGCATCAAGGGGGAAGTGATGGCGCCCAAGCGCAAGCCCGCGGTACGGCAGGGCGACCGTCGCCGTAGCCCTGAGAACGCAACCCGCACCGGCCCGCGACGCGTCAACGAGCAGACGCAGGCCCGGGGCCCGCGGCGGCAGCGTGGAACCGCGCCCGCAGCGGGTCTCCAGGCGCGGTCGCGCACCGGCCCGCAGAAGGCGGCGTCGCTTCGCCCCGATGCCAGGCCGGTGCCGCCAAAGAGCACCAAGCAAGCCAAGGCGCGGGCAAAGGCCCGAAAGGCCAAGGCGCCCAAGGTTGTGCGCGTCCCACTGCGCGAACGCCTGATCACTCGACTGGCCTCGGTCGACCTGCGACCGCGCACGCTGGCGGCCAAGGTTCCGTTCGTCGTGCTGATCATCGGCGCGCTCGGTATCGGGCTGGGAATCACCCTGTGGCTGTCGACGGATGCCGCCGAGCGGTCTTACCAGTTGGGCAACATCCGGGAGCACAACCGGGTGCTGATGCAGCAGAAGGAAGCGCTCGAGCGGGACGTGCTCACCGCCGAATCCGCACCGGCGCTTGCCGAAGCGGCCCGCGAACTGGGCATGATCCCGAGCCGCGACACCGCGCACCTGGTTCAGGACCCGATCGGCAACTGGATGGTCGTCGGGGTCCCGAAGCCCGCCGAGGGGGCGCCGCCGCCGCCGCTGAACACCAAGTTGCCCGACGATGTGGCGCCACCGGTAGAGGTTCCGGTTCGGGTGCCCCCGGCCGGGCCGAAGCTCGACAGCCGCCACCTGCCCGCCGCAGTCCCGCCCGTTCCGGCGGTGCCCGGCGCGCCGCTGACCATTCCGGGCCTGCCCGGAGTTCCCGGCATGCCCCTGGCCGGGCCGTTGCCTGGCCCTGGCGCGCAAGACATCCCACCCCTGGCGGCACCGCCGGCCATCCCGTCTGACGCCGTGCCGCCCGAGACGGTACTGCCGCCCGAGACGGTGCTGCCGGTCGGCGGAACGCTTCCGCCGGCGGCCGTCCTGCCGCCGCAACCCCCGCTGCCGCCGGAAGTCCCGGCGACGCCGGTGGCCGGAGGAGCCGCGCGGTGAGGCGGGCCGCGCGGGGGGCCGGGCCGGCACGTCGCCGCGGCGGGTCGGGCCCCGCGGCCCCCCGGAAAACCCGCCGGACCGTCACCCCGCCGGCCAAGTCGGCCAAGTCGGCCAAGTCGGCCAAATCCGCCAAGCCCGGCAAAGCGCCGAAAGCGACTACCACAACCGGACATTCGGCCCGCGAGCGTCGTACCCGCCAAGCCACCGAGGTGGGCCTGCGTAGCGCTTCATTCGTCTTCCGGCACCGTACCGGCAACGCCGTCATCTTCTTGGTGCTGGCATTGTCGGCGGGTCAGCTGTTCTACCTGCAGGTCCCTCGGGCCTCTGGACTGCGGGCCGAAGCCGCCGGACAACTCAAGGTCACCGACGTCCAACAGGCGATGCGCGGCGACATCATCGACCGCACCGGTGACAAGCTCGCGTTCACCATCGAGGCCAGGGCGCTGTCCTTCCAGCCGGTCAAGATCGGCAAGCAGCTCGCCGATGCCAAGAAGAAGGACCCGTCGGCCCCCGATCCGCAGCTAAGGCTGCAGGAGATCGCCAAGGAGATCTCCGCGCGCCTCGGCAACAAGCCGGACTCAGCGGCACTGCTGAAGAAGTTGCGCAGCAACGAGACCTTCGTTTATCTCGCCCGTGCTGTCGACCCTGCGGTGGCCGAGGTGATCACCGAGAAGTGCCCGGAGGTCGGTAGCGAGCGCCAGGACCTGCGGCAGTATCCGGGCGGGTCGCTGGCGGCCAACATCATCGGCGGCATCGACTGGGACGGCCACGGTCTGTTGGGTCTGGAGGACTCGATGGACTCCGTGCTGGCAGGAACGGACGGGTCGGTCACCTACGACCGCGGTTCCGACGGTGTGGTGATTCCGGGCAGCTACCGCAACCGGCACAAGGCGGTCAACGGGACGACTATCCAGCTCACCCTTGACGACGACATTCAGTTCTACGTCCAGCAGCAGGTGCAGCAGGCCAAGAATGTCACCGGCGCACACGACGTCACGGCCGTGGTGCTGGACGCGCGCAGCGGTGAGGTGCTGGCGATGGCCGGCGACAACACGTTCGACCCCTCCCAAGACGTCGGGCGCCAGGAGGATCGTCAGCTGGGCAACCTGGCGGTGTCGTCGCCGTTCGAGCCGGGCTCGGTGAACAAGATCATCACCGCCTCCTCGGTCATCGAGTACGGCCTGTCCAACCCCGACGAGGTCCTGCAGGTACCCGGATCGATCAACATCGCCGACGTCACCGTCAGCGACGCCTGGGTGCATGGTGTCGCGCCCTACACCACGACCGGGGTATTCGGTAAGTCGTCCAACGTGGGCACCCTGATGCTGGCGCAGCGGGTGGGCCCCGAGCGCTGGTTCGACATGGCGGAGAGGTTCGGGCTGGGGCAGCGCACCGGCGTGGCACTGCCCGGTGAGAGCGCCGGGCTGCTCCCACCGGTGGATCAATGGTCCGGCAGCTCCTTCGCCAACCTGCCTATCGGCCAGGGACTTTCGATGACCTTGCTACAGATGGCCGGGATGTACCAGGCCATCGCCAACGACGGGCTACGGGTTCCGCCGCGCATCATCAAGGCGAACATTGCGGCCGACGGCACCCGCACCGAGGAGCCCCGGCCCGAAGGTGTTCGGGTGGTCTCGGAGCAGACCGCACGCACCGTGCGCAACATGCTGCGCTCGGTGGTGCAGCGGGATCCGACCGGCATCCAGCAGGGCACCGGATGGCAGGCCGCGGTCGACGGCTACCAGATCGCCGGGAAGACCGGTACCGCCCAGCAGATCAACCCGGCCTGCGGTTGCTACTACGACGACGTCTACTGGATCACCTTCGCCGGGATGGCGCCGGCCGACAATCCGCGTTACGTCATCGGCCTGATGATGAACAACCCCCACCGCGCCGCCGACGGATCGCCGGGCACGTCCGCGGCACCGTTGTTCCACAACATCGCCGGGTGGTTGTTGCAGCGCCACAACGTGCCGTTGTCCCCGGACCCAGGACCGCCGCTGGTCCTGCAGGCGATGTAGTCACCCGCGCTCTTATCGACCGATCCGTCGACTTGCGTCCGCCGGGTCCCTGCGGCAAACGCCGCCGTCGTGACTCGCCATCGGCGCTAGCCGGATCGCCTGCACTGTGGACGCGGCCCGCCTAGGTAGTCTCAGGGCCGATCCGGACGACCCGGCCGCAGCGGATGGAGGTGATGTCGGTGCCTGCTGCTCTGCGCCCTGATGTCGGTGCAGGCACGTCGCTGCGTGTGCTCGCGAACCAGATCGGGGCGGTCGCGGTAGCCGGAGAGGTGATTCCGGAGCTGCCGATCACCGGGTTGACCCTGCGCGCCCAGGACGTGCGACCCGGTGACCTGTTCGCGGCGCTGCCCGGCGCGACCACCCACGGCGCACGATTCGCGGCCGACGCGGTCGCTCGAGGCGCGGCCGCGGTGCTCACCGACGGGGTCGGTGTTTCCGAGATCGCCGACGGCGCAGCGTTACCCGGCATACCTGTCCTGGTTCATCCGGCACCTCGCGCCGTGCTGGGCGAACTCGCGGCGCAGGTCTACGGACATCCCTGTGATCGGATCGCCGTCATCGGCATCACCGGGACGTCCGGCAAGACCACCACCACCTATCTGGTCGAGGCCGGCCTGCGGGCCGCGGGCCGCACCGCCGGTCTGATCGGCACGGTCGGCGTCCGCATCGACGGCATCGACCTGCCCAGCGCCTTGACCACCCCCGAGGCGCCCGCGCTGCAGGCGCTGCTGGCCGCGATGGCGCAGCGCGGGGTGGACACCGCGGTCATGGAGGTGTCCAGTCATGCCCTGACGTTGGGCCGGGTCGACGGCACCCGGTTCGCGGTGGGCGCCTTCACCAACCTGTCCCGCGACCATCTCGACTTCCACCCGACCATGGCGGACTACTTCGAGGCCAAGGCCCGACTGTTCGATCCGGCGTCGCCGCTGCACGCCGCCCGCTCGGTGATCTGCGTCGACGACGACGCCGGCGCGGCGATGGCGGCGCGTGCGGACGCGCCGGTCACCGTCAGCGCGACGGGCCGCCCCGCGGACTGGGGCATCGAGAAGACGAGCACCGGGGTGGGGCCCGGTGGTCAACAGTTCACCGCCGTCGACCCCGCCGGTGTGCACCACCCGATCGGCATCGGGCTTCCCGGCGACTACAATGTGGCCAACTGCCTTGTGGCGCTAGCCATTCTGGATGCGATCGGAGTGTCGCCGGAGCAGGCAGCCCCGGGCCTGCGAGCGGCGCGGGTGCCGGGACGGATGGAATCGATCGATCGTGGTCAGGGCTTCCTGGCCCTGGTCGACTACGCGCACAAGCCCGGGGCGCTGGCAGCGGTACTGGCGACCCTGCGCCAGGAGCTGCGCGACACCACCGGGCGCCTCGCCGTGGTGTTCGGCGCCGGCGGCGACCGTGACCACGGTAAGCGCGAACCGATGGGACGGATCGCCGCCCAGGCCGCCGACCTGGTCGTAGTCACCGACGACAACCCGCGGGGGGAAGACCCCGCCGACATCCGGCGCGCCGTTCTGGCCGGTACCGCCGCGGGTAGCGCGCAGGTGGTCGAGATCGGTGACCGGCGGGCCGCGATCGAACACGCGGTGGCATGGGCCCGGCCGGGCGATGTGGTGCTGATCGCGGGCAAGGGACACGAGACCGGGCAGACCGCCGCCGGGCACACCCAGCCGTTCGACGACCGGGTGGAGCTGGCCCAGGCGCTGGAAGCGCGCGAGGAGCACCGATGATCGCGCTGACCGTCGCGCAGATCGCCGAGATCGTCGACGGCCGGCTGGCCGACATCACCCCGGAACAGGCCGAGCGGACCGTCGTCACCGGCACGGTGGAATTCGATTCCCGCCGGATCAGCGCGGGCGCACTGTTTCTGGCGCTGCCCGGCGCGCGGGCCGACGGCCACGACCACGCGGCGGCGGCGGCGAATGCCGGCGCGGTGGCGGTGCTGGCGGCCCGTCCGGTCGGGGTCCCGGCAATCGTTGTCGAGCCAGTCGCCTCCGACAGTCAGTCCGGTGCGCTCGAGCATGATGACGAGGCCGGATCCGGCGCTGCGGTGCTGGCCGCACTGGCCAAACTGGCAGCCGCGGTGGCCGCGACCCTGGCTGCCAAGGGACTGACGATCGTCGGCGTGACCGGGTCGTCGGGCAAGACCTCGACCAAGGACCTGATCGCCGCGGTGCTGGCGCCGCTGGGGGAGGTGATCGCCCCGCCCGGGTCGTTCAACAACGAGTTGGGCCACCCGTGGACGGTGCTGCGGGCCGACGAGAACACCGACTATCTGGTCCTGGAGCTGTCTGCCCGGCATCGCGGCAACATCGCCGCGCTGGCGGCGATCGCCCCGCCGCAGATCGCGGTGGTACTCAACGTCGGGACCGCCCACCTGGGCGAGTTCGGTTCGCGTGAGGCGATCGCCGAGACCAAAGCCGAGCTGGCACAAGCTGTTCCGGAATCCGGCGTGGTGATCCTCAACGTCGATGACTCGGCGGTGGCCGCGATGGCCGGCAAGGCCGTCGCACGAGTGGTGCGGGTCAGCCGCTCCGCTCCCGCCGACGTGTGGGCCGGGCCGGTGGTGCTCGACGAACTGGCCCGCCCGCGGTTCACCCTGCACTCCGATGGTGAGGCCGGCGATGTGACTGTGTCGCTGGGAGTCTCGGGCGACCACCAGGTGGGCAACGCCCTGTGCGCCGCTGCCGTGGCCTTGGAATGCGGTGCCGCGCCGCAACAGGTGGCCGACGCGCTGGCCGGTGCCGGACCGGCCTCGGGGCACCGGATGCACGTCAGCACCCGCGCCGACGGCGTGACCGTGATCGACGACTCCTACAACGCCAACCCCGACTCCATGCGGGCGGCGCTGCAGGCGCTGGCCTGGATCGCTCGCGGCGAGAATCCGGGGGAGAAGCGCCACAGTTGGGCGGTGCTGGGGGAGATGGCCGAGCTCGGCGAGGACGCGATATCTGAGCATGACCGCATCGGACGGCTCGCGGTGCGCTTAGATGTGTCTCGTCTCATTGTCGTCGGAGTAGGGAGATCGATGGGCGCGATGCTGCACGGCGCAGTGATGGAGGGATCCTGGGGCGCCGAAGCCACCGCAGTGCCCGACGTCGATGCCGCTCTGGCCCTGTTGCGCGCCGAACTGCAGGCGGGGGACGTGGTACTGGTCAAGGCGTCGAACTCCGCGGGCCTGACCGCATTGGCTGACGCGCTGACCAGCGAAGACCCAGGAGATCGCCGATGATAATGATCCTCATCGCGGCCGGAGTCGCGCTGCTGGTCGCGATCCTGCTGACCCCCGTGCTGATCCGGGTGTTCACCAAGCAGGGATTCGGGCAGGAGATCCGCGAGGACGGACCGGCCAGCCACCAGAGCAAACGCGGCACCCCGTCGATGGGCGGCGTGGCCATCGTGGCCGGGATCTGGGCGGGCTACCTGGCCGCTGAATTGGCCGGCCTGGTCTTCTACGGCACCGGGCCGACGGCGTCGGGCCTGCTGGTCCTGGGGCTGGCCACCGCGCTGGGCGGCGTCGGCTTCCTCGACGACCTGATCAAGATCCGGCGGTCGCGCAACCTCGGTCTGAACAAGACCGCCAAGACCGTCGGGCAGGTCACCGCGGCCACCCTGTTCGGTCTGCTGGTGCTGTGCTTCCGCAACAGCTCAGGTCTGACCCCGGGCAGCCTGCAACTGTCCTATGTGCGCGACATCGCCACTGTCACGCTGCCCGCAGCGTTATTCGTGCTGTTCGTGATCCTGATCGTCAGCGCCTGGTCGAACGCGGTCAATTTCACCGACGGCCTCGACGGCCTGGCCGCCGGATCCATGGCGATGGTCAGCGCCGCCTACGTGCTGATCACCGTGATGCAGCACCGCAACGCCTGCGCGATCGCACCCGGACTGGGCTGCTACAACGTGCGCGACCCGCTGGACCTGGCGCTGATCGCCGCAGCGACCGCGGGCGCCTGCATCGGGTTCCTGTGGTGGAACGCCGCGCCGGCGAAGATCTTCATGGGCGACACTGGCTCGCTGGCGCTCGGCGGTGTGATCGCCGGCATGTCGATCACCACCCGCACCGAGATCCTCGCGGTGGTGCTCGGCGGGCTCTTCGTCGCCGAGATCACCTCGGTGGTCGTCCAGATCGTGGCGTTCCGCAGCACCGGCCGCCGAGTGTTTCGGATGGCCCCGTTCCATCACCACTTCGAGTTGGCCGGCTGGGCTGAGACCACCGTGATCATCCGCTTCTGGCTGCTCACCGCCATCGCCTGCGGATTGGGCGTCTCCATGTTCTACGGCGAGTGGTTCACCGCCGTAGGCGGCTGAGATGACGCCCGAACCGGGGCTGGGTGTGCTGTCCGCCGGCGCGCGGGTGCTCGTCGCCGGGGCCGGCATCACCGGCCGTGCCATCGTGAAGGCGTTGGCGCCGTTCGGGCTGGAGGTGACGCTGTGCGACGACAATGTGGCCGCGCTGGCCGCCTATTCCGAGGTCACGACCTGCAGCCCGGCGTACGCCGCAGCGCAGATCGGCGGCTACGCACTGGTGG
This sequence comes from uncultured Mycolicibacter sp., assembly GCA_964292075.1. Classification (GTDB taxonomy): domain Bacteria; phylum Actinomycetota; class Actinomycetes; order Mycobacteriales; family Mycobacteriaceae; genus Mycobacterium. The sequence goes on from CAXYUC010000014.1 coordinate 40,417, forward strand.
TCACCAGCCCCGGATTCGGCCCGGACACACCGGTATTGGCCGCGGCCGCAGCGGCCGGGGTGCCGATCTGGGGTGACGTGGAGCTGGCCTGGCGGCTCGACGCCGCGGGCCACTACGGGCCGCCGCGGCGCTGGCTGGTGGTGACCGGCACCAACGGCAAGACCACGACCACCTCGATGCTGCACGCCATGCTGTCCGCCGCGGGCCGGCGTGCCCAGTTGTGCGGCAACATCGGCAGCCCGGTGCTCGACGTGCTGGGACCGCCGCATGAATCCGGCGGTTCAGCGAGGCTCGACGGAGGAGAGCGGAAGCTGGGACCGCCGCATGAATCCGAACTGCTGGCCGTTGAGCTGTCCAGCTTCCAGCTGCACTGGGCTCCGTCGCTGCGCCCCGAGGCCGGTGCGGTGCTCAACATCGCCGAGGACCACCTGGACTGGCACGGCAGTATGGCCGCCTACACCGCCGACAAGGCCCGCGCGCTGGCCGGTCGGGTGGCGGTGCTCGGGATGGACGACGCCCCTGCCGCGGCGCTGCGCGACACCGCGCCCGCCCCGGTCAAGGTCGGTTTCCGGCTCGGCGAACCGGCGCCCGGTGAGCTCGGCGTGATCGACGGCATGCTGGTGGACCGGGCCTTTGTGGCAGAAGGGGGCGACCAGGTCGCGCTGGCCCCGGCGGCGTCGATACCGGTGCCCGGCCCGGTCGGGATTCTGGACGCACTGGCGGCCGCCGCGCTGGCCCGCAGCGTCGACGTGCCCCCGCAGGCGATCGCCGAGGCCCTGGCGTCGTTCCAGGTCGGGCGGCATCGTGCCGAACTGGTCGTGGTCGACGGCGGGATCAGCTACGTCGACGACTCCAAGGCCACCAACCCGCACGCGGCCGAAGCGTCGGTGCTGGCCCACCCGCGGGTGATCTGGGTGGCCGGCGGACTGCTCAAGGGCGCCTCGATCGAACCGACCGTCGCCAGAATCGCTGCTCACCTGGCCGGGGCCGTGCTGATCGGTCGAGATCGCGGCGAGGTTGCCAAGGCGTTATCACGACACGCACCGGATGTCCCCGTCGTCCACGTTGTGACGGGCGAGGATATTGATATGGGTGATACTGCTGTGTCTCCAGTTACTCATGTGAAGCGAGTAGCTGATGGGTCCGATGAGACGCTGGGGTCACGGGTGATGACAGCGGTGGTGGCCGCCGCCCGCGACCTGGCCCGGCCCGGGGACACGGTGCTGCTGGCTCCGGCGGGGGCATCCTTCGACCAGTTCGCCGGCTACGGCGCCCGGGGCGACGCGTTCGCCGCCGCCGCACGTTCCGCGGCAGGATCGGTGTGATCGGCATCCTGGCCCGGCTGCGGCGGGATGCCGGGGCCCCAGACGCCTCCGACCAAGCACCGCAAAAAGCCGTCAAGACCGGGCCGCGCTCCCGGTCCGGCGCCCGGGTGGGCCCGCCGGTGGCCCCGGCGGCGGCCCGGGCGGCG
>CAXYUC010000015.1:0-41794 GCA_964292075.1 uncultured Mycolicibacter sp.
AACCGGGTGTGGTTCCTCGACGCGGTGCGCGGCGAGGCCGACGTGAACAACATGGTCTGGCAGAAGTACCTCGACGCCCGGGCGGCCGATGAGCAGCGTCGCCGCCGGGAGCGGGCCAATGCCGAACGCAAGGTCGCCGCGCTGCGCACCCAGGCCGCGAAAATGGGCGCTAAAGCCACGAAAGCGGTTGCCGCGCAGAACATGTTGCGCCGTGCTGACCGGATGCTGGCGGCGCTGGACGAGGAGCGGGTCGCCGACAAGGTCGCCAGGATCAAGTTCCCCACCCCGGCTGCATGCGGAAAGACTCCGCTGATGGCCAGCGGCCTGACCAAGATGTATGGCTCCCTCGAGGTGTTCAGCGGGGTGGACCTGGCCATCGACCGGGGATCGCGGGTGGTGGTGCTGGGGCTCAACGGCGCCGGCAAGACCACGTTGCTGCGGGTGCTGGCCGGGGCCGAAATCCCCGACGCCGGTCAGCTGGAGCCCGGTCACGGTTGCAAGATCGGTTACTTCGCCCAGGAACACGACACCATCGACAATGCCGCGACGGTGTGGGAGAACATCGTTCATGCGGCCCCCGACACCTCGGAGCAGGATCTGCGGGGACTTTTGGGCGCGTTCATGTTCACCGGGCCGCAGCTGGAACAACCGGCCGGCACGCTGTCCGGCGGTGAGAAGACCCGACTGGCCCTGGCCGGACTGGTGGCGTCCACCGCGAACGTACTGCTGCTCGACGAACCGACCAACAACCTCGATCCGGCGTCACGCGAACAGGTCTTGGACGCGCTGCGCAGCTATGCCGGCGCGGTGGTGCTGGTCACCCACGATCCGGGCGCGGCCGAGGCGCTGGACCCGCAGCGAGTGGTGTTGCTGCCCGACGGTACTGAGGATCATTGGTCGGCGGACTACCGCGATCTGATTGAGCTGGCTTAGCGGGGTCCAGGTCGGCCTAGGGGAATAGGAGAGTTGCCCGCCTTTGAGCGACAGCCGAGGGTGTGTGGACGAGCCCGCTGCGATTTGTCGCTCAAAGGTGGGCAACTATCCCTATGGGGTCCGGCCCGGAACGCGGCTGACCTGAATACCGTTCAATTTTGGCTGAACGGCGACCGTAAGCGTGGCGGCATTTCAGCAAAAGCCGCCCGGTATCGCCGAGGCATTCCTACGCTGAACCCGTTGGGCCGGCGAGGGGATGGTGAGGGGACATGGCAACGACGACGAAACCGAACAGGCTGCGCGATCGTCAGCTGGTCGAGTTGCGCAGCGCCTATGAGCGCGGGGCGAGTATCCGGACTTTGGCGGCGTCGACCGGCCGATCGTACGGGTCCGTGCACAGCATGCTGCGCGAGTCGGGCGCGGCGATGCGCAGCCGCGGTGGACCCAACCACCGCACCCGCTCGCGCTAGCTATTGCGCAGCGAAATCAGCTCTGCCGCACCGAATCCTCGACCAGGTCGAGGACCGCTGATAGCCGCTGCGGATCTTCGCCCGAGGCCAGTCGCGCGACCAGGCCGTCGAGCACCAGATCCAGATAGCAGTGCAACACCTCAGCGGGGACGTCGTCGCGCAGCCGTCCGGCCCGCTTCTGGCGGCGCAGCCGATCCACTGTGGCAGCGGTCAATTCGGCTGACCGCTCCGCCCAGCCGCGGCTGAACTCCGGGTCGTGGCGCAGTTTGCGGGCGATCTCCAGCCGGGTGGCCAGCCAGTCGAACTGCTCTGGTGCGGCCAGCATGTGCCGCATCACGCCGATCAGGCCCTCGCGCGAGGCGACATCAGCCATCCGCTCCGCGTCCTCGCGGGCCAGCTCGAAGAACAGTGTGTCCTTGTCGCGGAAGTGATGGAAGATCGCCCCGCGCGACAACCCGACCGTCTGTTCGAGTCGCCGCACCGTCGCCTGGTCGTAGCCGTACGCGGCGAAGCACCGCCGCGCGCCATCGAGAATCTGGCGGCGCCGCGCCGCCAGGTGATCCTCGCTGACCCTGGGCATCAGGTAACCGCTGTCTACGCGGTCTGACTCGCCCCCAACATGTTGCGCAGCACGTACTGCAGGATGCCGCCGTTGCGGTAGTAGTCGGCCTCACCGGGGGTGTCGATGCGCACCACCGCGTCGAATTCGACGACCGAATCGGAGCCGCTTGCTTCATCCTTCTTGGTGGCGGTGACCTTGACCGTCTTCGGCGTCTTACCGGTGTTGAGTTCCTCGATGCCGACGATGTCGAAGGTCTCGGTGCCGTCCAGGCCCAGCGTTTTGGCGGTTTCGCCGGCCGGGAACTGCAGCGGGATCACGCCCATACCGATCAGGTTCGAACGGTGGATGCGCTCGAAGGATTCGGTGATGACGGCCTTGACGCCCAGCAGCGTGGTGCCCTTGGCCGCCCAGTCCCGCGACGAGCCGGAGCCGTATTCCTTGCCGCCCAGCACGACCAGCGGGATGCCGGCCTTCTGGTAGTTCATGCAGGCGTTGTAGATGAACTCCTTCGGCCCGCCCTCCTGGGTGAAGTCCCGGGTGTAGCCACCCTGGGTGCCCTCCAGGCCGATGGTGTCCAGCACCCGGTTCTGCAGGCGGATGTTGGCGAAGGTGCCGCGGACCATGACCTCGTGGTTGCCGCGACGGCTGCCCAGCGAGTTGTAGTCCTTGCGCGCCACACCGTGTGCGTCCAGGTAGTCCGCTGCCGGGGTGCCGGGCTTGATCGGGCCGGCCGGGCTGATGTGGTCGGTGGTGACCGAGTCGCCCAGCAGCGCCATCACCCGAGCACCCTTGATGTCGGAGACCGGCTCGGGCTCCATCCCCATGCCGTCGAAGTACGGGGCCTTGCGCACGTAGGTCGACGCCTCGTCCCAGGCGAAGGTGTCACCGTCGGGGGTCGGCAGGTTGCGCCAGTTCTCGTCGCCCTTGAACACGTCGGCGTAGGACTTGCGGAACATGTCCTGGTTGATCGCGGACTTGATGGTGTCGTCGATCTCCTGGGCCGACGGCCAGATGTCGCGCAGGAAGACGTCGTTGCCGTCGTGGTCCTTGCCCAGCGAGTCGGTCTCGAAGTCGAAGTCCATGGTGCCGGCCAGGGCGTAGGCGATGACCAGCGGCGGGGAGGCCAGGTAGTTCATCTTGACGTCGGGGGAGATGCGGCCCTCGAAGTTGCGGTTACCCGACAGCACCGCGGTGACGGTCAGGTCTTCCTCGTTGACCGCCTTGGAGATCTCCTCGGGCAGCGGGCCGGTGTTACCGATACAGGTGGTGCAGCCGTAACCGCCCAGGTAGAAGCCGAGCTTTTCCAGGTAGGGCCACAGGCCGGCCTTCTCGTAGTAGTCGGTGACGACCTGCGACCCCGGGGCCATGTTGGTCTTCACCCACGGCTTGGAGGACAGGCCCTTCTCGACGGCGTTGCGGGCCAGCAGGGCTGCGCCGATCATCACCGACGGGTTGGAGGTGTTGGTGCAGGAGGTGATGCCCGCGACCGCGACGGCGCCGTGGTCGAGGATGAACTCGCCGCGCTCACCCTTGACCCGGATCGGCTTGCTCGGCCGGCCGTGAGAGCCGTTGGCGGCGGACTGCACGTTCACCGCGCCGTCGTCGGCGAAGCTCAGCTTGGCCGGGTCGGAGGCCGGGAAGGACTCCTCGATGGCCTCGTCGAGCTGGGTGTGCGGCGTCGGGTGCTGCTCTTCGACGTAGTTGTGGATGTCCTTGCGGAAGGCGATCTTGCTCTCCGACAACAGGATCCGGTCCTGCGGGCGCTTCGGGCCGGCGATCGACGGGACCACCGTGGACAGGTCCAGCTCCAGGTATTCGGAGAAGGCCGGCTCGTGCTCGGGGTTGTGCCACATCCCTTGGGTCTTGGCGTAGGCCTCGACCAACGCGAGCTGCTCGTCGGTGCGGCCGGTCAGGCGCAGGTAGTTGATGGTCTCTTCGTCGATCGGGAAGATCGCGCAGGTAGAGCCGAATTCGGGGCTCATGTTGCCCAGGGTGGCGCGGTTGGCCAGTGGCACCTCGGCCACGCCCTTGCCGTAGAACTCGACGAACTTGCCGACCACGCCGTGCTTACGCAGCATCTCGGTGACGGTGAGCACCACGTCGGTGGCGGTGACGCCCGGCTGGATCTCGCCGCTCAGCTTGAAGCCGACGACCCGGGGGATCAGCATCGACACCGGCTGGCCCAGCATGGCGGCCTCGGCCTCGATACCGCCCACGCCCCAGCCCAACACGCCCAGGCCGTTCTGCATGGTGGTGTGGCTGTCGGTGCCGACGCAGGTGTCCGGGTAGGCCTGGCTGATGGTCTTCCCGCCCACCACCCGGTCGCGCACCATCACGGTGCGGGCCAGGTACTCGATGTTGACCTGGTGCACGATGCCGGTGCCCGGCGGGACAACCTTGAAGTCGTCGAATGCGCCTTGGCCCCAACGCAGGAACTGGTAGCGCTCGCCGTTGCGCTGGTACTCCAGCTCGACGTTGCGCTCGAAGGCGTCGGAGGTGCCGAAGACGTCGAGGATGACGGAGTGGTCGATGACCATCTCGGCGGGCGAGAGCGGGTTGACCTTGTTGGGGTCGCCGCCCAGGGCGGTGACGGCCTCACGCATGGTGGCCAGGTCGACGACACAGGGCACACCGGTGAAGTCCTGCATGATCACCCGGGCCGGGGTGAACTGGATCTCGATGCTCGGCTCGGCGGCCGGGTCCCAGTTGGCGATCGCGCTGATGTGGTCCTTGGTGATGTTGGCGCCGTCTTCGGTGCGCAGCAGGTTCTCGGCCAGCACCTTGAGGCTGTAGGGGAGTTTCTCGGTGCCGGGGACGGCATCGAGGCGGTAGATCTCATAGTCCGTCTCGCCCACGGTCAGGGTGGCGCGGGCTCCGAACGAATTCACCGAATCTTTGCTGGTCACTTCAACTCCCCAGATCGAGTTCTCCTCCATCGACGGGTCCGCGCCGATGGGCGTCATAACCCTAACAGTACGATTGTCCTGTATAAAGTAAGGTTCACCTCACCTGGCCGGGGTTGATACCGTCATCAACCGTGACGATCCAGCACCCGCCGGCCTACATCCCCGGTGAGCTCTGCATCACCGTCGGTCTCGACCCGGCCACCCCGCCCGACGACTGCATGGCGTTGGTCAAGGTTGCTGTCGCCGCCGACGGGGTGAGCGCACCGGCGGCCGACGTGCCGGCGCTGCGCGAAGTGGTGGCCGAGGCGGACCGCGACGGCATCGACCTCAAGATCGTCGAGGTCGCCCGAAACCCCGGAATGGACACCGCGCTGCGCGACGTCGCCACCGTGGTCGGCTACGACTATCCGGATTCCACTGTCCTGGTCGTGAGTACGAACTATGTCGGCAGCTACAGCGGCCAGTTTCACCGGTCCAAGCTGGAGGCTGCCGAGGATCATGCCAAAACGGGCGATCCGGTGACCTCGGCGCAGAATTTCCTGCACGAATTGACCACCCCGGATCTGCCCTGGACGGGCCTGACGGTGGTGCTGCTGGTCGGGGTGGCGGCGGCAGCCGTCGGTACCCGTTTCCTGCAGCGACGCAGCAAACAGGCTGCTGAGCGCTGCGACGTCGCCAACTAGCGGCCTTACCTCCGAAAACCCGGAAACTGGGCGATTAATTGTCGCCCAGTTGTGGGCTGCCGCAAATAATTAGGTCACCGAATGGTCACAACGCGCTTAATTACATTAACGTAGTTTGTTACGAATGTTTCTCCAGTGACTGATGTGACGTATGGTCTCAAAAGGCGCAGCTGTTGTATCTGATGTTTCTGTGCTTTAGCCACCGGCCGAAGCGCGGCGCCGCCTGCTGCGAGTCCGAGGAGATCCAAGCCGAATGAGACGCATCCGCTGTGGCTCCGATGGCTCTGTTTTCCGACTGGCGACCCGGTTCGCGCACCCTGCGACGGTGTCGGTACTCAGTGCCGCGATGGTGCTGGGCACCCCGGGGCTAGCCGCAGCTCTACCCGCGCAGGACCCCGACGGTATCGCCGCGCTGATCGCCGACGTCGCCGACGCCAACCAGCAGCTGCAGAACCTGGGCGCAGAGATCGCCGAGGAGAAGGAAGGGGTCAACAAGGCCCTGGTGGATCTGCAGACCGCACGGGACGACGCGGTCGACGCCCAACACGAAGTGGAGTCCGGTCGGCAGGCGATCGCCGACGCCGACGCCGCGATCGCCGCCGCGCAGCGCCGGTTCAACACCTTCGCCGCGTCGACGTACGTCAACGGGCCCTCGGACAGCTATCTGACCGCGGCCAACCCCTCGGACCTGATCGCCACGGCTGCGGCCGGCCAGACCCTGGCGCTCTCCTCTCAGCAGGCGCTGGACCATCTCAAGCAGGCCCGTACCGAGCAGTTGAACAAGGAGTCGGCCGCCCGGCTGGCCAAGCAGAAGGCCGATCAGGCCGTCGCCGACGCGCAGTCCAGCCAGGACGCCGCGGTGGCTGCGCTCACCGACACCCAGCGCAAGTTCGGCGAACAGCAGGGCGAGATCGACCGGCTGGCCGCACGACGCAACGAGGCGCAGGCCAAACTCGCCGCGGCCCGCGGCCACGAGCAGCCCCAGGCGGGGCCCGCGCCGGCCGCTGCCGCAGGCGGTGATCGGTGGGGAAATCCCGCCGGTCCGGTCGCCGGCCCCACGGTCGGCAAGCCCGCGCAATGGGACGGTCCCTGGGACCCGACCCTGCCGATGGTGCCCAGTGCCGATGTCCCCGGCGACCCGGTCGCGGTCATCAACCAGGTGCTGGGGATCTCGCAGACCTCGGCCCAGGTGACGGCAAACCTGGGTCAGAAATTCCTGCAGTCGCTGGGGCTGGCCAAGCCCGACGACACCGGTATCAACAACGGCAAGATCCCGCGGGTTTACGGCCGGCAGGCCTCCGAATACGTGATCCGCCGTGGCCTTTCGCAGCGCGGCGTGCCTTACTCCTGGGGCGGTGGCACCGCTGCGGGGCCGGGCCGCGGTATCGGTTCGGGTTCGGGCACGGTCGGTTTCGACTGTTCCGGGCTGATCCTCTTCGCCTTCGCCGGGGTGGGCATCAAGCTGCCGCACTACTCGGGTTCGCAGTACAAGATGGGCCGCCAGATCCCTTCGGCGCTGGCGCGTCGCGGCGATGTCATCTTCTACGGGCCCGGTGGCAGTCAGCACGTGACGCTCTATCTCGGCAACGGCCTGATGCTGGAGGCCCCCGACGTGGGGCAGACGGTGAAGGTGTCGCCGGTCCGCAAGAGCGGCATGACGCCTTACGTAGTCCGATACATCGAGTACTGATGGCGGTGCCATGCAACTGAGTTCATTACGTCTCTCGCGCCTCATCGGGTCGCTGCTGGTCGCGATCCCGGTGATGATGGGCCTGGCCGGACCGGCCGAGGCAGACCCGGGGTGGGACCCCACCCTGCCGGCGACGATCAGCGCCGGTGCACCCGGTGACCCGTTGGCGGTCGCCAACGCGTCGCTGCAGGCCACCGCCAACGCCACCCAGACCACGATGGACCTGGGCCGCAAGTTCCTCTCTGGCCTCGGGTTCAACGTCGGCGATGAAGCCGCCGGCAATGTGTCACCCGGCCAGCGGGTGCACGGCAAGCAGGCCATCGAGTACGTGATTCGCCGCGGCGGCGCGCAGATGGGCGTGCCCTACTCCTGGGGCGGAGGTTCGCTGACCGGTCCCAGCAAGGGCATCGACTCCGGCGCGGGCACGGTCGGGTTCGACTGTTCGGGCCTGATGCGTTACGCGTTCGCCGGTGTCGGCGTGCTGATCCCGCGCTTCTCCGGTGACCAGTACAACGCCGGGCGGCACATTCCGCCGAGTCAGGCCCGCCGCGGCGACCTGATGTTCTACGGACCCGGCGGCGGCCAGCACGTCACCATGTACCTGGGTGGTGGGAAGATGCTGGAGGCCTCGGGCAGCGCCGGCAAGGTGGTCGTCAGCCCGGTGCGGACATCGGGGATGACGCCGTATCTGACCCGCATCATTGAGTACTGACGCATTCGGGACGGGCCTTACGTCGACGGATGCTGCTAACCCTGGAATAGTGAAACGAGGGCACAACGCTGCCCCTCGGCCGTGCGCCGTGCAAGCAGTTGTGTCTGACCGACCTTTGTGGAGGATTTGTCGATGACGTCATCGGATGGGACGCCCGCGGGCGCCAGCGGTTTCCCCGGCTCGGCCGGTGCCGAGCCAGGCACAGTCGGCGGTAGCGGGCTCGCCGCCGACGTACACGCGCTGGAGCGGGCCATCTTCGAGGTCAAGCGCGTCATCGTCGGCCAGGACCAGCTCGTCGAGCGCATCCTGGTCGGCCTGCTCGCCAAGGGCCACGTGCTGCTCGAAGGCGTGCCCGGTGTCGCCAAGACCTTGGCCGTGGAGACCTTCGCCAAGGTGGTCGGCGGGACCTTCGCCCGAATCCAGTTCACCCCGGACCTGGTGCCGACCGACATCATCGGCACCCGCATCTACCGGCAGGGCCGCGAGGAATTCGACACCGAACTGGGCCCGGTGATGACCAACTTCCTGCTGGCCGACGAGATCAACCGCGCACCGGCCAAGGTGCAGTCGGCGCTGCTGGAGGTCATGCAGGAACGCCAGGTCTCCATCGGCGGCAAGAGGTTCCCCCTGCCCAACCCGTTCCTGGTGATGGCCACCCAGAACCCGATCGAACACGAGGGCGTCTACCCGCTCCCGGAAGCGCAGCGCGACCGCTTCCTGTTCAAGATCAACGTCAGCTACCCCTCGCCCGAGGAAGAACGCGAAATCATCTACCGGATGGGCGTCACCCCGCCGGAGCCCAAGCAGATCCTCGGCACCGGCGACCTGGTGCGGCTGCAGACGCTGGCGGCCAACAACTTCGTGCACCACGCCCTGGTGGACTATGTGGTGCGGGTGATCACCGCCACGCGGCACCCCGAGCAGTTCGGCATGCCGGACGTGAAGAACTGGCTGTCGTTCGGTGCGTCGCCGCGCGCCTCGCTGGGTATCATCGCCGCGTCCCGGGCACTGGCCCTGGTCCGCGGCCGCGACTACGTGATCCCGCAGGACGTCATCGAGGTCATTCCGGACGTGCTCCGGCACCGGCTGGTGCTGTCCTACGACGCACTCGCCGACGAGATCACCTCGGAGATCGTCATCAACCGGGTGCTGCAGACGGTGCCACTTCCCCAGGTGAACGCCGTTCCGCAGCAACAGCATTCGTCGGCACCGGGTGCCCCGACCGCGGCGGCAGTGGCCGGCGGTCGGTGAGCGACGCCGACACCGGGCAGGGAATCGGGGAATCCCGGCCCCCGGACACCAGCACCGCTCCGCCGTCGATGCTGCGCGGAGGAATCCGCGACCCGAAGCTGGCGGCGGCGCTGCGCACCCTGGAGCTGACGGTCAAACGCAAGCTCGACGGGGTGCTGCACGGGGATCACCTCGGGTTGATCCCCGGCCCAGGCTCCGAGCCCGGCGAGTCCCGGCTGTACCAGCCGGGCGATGACGTACGCCGGATGGACTGGTCGGTCACGGCCCGCACCACCCATCCGCACGTCCGCCAGATGATCGCCGACCGCGAGCTGGAGACCTGGCTGGTGGTCGACATGTCGGCCAGCATGGATTTCGGCACCGCCACCTGCGAGAAGCGTGACCTGGCGGTGGCTGCGGCGTCGGCCATCGTCTACCTCAACAGCGGCGGGGGCAACCGGCTGGGCGCACTGGTGGGCAACGGTGAGCGGGTCGTGCGGGTGCCGGCCCGCTCGGGGCGCAACCACGAGCAGACCCTGCTGCGCACCATCGCCACCATTCCGCGGGCCCCCGCCGGGGTGCGGGGCGACCTGGGGGCGGCCATCGACGCACTGCGCAGGCCCGAACGCCGCCGCGGGATGGCGGTCATCATCAGCGACTTCCTCGGACCGATCAACTGGATGCGGCCGCTGCGAGCGATCGCCGCCCGCCACGAGGTGCTGGGCATCGAGATCCTCGACCCGCGTGACGTCGAGTTGCCCGACGTCGGCGACGTGGTGCTGCAGGACACCGAATCCGGGATCACCCGCGAGTTCACCATCGACGCCAAGCTGCGTGACGATTTCGCCCGGGCCGCGGTGGCCCACCGCGCCGACGTCGCACGCGCATTGCGCAGCTGCGGCGCGCCGTTGCTGGGGTTGCGGACCGACCGGGACTGGATCGCCGACATCGTCCGATTCGTCGAGTCACGCCGGCGCGGCGCGCTGGCGGGGATGCCGTGAACTCGACCCGCACACAGACAGGTCTGCTATGACATTGCCGCTACTGGGGCCGATGACGCTGACGGGCTTCGCGCACCCGTGGTTCTTCCTGTTCCTGTTCGTGATCCTGGGTCTGGTCGCGCTCTACATCCTCATGCAGGTGGCGCGGCATCGGCGGATCCTGCGGTTCGCCAACATGGAGCTGCTGGAGAGCGTGGCGCCCAAATCGCCGACCCGCTGGCGGCACCTGTCGGCGATCCTGCTGATCGGCTCGTTGCTGCTGTTCACCGTGGCGATGGCCGGGCCGACCCACGACGTTCGCATCCCGCGCAACCGCGCGGTGGTGATGCTGGTGATCGACGTCTCCCAGTCGATGCGGGCCACCGACGTCGCACCGAGCCGGCTGGCCGCCGCTCAGGAGGCCGGTAAGCAGTTCGCCGACGAACTGACCGCCGGCATCAACCTGGGCCTGATCGCTTACGCCGGCACCGCGACCGTGTTGACCTCGCCGACCACCAACCGCGAAGCCACCAAGGCCGCGATCGACAAGCTGCAACTGGCCGACCGCACCGCCACCGGGGAGGGCATCTTCACCGCACTGCAGGCGATCGCCACGGTGGGCGCCGTCATCGGCGGGGGCGACACCCCGCCGCCGGCCCGCATTGTGCTGCTCTCCGACGGTAAGGAGACCGTGCCGTCCAACCCCGACAATCCCAAGGGGGCGTTTACCGCGGCGCGTACCGCGAAGGACCAGGGGGTGCCGGTCTCGACGATCTCGTTCGGCACGGCGTACGGCTACGTCGAGATCAACGAGCAGCGCCAGCCCGTACCGGTCGACGACGACTCGCTGAAGAAAATCGCCAATCTCTCCGGCGGTAACGCCTATACCGCCTCCAGCCTGGCCCAGCTCAAAGAGGTGTACACCACGCTGCAGGACCAGATCGGCTTCGAGACCATTCGCGGTGACGCGAGCACCGGTTGGCTGCGACTCGGCGCATTCGTCCTGGCGTTGGCCGCGCTGGCGGCGCTGCTGCTGAACCGGCGCCTGCCCGCCTAGATCTGCCGTCCTCGTTGACTCGGCGGCTACCAGGGCAAAGTGCGAGTGGGCTGTTTGGTGAGCGCAGAGTCAACCTGGGGCACTGATAAGTTATGCCGGTGACAGACAGCGAAGCCCCCGCAGGAAAGCCCGCATTTGTGTCCCGTTCGGTCCTCGTCACCGGGGGAAACCGGGGCATCGGGTTGGCGATCGCGCAGCGACTGGCCGCCGACGGCCACAAGGTGGCGGTCACCCACCGCGGCTCCGGCGCACCCGAGGGACTGTTCGGGGTGGTGTGCGATGTCACCGACAACGACGCCGTCGACCGCGCCTTCACCGAGGTCGAAGAACACCAGGGCCCAGTCGAGGTGCTGGTGGCCAACGCCGGCATCTCCAAAGACGCGTTTTTGATGCGAATGACCGAAGAGCGCTTCGAAGAGGTCATCAACGCCAACCTCACCGGCGCTTTCCGCGTCACCCAGCGGGCGTCGCGCAGCATGCAGCGCAAGCGTTTTGGCCGGATCATCTACATCGGATCGGTCTCCGGCATGTGGGGGATCGGCAACCAGGCCAACTATGCGGCGGCCAAGGCGGGTCTGATCGGCATGGCCCGCTCGATCTCTCGCGAGCTGTCCAAGGCCGGCGTCACCGCGAACGTCGTTGCGCCCGGCTACATCGACACCGAGATGACCCGTGCCCTCGACGAGCGGATCCAGGAGGGCGCGCTGGACTTCATCCCGGCCAAGCGGGTGGGTACCGCCGAGGAGGTCGCCGGTGCGGTCAGCTTCCTGGCATCTGAGGACGCAAGCTATATCGCCGGCGCGGTCATCCCCGTCGACGGCGGCATGGGCATGGGCCACTAGCGACTCGTTCAGTTCAAGATAGGGGACTTTTCATGGCAGGCATTCTCGAAGGCAAGCGGATCCTGGTCACCGGGATCATCACCGACTCCTCGATCGCGTTCCACATCGCCAAGGTGGCGCAGGAGGCCGGCGCGCAGCTGGTGTGTACCGGCTTCGACCGGCTGCGGCTGATCCAGCGCATCATCGACCGGCTGCCGGAACCGGCGCCGCTGCTCGAACTCGATGTGCAGAATGAGGAGCACCTGGGCTCGTTGGCCGAGCGTGTCACCGAGGTGATCGGCGAGGGCAACAAGCTCGACGGCGTGGTGCACTCCATCGGCTTCATGCCGCAGACCGGCATGGGCATCAACCCGTTCTTCGACGCCCCCTATGAAGACGTCGCCAAGGGCATCCACATCTCGGCCTACTCCTACGCCTCGCTGGCCAAGGCGGTGTTGCCGATCATGAACCCCGGCGGCGGCATTGTCGGCATGGACTTCGACCCGACCCGGGCGATGCCGGCCTACAACTGGATGACGGTGGCCAAGAGTGCCCTGGAGTCGGTGAACCGTTTCGTGGCACGCGAGGCCGGCAAGGTCGGTGTGCGGTCGAATCTGGTTGCGGCCGGCCCGATCCGGACGCTGGCGATGAGCGCCATCGTGGGCGGTGCCCTCGGTGAGGGCGCCGGCGAGCAGATCCGGCTGCTGGAAGAGGGCTGGGACCAGCGGGCCCCGATCGGCTGGGACATGAAGGACCCGACGCCGGTGGCCAAAACCGTCTGCGCGCTGATGTCCGACTGGCTGCCGTCCACCACCGGAACGGTCGTCTACGCCGACGGTGGCGCTCACACCCAGTTGCTCTAGATGGACCTAGACGCCGTCCTGCTGCTGTCCTTCGGAGGTCCTGAAGGCCCGGAGCAGGTTCGGCCGTTCCTGGAGAACGTCACTCGGGGGCGTGGGGTGCCGTCGGCCCGGCTCGACGCGGTCGCCGAGCACTACCTGCACTTCGGTGGCGTGTCGCCGATCAACGGGATCAACCGTGCGTTGGCCGATGCACTGCGTACCGAAATGCCCGGCCTGCCGGTGTATTTCGGGAACCGCAACTGGGAGCCCTACGCGCAGGACGTCGTCGCGGCGATGGCGGCAGACGGCGTGCGACGTGCCGCGGTATTCCCGACCTCGGCCTGGGGCGGATATTCGGGTTGCGACCAGTACGCCCAGGACATCGCCCGAGCGCGACAGGCGGTCGGGGAGCAGGCACCGGAATTGGTGAAACTGCGCCAATACTTTGACCACCCGCTGTTCGTGGCGATGTTCGCCCAGGCGATCACCACAGCCGCCGACAGCCTGCCGGCCGGCCTGCGGGACAGCGCCCGGCTGGTTTTCACCGCGCATTCCATCCCGGTGAGCGCCGACACACGCTACGGCCCACAGCTGTACAGCCGCCAGGTCGCCTACGCGACGACTCTGGTCGCGGCCGCCGCGGGCTACCGCGACTATGACCAGGTGTGGCAATCGCGCTCGGGGCCGCCGCAGGTGCCCTGGCTGGAGCCCGACGTCGAAACGCACCTGGCGGCCTTGGCAGCGGCCGGCGTGCGCGCGGTGATCGTGTGCCCGATCGGCTTTCTCAGCGACAACATCGAGGTGGTCTGGGATCTCGACAACGAAGTCCGCTCTGCCGCGCAGTCGGCGGGAATCGCCTACGCGCGGGCGGCCACGCCGAATGCCGACCGACGGCTGGCCCGGCTAGCCCGCGGCCTGGTCGAGGAACTGCGCGACGGCACCCCACCCGAACGCGTCGCCGGTTCGGCGGAACTGGGTTGCGGCTTCGGCGTGAACGGGGCACCGTGCGGGTCATCGCACTGCATCGCGGTCGTGGCACCGCCGTCTCGCTAGTTGCGCCAGGCCGAGTGCAGAATCTCGGTCACCGCTGCGCTGCGTGCTGAGCGCACCACCGTGGTCAGCGGTGCAACCGCATCCACGGCGCGCTGCACCGCAGCCGACGAATGAGCACTGGCGGTCAGCAGGTCGGCACTGACGGTGATGATCGCCTCGACGTGCGCGGCGCTGTGCAGAACGCGCACTGCACGGCTCGGAGCGTGATCCGGAATCCGGTGCAAGAGCACGGCTTCCATCATCTGCTCCCCCCGCAGCCGCGGATCCTCCACACCGTAGTCGGCCCAGCGCGAACCGGTGGACCCCAATGCGGCGGCCGCCGTTCGGACCGCCGACCGCAACGAGTACTCGGCGTCACCGAGATCATGCTGCTCGGCGGCCGGCACCCCCGGCAGGGCGTACACGATCCAGGACAGTGCCTCGGATTCGTCGTACTCGGGGACCAGCCCGATCGCGTCGCCGCGAGGACCGGAGACCAGTATCGCTTCGCCTGCCCCCACTGCATCCTGCGCGAATTGGGTTCCGGCCGGCAGACCGCGCACGTCGCCGGGGACCGGCAGCACCACGTTGATGGCCGGTTCGGTGCGCCCACCGGCCGCGGTGCGCAGCGTCTGCAGCAATGACGTCGTCCCGGCCTCGGTGACATCGGGCCAGGGCAGTCCCGAGCTGCCGGCGGCCACGGAGTCATAGGCATACACCGATTGCGCTGGCGCCCAGGCGGATAGCGCGTCAAGAACATCGTCGGGCGCCGCCTGGCCCGCAAGCCAGGCGTTGGCCCATACCGACAGGGAAACACTGGGGCACCACATGATGGACGCAGTGTATGTGGTCCAGCGGCTATCCTGACCGCATGCCGACTGCCCTGATCTGGTTGGTCTTCGCACTCGGGCTCGCAGGAGCCGAGGCCCTCACCGGCGACATGTTCCTGCTGATGCTCTCCGGTGGTGCGTTGTCGGCCGCGGCGACCAGCGCGCTGACGAACTGGCCGCTGTGGACCGACGGCGCGGTGTTCCTGGTGGTGTCAGTGCTGTTGCTGGCACTGGTGCGTCCCGCACTGCGCCGCCGGCTGTGGGCCGGAACCGGCGGCGAAACGGGGGTGCTGGCGCTGCAGGGCAAGACCGCCCTGGTGCTCGACCGCGTCGAACAGCACGGCGGCCGGGTGAAGCTGAACGGCGAGGTGTGGACCGCCCGCCCGCTCACCGACGGCGACGTTTTCGAACCGGGGGAGCAGGTCACCGTGATGCACATCGATGGAGCCACCGCGGTGGTCAGCAAGGTCCTGTAACGAAAGGAATCGTCATGGAAGGCGTCACAACCGGGCTGCTATTGCTGGCCGTGTTGGTGGTGTTCGCGATAATCGTGGTCGCCAAGTCGGTCGCGTTGATCCCGCAGGCCGAGGCGGCGGTCATCGAACGCCTGGGTCGCTACAGTCGCACCGTCAGCGGTCAGCTGACCCTGCTGGTCCCTTTCATCGACCGGGTGCGGGCCCGCATCGACCTGCGCGAGCGGGTGGTGTCGTTCCCGCCGCAGCCGGTGATCACCGAGGACAACTTGACGCTCAACATCGACACCGTGGTCTACTTCCAGGTCACCAACCCCAAGGCCGCGGTGTACGAGATCAGCAACTACATCGTCGGCGTGGAGCAGCTGACCACCACCACGCTGCGCAACGTGGTCGGCGGGATGACGCTGGAGCAGACCTTGACCTCCCGTGAGGTGATCAACAGCCAGCTGCGCGGGGTACTCGACGAGGCGACCGGCCGCTGGGGCCTGCGGGTGGCCCGGGTGGAGCTGCGCAGCATCGATCCGCCGCCGTCGATCCAGGCGTCGATGGAGAAGCAGATGAAGGCCGACCGCGAGAAGCGGGCCATGATCCTGACCGCCGAAGGCCAGCGCGAGGCCGCCATCAAACAGGCCGAGGGCCAGAAGCAGTCCGAGATCCTGACCGCTGAGGGCGCCAAACAGGCGGCGATCCTGGCCGCCGAAGGTGAACGGCAGTCCCGGATGCTGCGGGCCCAAGGTGAGCGGGCCGCCGCCTACCTGCAGGCCCAGGGCCAGGCCAAAGCGATCGAGAAGACGTTCGCGGCGATCAAGGCCGGCCGGCCCACCCCGGAACTGTTGGCCTACCAGTACCTGCAGGTGCTGCCGGAGATGGCGCGCGGTGGAGCAAACAAGGTGTGGGTGGTGCCCAGTGATTTCGGCACCGCCCTGCAGGGCTTCACCAAACTGCTCGGCGCGCCCGGCGAGGACGGCGTCTTCCGCTACCAGCCGTCACCCGTCGACGATCATCCGAACCGGCACGAGGACGACACCGACGAAGTCGCCGACTGGTTCACCACCAAGACCGATCCGGCGATCGCCCAGGCGGTCGCCAAGGCCGAGGCGGACGCGCGCAAGCCGGTCGAGGGCGGGTTGCCGGCTCAGCTCGATCCCGGTCCGGCGTGAGCGCGCTGACGGCGCGGCCAACCTACGCGGCGCTGGCCGCATTCCTGGCGGGTGACGCGGTGGCGTCGGCGATCCCGGTGCCCTATGTCGCCAAGAACATGGATGCCATGCGGATTCCCGAGGAGGTCCGCTGGGCGGTCCCGGTGGCCAAAGCCGCCACCGCGCTGGGACTGGCATCGGTGTTCCGCTTCCCGGGCGTCGCCCGGCTCACCACTGCGTTGTTGACGTTGTATTTCGCCGGTGCGCTGGGCATCCACCTGCGCGTGCGCAACCGGATCGCCAACATTGTGCCCGCGGTGCTGCTGTTGATGGTGTTCGCCACGATGACGGTCCAGGGCCCGCACACCGCCGGGAGCGGGGTACGGGCCCTGGAGTCGTAGCGGCTCGGGTTTCTAGCCTTTGCGGGCGGCTGCGGTGTGCTCGTCGAGGGTGGTCGCCTTGTAGGCGTAGGCGGCCACGACCGCGCCGAGCACCTGGGCGATCAGATAGACCCAGAGGAACTTCCAGGCGAAGATCCCTGACAGCATCAGGCCGAAGGTGATGGCCGGGTTGAACGCGGCGCCGGAGATGGCGCCGACCGCCACCACGCCGACGGTCACCACGAATCCGATCGCCAGACCGTAGAAGCTGTTGCCGGCACTGTCTTTGCTGGTTGCGGTGTGCAAGACGACATAACACAGCGCGAAGGTGAACACCAATTCGGCCAAGAATGCGGGCCAGACGGCGCCGGTCAGGTCAAGTGTGCCGGAGGCGTACTTGTCGTGCCACAGCCCGAATCCCACCCCGAAGGCGGCGAGTGCGCCGACCAATTGGGCGACGATGTAGGGCCCCAGTTCGCCCAATGGCAGCGCACCCCGCAAATACGCGGCGATCGAAACCGCCGGGTTCAGGTGGCCGCCCGAGATGTGCCCACTGGCGTAGACCATCACCATCAGCACCGAGCCGATGCCCAGCGCGGTGGCGGCGACGCATTCGGTGCCGGACAAGACGATGCCGAGCACAGCGAACATGAAAACGAACGTGCCGATCATTTCGGCCAAATATTTGCGCACCGAGGCGTTCCGATCAGCCATTGATCCGGTCCCTTCACTCCGTCGAGCCCTTGTCCAATTTGTGTTGTGCCAGCACATGGCACTAAAGAAGACTGTAACGGCGAAGAGGCTTCACCTCGCTATTTGCACACCGTTATTCACCGAATTGTTGCTGGATTAATGAGGGCTTCGTGTTGTTTGCCGGTGCGCTACCGGTCCAGGCGCAATTCGACCAGCGGCAGTGCCGTATTGGGTGGGGTCACCGGTTCGCCCAGCGTCTGCTCGAGCACAGCGCTGAACTTCGCCCAGGCGCGGGGGTGGCGTTCGATGTAGTGGTCCAGTACCCGGTCGGCTTCGGCCTGGCCCAACACTCGGGCGGTGGCCGGTGCCGAGGCCCTGCTCCCGGCGTAAACCCGGACCCGAGGGTTGGCGTTGATATTACGAAACCATTGGGCTCGGTCACCGAAACCCGATGCCACCACATAGCGGTCGCCGGCGGCGTGGTCGATGACTTCCAGGACGACGCGGCGGCAGGCGCCCGTCTTGCGCCCGATGTGCTCGAGCATCAGCAGGCGTTGGCCGAGGAGGCCGCCAAGTCGCGCGCGGTACAGCCAGATCGGGGCGCGCATCAGCCGTCGGGATCGCAACAGGCGGCTGACTGTGTCGGCCAAGGACGGCATCTTCAGCAGGTTACCCGCGGCGCTGCCGGCGCGCCGGACCATGCGCCGCGCGGACGAACAAGGTCAGCAGCGACTTGCCGACAGACCCGGCGGCCGACGGACTGTCCACCGAAACCGTGACCTGCTCGCCGAACCGGCGGCGAAGTTCGCGCTGCAATCGGTCGTAGAGCGTTGATTCCGAGGCGGGGCAGCCGTGGCAGGCGCCCGACATCCGCACCCGCACCTGGTCACCGGTCACCTCGACCAGCTCGATCGCGCCACCATGCGAGGCGGCGACGTCGCCGATCGGCCCGTCAAGCAGGTCCTGGACCGCGCGCGTCAGGTCGCCGGCGCACTCGGCGGGGGTCACCTGCCAGCGGGCCGGCTCCCGCAGCGCCTCGTCGAGCGCGATACGGATCTCCTCACCGAGAGCCCGCCAGCTCTGCTGGACGCTGAGTCTGATCGCGATCTCCGACCCGGTCACCGTCAGCTCATCGATGACGCCGTCGTCCTGCAGCTCACCCAGCCGGCCGGGAGCCTGCAGGACCCGCCCGGCAGCGGGCAGCTGGTCGTGGTCGAGCACCCACCGCACTCGTTGCGGGTCATCGGTCGCCACCGCATGCATGGGGATCATGCGCCCAGCCCCGACGCGATCGACCGCGCGGCGAATGCCATCACCCACGCCAAGACGAACATATAGCCGAAAGCGAAGGCAGGCCATCGCCAGGAATTGGTCTCCCGGCGCATCACCGCGACGGTGGACATGCACTGCAACGCGAACATGAAATACACCATCAGCGCGATGACCGTCGGTGCGGTGAACACCTGCCGGCCGTTGTCGTCGGTCATCGACACCAGCGCCTGGCGTGGGGCGGCGGGGTTGGTCGCTGCCGATACCTGACCGAGCGTGGACACGAACACCTCCCGCGCCGACAGCGACCCGACCAGCGCAATGTTGGTGCGCCAGTCGAAGCCCAGGGGTGCGAAAACCGGCTCGATTGCCCTGCCGATGCCGGCGGCGTAGCTGTGGTCCAGCACATAGGCGGCGGCGTCCGGTTGTGGCAGCGCGGCCGTCTCGGAGCCACGGGTGGGCAGATTCATCAACACCCACAGCACCAGCGATGTGGCCAAGATGACGGTTCCGGCCTTGCGCAAGAAGATCTTCGCCGCATTCCACATCGCGATGAGAACGGCGCTGGGCGACGGAAACCGATACGGCGGCAGTTCCATGGTGAACGGCAGCAGGTCGCTGCGCAGAATCGTCGACTTGAACACCGCTGCGGCCAGCAGCGCGCAGGTGCCACCGCCCAGATACAGCAAAAACATCGTGACGCCCTGGGCGCTCAAGCCCCACCAACGCGTCTGCGGTTCCACCAGGAGCCCGACGAGCAGGGTGTAGACCGGCAGCCGCGCTGAGCACGTCATCAATGGGGCACTGATGATCGTGGCGATCCGATCACGCGAGGACGGCAGTGTGCGCGTCGCCATGATCCCGGGGATCGCGCAGGCGAACGAGGACAGCATCGCCACGAACGCGCGCCCTTCCAGTCCGGTTCTGGCCATGACGCGATCCATCAGGAACGCGGCACGGGACATGTAACCGACGTTCTCCAGCAGTGCGATCAGCATGAACAGCAACACGATCTGCGGAATGAACTGCAACACGGTGCCGACCCCGCCGATCACCCCATCGCCGAGCACGCCGCCAAGAATGGTTCCGCCGAGGTGACTGTTGACCTGCGATCCCAGCCAGTCGAGTCCCGCGGCGATCCGATCTTGCAGTGGGGCAGCGAGGGTGAAGATGACCTGGAAGAACGCGAACATGACCGCGAAGAAGATGACGATGCCCCACAGCGGATGCAGGACCAATCCGTCGATCCGGGCGGTCCGCTGATCCCGGTGCGGGGCAACATAGTCCGCGGCGCTCAGCACCGAGGTGCCCCAGGCGTCGAGCGCCTCGGCCTCCGGCGGCGGCAGTACCGCCGGCCGCGACCAGCTGTCACGAGAACCCAACAGTGCGCGCAGGCCCTCGATGCCCGCGCCGCGGTTGGCAATCACGGCGACGACCGGCACGCCGATCGCGGTCGTGAGGGCTTCTATGTCGACTCCGCCGTGGCGCGAACGCAATTCGTCGGTCATGGTGAGCACCAGCAGGGTGGGAAGGTCCAGGCGCAGCACTTGGCCCACCAAGGTGATCGAGCGGCGCAGCGTGGTGGCGTCGGCGACCAACACGATCGCGTCGGGGCGCCCGATCCCGTCGATTCCGCCGGCCAACACGTCGGCAACAACCTGTTCGTCCGGACTGATCGGGTCCAGGCTGTAGGTGCCGGGCAGGTCTTCGACCGCCACGTCGACACCACCGGCGGTCATCACTCCGACGCTGCGCCCTACCGTGACGCCCGGATAGTTGCCGGTCTTGGCGCGCAGCCCGGTCAGATGATTGAACAGACTGGTTTTGCCGGCGTTCGGGCTTCCGACCAGCGCGATCCGCTGGGCCGGCGTCACATCGACGGCAGCGGCAAGGTCATCGTGGCAGTGCGTCATGGCCGACCATCACAGACGCCGTCGATCTCGATCAGCTGGGCTTCCCGGCGGCGCAGACACAGTTCGGTGTCTTGCACGCGATAGATGGTGGGATCGCCCAGCGGTGCCCGGCGGACCACGTCGACGCGGGTGGACGGACGGAATCCGAGCTGGCGCAGTCGGTTTGCCACCGCCTGCGGGGCGTGCGGTGCGGCACCGGTGATGGTGGCCCGCTGGCCCGGCACCAAGTCGGCGAGCACGGCCGCCGATTCGGTTTCCTGCGACGATCGCCGGCGCCACCTGCGCATCAGATGCCCTAACGTTAGATCAGCTTACTGCCTGAAAGGTACGCCTGATTCACCGATCACGCGTGCGGCCCCGTCGCCGCGATCAGCCGATGGCCACCGGTTCAGCCGGGTCGCGCTCGTGGGTTTCCGGGCCGGCCCCGGGCTGGTGCGCGCGGTGGGAGCGCACCTCGTAGACCAGCAGTGCCACCCCGACCGCGGCGGTGCATGCCGAGACCGCGAACAGCAGCGGGCTCACCTCACCGGTCAGGGCGTCGCCGAGCACCACCACCGCGGCCGTGCCCGGCAGCAGACCGACCAGGGTGGCCACCGTGTAGGGCACCAGCCGCACTGCCGAGGCGCCGGCGGCGTAGTTGATCACCGAGAACGGGATCGCCGGAATCAACCGCAGTGAGATCACCGCCGGCCACCCACGCTGACGAAGGCGGGCGTCGAGCGAGTCGAGCCGCGGATGACGCACCACCCGGCTCACCTGCCAACCGAACACCCGCATCAGGACCAGCACACCCACGGCGCTCAGCGCACTGGCCACCACCGCCAGCAGAACGCCCAGCCACGGGCCGAACAGCAGACCGGCGGCCAGCGTGAACGCGGTCCGCGGGAAGGGGAACACCGTGACGACGGTGTGCGCCACCAGAAACGCCACCGGAAACCACGGGCCCAACGTCTGCGCCCAGTCCCGCAGCTGCACGGCCGAGGGAACGGGGACCAGCAGGGCCAGCGCGACCACGCTCAGGATGACCGCCGTGGTCAACGCCAGCCGCCGGAGCGCCACCTGGCGCGCGGTGGCGATGAATGCCGGCCAGGCAGCACGTAGTACTTGCCGGATTCGGCTGGCGGCGGGCATCACGGCACTCAAGAGTACGGGCCGGGGATGAACACTTCGCGTCACGCAGACGGAGTTTCTTCGCTCGGCACACCTCACCCGTGTCGGCCGATCGGCATCATTTAGCCTGGTTGACACATATCGGGTAGCGCTTCAACAGCTACTCGCGAGTAACCACAGGAGTCGCCGGTGTCCATCGACGTGTCCGCCGAACCCGCCGGCATGGAGCAGGCCCGAGCCCGCTGGCGTGCCGCCGTGGCCGGGGTGCTGGCCAAGAGCGCGCGCCGCGAGCCGGCCGATATCGACGCCGAGACCGGCGGTGAGCCCGAGCGGCTGCTGGACACCCCCGTCGAGGGGTTGGCGGGGCAGGGCGGGTTCGCTATCCGGCCGCTCTACACCGCGTTGGACGCGCTGCCGGAGCCTCCGTTGCCGGGCCAGTGGCCCTACGTGCGCGGTGCCGACGCCCGGCGTGATGTCAACACCGGCTGGAAGGTCGCTGAGGTCTTTCCCATCGGCGGGCAGGGATCGGCCGCCGACGCCAATGGCGCCGTACTGAGTGCCCTGACCGACGGAGTCAGTGCGCTGACCCTGCGGGTCGGAGACGCGGGCGTGCCGGCCGCGGAGCTGAGGCAAGTCTTCCACGACGTGTACCTGGTCCTGGTTCCGGTGCTGCTCGACGGCGCGGGTGCCGGCGACTACACCACCGCCGCCGAGACCATGCTGGCGTTGGTCGACGCGCTCGACTCGGAAAACCGCGCCAACCTGTCGGTCGATCTGGGCGCCGACCCGCTGACCGCGCCGCTGGCGGACCGTCCGGCACCGTCGCTCGACGAGGTGATCGCGGTGGCGTCGCGGGCCGTCGGCCATCAGGGAGTGCGGGCCATCGCCGTCAACGGTCCGGCCCTGCACAACCTGGGCGCCGGTGCGTCAGGGGAGCTGGCGGCCGGACTCGCCGCGGCCGTGGCCTACCTGCGCCTGCTCACCGAGTCCGGCCTGTCGGTGGCCGACGCCGCCCGCCAGATCAGTTTCCGGATCGCCGCCGACGACGACCAATTCATCACGATCGCCAAGATCCGGGCAGCGCGCCAACTCTGGGCGCGGGTCACCGAGGTGGCCGGGGCACCAGCAGCCGGCGCCGCCGTCGTCCATGCCGAGACGTCCCTGGCGATGATGACGCAGCGTGACCCGTGGGTGAACATGCTGCGTACCACGCTGGCCGCCTTCGGCGCCGGTGTCGGTGGGGCGGACACCGTGCTGGTGTGGCCGTTCGACACGGTGATTCCGGGCGGGCAGCCCGGCACCTCGACAACGTTCTCGCGGCGGATCGCCCGCAACACCCAACTGCTGCTGCTGGAGGAGTCGCACCTGGGCCAGGTGCTGGACCCGGCCGGCGGCTCCTGGTTCGTCGAAGACCTCACCGAACAGTTGGCGCGGCAGGCCTGGCGCCAGTTCCAGGAGATCGAAGCACTCGGAGGATTCGAGGCCGCCCGCGAACACATCGGCGAGCGGATCGCCGAGGTTGCCGCCGCCCGGGCCGAGGACATCGCACATCGGCGCAGCGCGATCACCGGGGTCAACGAGTACCCGAACCTCGATGAGCCGCCGTTGCCGCCGTCCGCGACGCAGAATGCCCCGGCCGGAGTGCGGCGCTACGCGGCGCAGTTCGAGACGTTGCGTGACCGCTCCGACGCGTACCTGGCGCGCACCGGTGCCCGGCCGCAGGTGTTGCTGCTGCCGCTGGGGCCGATCGCTGAACACAACATTCGGACCACCTTCGCCGCCAACCTGCTGGCCTCCGGCGGCATCGCGGTCATCAATCCCGGCACACTGGACGCCGAGCAGGTGGCCGCCCCGGTCGCAGCGGCAGGCTCACCCCGTGCGGTGGTGCTGTGCGGCGGGGGTGCCCGCTACGGCGCCGCAGCGGGCGCGGTCATCGGGGCGGCTCGTACCGCCGGAGTCGACCGGGTCTACCTGGCGGGTCCGGCGAAGGCCTTGGCAGGCAACACGGACACCGATCCGAAGCCGGACGACTACCTGACCATGAAAATCGATGCGGTGCAGGCGCTGTCGGACTTACTGACCCGATTGGGGGCCTGAAAGCCATGACCACGAGCACCTCACACGGCACGGTCGGCAGCTTCGCCGACGTCGCGCTGCACGGTGAGCGCAGCGCTGAACCGGTAACCGAGAGCGCCGTCGCCGAGCACATCGCGGCCGCCGCGGCCGCGCACGGCTACACCCCCGAACAGCTCGAATGGCACACCCCGGAGGGAATCGCGGTCAAGCCGGTGTACACCGCCGCCGACCGTGCCGCCGCGGTGGCCGAGGGCTATCCGCTGGACAGCTTCCCCGGCGAGGCCCCATTCGTGCGTGGACCCTATCCGACGATGTACGTCAACCAGCCGTGGACGATTCGCCAGTACGCCGGTTTCTCGACCGCGGCGGACTCCAACGCGTTCTACCGCCGCAACCTCGCGGCCGGTCAGAAGGGTCTGTCGGTCGCGTTCGACCTGGCCACCCACCGCGGCTACGACTCCGACCACCCCCGGGTGCAGGGCGACGTCGGAATGGCCGGGGTGGCCATCGATTCCATTCTGGACATGCGGCAACTGTTCGACGGGATCGACCTGAGCGCGGTCAGTGTCTCGATGACCATGAACGGCGCTGTGCTGCCGATCCTGGCGCTGTACGTGGTGGCCGCCGAGGAGCAGGGGGTGCCGCCGGAGAAACTGGCCGGCACCATCCAGAACGACATCCTCAAAGAGTTCATGGTGCGCAACACCTACATCTATCCGCCGAAGCCGTCGATGCGGATCATCTCCGACATCTTCGGCTACACCAGCGCGAAGATGCCGAAGTTCAATTCGATCTCGATTTCGGGCTACCACATTCAAGAGGCCGGTGCCACAGCCGATCTGGAGTTGGCCTACACGCTGGCCGACGGGGTGGACTACATCAAGGCCGGCCTGGACGCCGGTCTGGACATCGATAAGTTCGCGCCCCGGCTGTCGTTCTTCTGGGGCATCGGGATGAACTTCTTCATGGAGGTCGCCAAGCTGCGCGCGGGCCGGCTGTTGTGGAGTGAGCTGGTCGCACGGTTCGACCCCAAGAGCGCGAAATCGCTGTCGTTGCGCACGCATTCGCAGACCTCGGGATGGTCGCTGACCGCCCAGGATGTCTTTAACAACGTCGCGCGCACCTGCGTGGAGGCGATGGCCGCCACCCAGGGCCACACCCAGTCGCTGCACACCAACGCCCTCGACGAGGCGCTGGCGCTGCCCACCGACTTCTCCGCCCGCATCGCCCGCAACACCCAGTTGCTGCTGCAGCAGGAGTCGGGCACCACCCGGCCGATCGACCCGTGGGGCGGCTCCTACTACGTGGAGTGGCTGACCCATCAGTTGGCGCAGCGGGCCCGGGCGCACATCGAGGAGGTCGAGGCGCACGGCGGCATGGCCCAGGCCATCAGCGAGGGCATCCCGAAACTGCGCATTGAGGAGGCCGCCGCTCGCACCCAGGCCCGCATCGACTCCGGGCGTCAGCCGCTGATCGGCGTCAACAAGTACCAGGTCGCCGAAGACCAGGAGATCGAGGTCCTCAAGGTCGAGAACAGCCGGGTGCGCGCCGAACAGCTGGCCAAGCTCGACCAGTTGCGCGCCGAGCGCGACGAGGCGGCCTGCCAGGCCGCGCTGGCCGAGCTGACCCGGGCGGCCGGCGCCAATGGACCGGCTGGGGAGGACGGGCTCGGTAACAACCTGATGGCGCTGGCCATCGACGCCGCCCGGGCCAAGGCCACCCTCGGGGAGATCTCCGACGCGCTGGAGAAGGTCTACGGTCGCCATCAGGCCGAGATCCGTACCATCTCCGGCGTCTACCGTGACGAAGTCGGGAAAGGCAGCAATATCGCTCGCGCAACCGCTCTGGTGGAGAAGTTCGCCGAGGCCGACGGCCGCCGGCCCCGCATCCTGGTCGCCAAGATGGGCCAGGACGGGCACGACCGCGGCCAGAAGGTGATCGCCACCGCGTTCGCCGACATCGGCTTCGACGTCGACGTCGGCGCCCTGTTCTCCACCCCCGACGAGGTGGCGCGTCAGGCTGCCGACAACGATGTGCACGTGGTCGGGGTGTCCTCGCTGGCCGCCGGCCACCTGACGTTGGTGCCGGCACTGCGTGACGCGCTGGCGCAGGTGGGTCGGCCCGACATCACGATCGTGGTCGGGGGAGTCATCCCGCCTGGCGACTTCGACGAGCTCTATGCCGCCGGGGCGACCGCGATCTTCCCGCCTGGCACGGTGATCGCCGATGCTGCGGTGGACCTGCTGAAGACCCTCGCGTCTCAGCGGGGCTACCAGCTCGCTGACCAAGAAGAACCGGCGGCAGACCAGAAATAGATGGCCGACAACCTGTCTGACACCGTTGCCGAGTTGGCGGCGGCGGTGCGCTCCGGCGACCGCTCGGTGCTGCCCCGGGCCATCACCCTGGTCGAGTCCACCCGCGCCGACCATCGTCAGCAGGCGCAGGAACTGCTGTTGGCGCTGTTGCCGGACGCCGGCGGGGCTCGGCGGGTGGGCATCACCGGCGTTCCCGGTGTGGGCAAGTCGACCACCATCGAGGCCCTCGGAATGCACCTCATCGAGCAAGGCCATCGGGTCGCAGTGCTGGCGGTCGACCCGTCCTCGACGCGCACCGGTGGTTCGATCCTGGGGGACAAGACCCGGATGCAGCGGTTGGGGACGCACGAACGCGCCTACATCCGGCCCTCGCCCACGTCGGGCACCCTGGGCGGGGTCGCCAAGGCCACCCGCGAGACAGTGGTACTGCTGGAGGCCGCCGGCTTCGATGTGATCCTGATCGAGACCGTCGGCGTCGGCCAGTCCGAGGTCACGGTCGCAGGCATGGTCGACACCTTCGTCTTCTTGACACTGGCGCGCACCGGCGACCAGTTGCAGGGCATCAAGAAGGGTGTGCTGGAACTGGCCGACATCGTGGTGGTCAACAAGGCCGACGGCCACCACCTCGCCGAGGCGCGCCTGGCCGCGCGGGAATTGTCGACCGCGATCCGACTCATCTACCCCCGCGAAACACTCTGGCGACCACCGGTTTTGACGATGAGTGCCATCGAGGGCACCGGGCTGTCGGAATTCTGGGACACCGTGGAGCGGCATCGGCAGACGCTGATCGATGCCGGCGAGTTCGATGCCCGGCGACGGGCACAACAGGTGGACTGGACCCGCCAGCTGGTGCGCGACGCCGTGCTCGAACGCGCCCTGTCGGACCCGGCGGTGCGGGAAGTGCGCACCGAGGTGGAACAGCAGGTACTGCGCGGGGAACTGACTCCTGCGCTGGCCGCCCAGCGAATCCTTGGGGCCATCTGGAATTAGTGGCACGCGCGTGCGGTAATCCGACTTATGTCTGCCGGTCGGCGCGGTAGATTCCCAAGCATGACGCAGCATCTCAACGTTCGCCGGTCAGGGCTTCCGGCGAACGTGCACGGCGCGGCCGACCCCAACTTCGCCTGTGCTGTGCGCGCCTTCGCCGCGATGTTCCCGGGCCGCCGCTACGGCGGCGGGGCGCTGGCGATCTACCTCGATGGTGAGCCCGTGGTGGACGTGTGGACCGGGTGGTCGGACCGGGCAGGACGGGTGCCGTGGTCGGCCGACACCGGAGCCATGGTTTTCTCGGCGACCAAAGGAGCGGCCTCGACGGTCATCCATCGGCTCGTCGACCGGGGCCTGCTCGACTACGACGTGCCGGTGGCGCAGTACTGGCCGGAATTCGGAGCGAACGGCAAAGCCGCGATCACCGTCCGCGAGCTGTTGGGACACCGGGCAGGGCTGACCCACCTCAACGGCGCCAGCAGGTCCGACCTGCTGGACCACATGACGATGGAAGCCCGGATGGCCGCCGCGGCGCCGGGACCCGAGCGCGGCAAACCCGCCTATCACGCGCTGACCTACGGCTGGCTGGTGTCCGGGCTGGCCCGGGCCGTCACCGGCGTCGGCATGCGTGCGCTGTTCCGCACGGAGCTGGCCGAGCCGTTGGGTGTCGACGGACTGCACTTGGGCCGGCCTCCCGCCGACGCTCCCACCGTCGCCGCGGAGATCATCATGCCCCAGCGCAGCCGGCGGAACGCGGTAGTGGACCTGCTGGCGCCCAGGGCTGCCGCGGCGCTGCGGTACGGCGGACTCGGTGCCTTCTACTTCCCGGGGGTGATGGACACCGTCCGCGGCGGCATCCCGTTCCTGGACACCGAGGCCGCTGCTCTCAACGGGGTGGCCACCGCCCGTGGGCTGGCCCGCCTCTACGGCGCACTGGCCAACGGCGGACAGCTCAACGGCACCCAGCTTCTGTCGCGCCGGATCGTGGCGGGCCTGACCGGTCCGCACAGCATCGAGATGGACCGCACCATCGGGGTTCCGTTGGCCTTCCACCTGGGTTATCACGCAATCCCGTTCGGGCCGGTGCTGCCGGGATTTGGCCATGTCGGCCTGGGTGGTTCCCTGGGCTGGGCGGATCCGGCCTCCGGGCTGGCGATCGGCTTCGTGCACAACCGGCTGCTGACCCCATTCGTGGCGGTCGATCACGCCGGATTCGTCGGAACGGCCGCCCTGATCCGCCGGGGAGTGGCCCGAGGACGCCGGCGCGGCTACACCCCGATCCCGCAGCTGGGGGAGCCGTTCGCCGCGCTGGATGCCGCCACCGGCTAGTGATCTTCTGCTTCCCGCTGCGCCGCTGTGCTGATGGCGGTGACCCGCTTCACCCGCCTCCGCCGGGGTCGCGCTCGCCGCTTAGGTTGCCGGGTGACTGACCGTACGCCGAAGCTCTACATCTTCCCGCATGCCGGCGGATCGCCGCAGTACTACGTTCCGTTCTCCAAGACCTTCACCACCGACGTCAAGCGCATCGGGGTCCAGTACCCGGGCAAGGGCGGAACCCACGACCTCGGCGCCTTCACCAGCATCGAAGAACTCGCCGACCAGGTCTGCAAGACAGTCGCGCCGCCGAGCCCGGCAGACGGGCCGGTCGCCTTCTTCGGTCACAGCATGGGTGCGCTGTTGGCCTTCGAGGTGGCACGCCGATTCGAGGCGGACGGACATCGGATTGCCGCACTATTCGTGTCGGCGGCAGGTGCGCCGGGTCGAGCCGGCTACGACAACATCCCCGAGTCCGATCGCGGCCTGCTGGACGCCGTCAGCACCATGACCGGAGTCAACCCCGAATTCCTGGAGAACGAGGAGTTCGCGGCCAAGATTCTGCCGACTCTTCGTGGCCTGAAGGCCATCGCGAACTATGACTGCCCGCCCGAGGCGCGTGTGTCGTGCCCCATATTTGCGTTCCATGGTGACGAAGATGACGTCGCCACCGATGAAAAGGTGGGGCCTTGGGCGGAGCGTACCACCGCCGAATTCAGCGCAAGGGTGTTCACCGCTCCCGGCCACCACTTCTACCTCACCGAACACCTCCCGGAACTGGTCGGCGATATCGAAAAGAAGATCGCGCAGTACTGCCAGAGATGACGTGCCCGGCCCGGTCCGGAATATGAATCGGCACTTGGTGCCGAAGTTACTCGTGATGCGCGCCAATGACTTCTCCGCTACTATGGCGGACCTGCTGCGTTTGCGCTGTACGCGGGCCATAAATTGCCTGTCAGCAGCGCGTCCGTGGTAGCCTCCGCGGGAGGGAAACACCTGGGATGTCGGGGTCCAAGGAGTTTTAGCGCAGGTTCCAAACATCCAGAAGGGGTACCCCGTGTCGTTGGTCGAATCATCCGCACCGGCCGTGTCGGCCGGGCGATCTCGGCGCTCGCAGCACCCCGCCCCCGTCTTTACCCGGCACGGCGAGCAACCGACGTGCGCTGAGGCTGACGTATTCAGCTGAGCAACTCAGCTAGGGATGCCCGCTAGACCTGATCGCGCGGGGTAACCCATCCCAAATGTCGCTAATCCAATTGCATACCTCCGCTGTGCAGGGACCTTGCGCAGCGAAGCCGTCAGCTCGGACAGCAATCGCAACGACTCTCGACGGAGCCGAAATACTCAGCAGGTGAGGTCCACGGACTTGACAGCACAAGGAGAAGACAACGCAATGTCGGTAACCGAAACGCACATCCCGACCCTGTTGGCGAACCTGGAACGGGACAAGCCGGACGCGCCTGCGTACACGTTCATCGACTACGACGTCGACCCCGCCGGCTACCGCGAGACCGTGACCTGGTCGCAACTGCGCAACCGCGTGCGGGTCGTGGCGGCAGAACTGGCAACCTGCGCCTCTCCGGGGGGTCGAGTGGCGATCCTGGCCCCGCAGAGCCTGGAGTACGTCGTCGGGTTCTACGGTGCGCTGGAGGCGGGCCTGATCGCCGTTCCGCTGCCGGTGCCGATGTTCGGCGTGCACGACGAGCGCGTGTCGGCGGCGCTGCGCGACAGCGCTCCGGCCGCGATCCTGACGACGACGTCGGCGGTCGGTGACATCGCCAGCTCGATCAAGGGGCTGGGCGGCAAGTCGCCGGTGGTCATCGAGGTCGATGCCCTGGATCTGGACTCCGAGCCGGTGACGACACCCGGCGCGACCGCGCAGACCAAGATCGCCTTCCTGCAGTACACGTCCGGCTCGACCCGGACCCCGGCCGGCGTCATGGTCACGCACACCAACGCCGTCTCGAACATGTGGCAGATGGCCTCGGACACGTTCGCGCTGACCGGTGGGGTGCCACCGTCAGAGCTCAACATCGTGTCGTGGATGCCCTTCTACCACGACCTGGGCCTGCTCGGCACCGTCATCTACCCCATGGTCCTGGGTGTGCACACCGTGCACATGAGCCCGATGGCGTTTCTGGCGAAGCCTTCCCGATGGATGCAAGAACTCGCCAAAGCTCCCATCGGCTTCACCGGTGGGCCGAACTTCGCCTACGAGCTGGCCGTGCGGCGCACCTCCGATGAGGACATGGCCGGGCTCACCCTGGGCAACGTGCACACCTACTGCTTCGGTGCGGAGCGCATCCATGCCGCGACACTGCGACGTTTCGTCGACCGATTCGCCAAGTTCGACCTGAACCCGGCCGCCCTACGGCCCGGCTACGGGCTCGCCGAGGCCAGCGTCTACTTGACGTCGAATGTCCCCGGCAACCCGCCGCCGACCGCGCGGTTCGACTACACCAAGCTGGCCGCCGGTACGGCCGAGCCCAGTGGTGCCGAGGGTGGCGTCGAGCTGGTTAGCTGCGGTGTCCCACGGGCCTGCACGCTGCGTATCGTGGACCCGGAAACCCAGACCGAAAACCCGGAAGGCAAAGTCGGGGAGATCTGGACGCACGGCCCCAACGTCGCGGCGGGCTACTGGCACAACCAGCAGGCCACCGAGTCCACCTTCGGCGGCAAGCTGGTCGACCCGACGCCGGGGACGCCGCAGGGGCCCTGGCTCATGACCGGCGACCTCGGTGTGATCTCCGGCGGAGAGCTCTACATCGTCGGCCGGATCAAGGATCTGCTGATCGTCGACGGGCGTAACCACTACCCGGACGACATCGAGGCAACCGTTCAGGAAATCACCGGTGGGCGTGTCGCTGCGGTCTCGATCCCCAATAGTCAGTCTGAGCAGCTTGTTACGATTGTGGAGTTCAAGAACAAGGGGGGTTCCGATGCGGAGATCCTGGACAGGCTGACCGAGGTGCGTCGCAAAGTGACGGCCGCGCTGTCCAAGGCACACGGACTGGTGAGCGGTGACTTGGTCCTCGTGTCGCCGGGTGCTATCCCGATCACGACCAGTGGCAAGATTCGCCGTTCCAGCTGTGTGGAGATCTACCAGCGTGATGGGTTCGACCGACTGGATGCTACCGCTCGGTCTGTGTGACTGATGACGAGCTGCTCGCGCGGCTCTCGGGGAGGTTGAGTTGAGCGAGAAGAGTGCTGCGCCGGTCGGGGGGCCGGATCGTCGGGCGATTGTTGCTGAGGCGCTGCGCAAGATTGATGATTTGACGGCGCGGTTGGCGGTTGCTGAGGCGGGTGATACTGAGCCGATTGCGGTGGTGGGTGTGGGGTGTCGTCTGCCTGGTGGGGTGGATGGTCCGGCTGCGTTGTGGCGGTTGTTGTGTGATGAGGGTTCGGGGATTGTTCGGGTTCCGGCGGATCGTTGGGATGCCGATGGGTTGTTTTCGTCGGATCATTCGGTGCCGGGGACGATTTGTTCTCGTGAGGGCGGGTTTTTGACGTCGTGGCAGCCGGCGGAGTTTGATGCGGAGTTCTTTGGTATTTCGCCGCGTGAGGCTGATGCGATGGATCCTCAGCAGCGGTTGTTGATGGAGGTGGCCTGGGAGGCGTTGGAGCATGCCGGGATCACTAAGGAGGCGATCCGGGGTACGGCGACCGGTGTGTTCGTGGGGATGACCACTAACGACTATGCACTCAATATCGTCGGCAATATCCGCGCCGAAGAAATCGATCCCTATGCTTCGTTCGGTAATGCGCCGAATTTTGCGGCGGGGCGGTTGTCGTATTTTTTGGGTGTGCATGGTCCGGCGATGATGTTGGATACGGCGTGTTCGTCGTCGTTGGTGTCGATTCATTTGGCGTGTGCGAGTTTGCGGCGTCGGGAGTCGGATCAGGCGTTGGCGGCTGGGGTGAATTTGATGTTGACCCCGCAGAACAGTATTGCGACGTCGCGGTGGGGGATGTTGGCGCCGGATGGGCAGTGCAAGACGTTTGATGCCGCGGCTGATGGTTATGTGCGGTCTGAGGGTGCTGGGGTGGTGGTGCTTAAGCGGCTTTCGGATGCGCAGCGTGATGGTGACCGGGTGTTGGCGGTGGTGCGTGGTTCGGCGGTGAATCAGGATGGGCCGTCGTCGGGTCAGACGGTGCCGTCGGGTCCGGCGCAGCAGAAGGTGGTGCGGGCGGCGTTGGCGTCGGCGCGGTTGGGGCCGGGCGATATTGATTATGTCGAGGCGCATGGTACGGGGACGGCGTTGGGGGATCCGATTGAGTTGGATGCTTTGGCGGCGGTGTTTGGTGAGCGGGGGTCTTCGGCGCCGTTGGTGTTGGGGTCGGTGAAGACTAATTTGGGGCATTTGGAGTCTGCTTCGGGTGTTGCGGGGTTCATTAAGACGGTGTTGTCGGTGCAGCGGGGGTTTATTCCGCGGCATGTGAATTTTTCGGAGTTGACGCCGAATGCGGGTGTGGGGGCGTCGAAGTTTGTGGTTGCTGGTGCGGCGATGGCGTGGCCGGTGGTGTCGCGTCCGCGTCGGGCGGGGGTGTCTTCGTTTGGGGTGTCGGGCACTAATGCGCATGTGATTGTGGAGCAGGCTCCCGAGGGTGAGGTGGCTTCGGGGGCTGTTGCGGTGCCGGTGAGTACGTTGGTGGTGTCGGGCAAGTCGCCGGCGCGTATCGCGGCCACTGCCGGGGTGCTTGCGCAGTGGATGGCCACCGACGGCGCCGACATCGCGCTACCGGACATCGCCCACGCGCTCAACCATCACCGCACTCGTCATCAGAAATTCGCCACCATCGCCGCCCGCGATCACGAGCAGGCCATTGCGGGGCTTGCTGGGCTGGCCGCCGGTGAATCCGCACCGGGCGTGGTGGAACCCGCCGCGGCGCTGCCCGGCCCCGGGACTGTGTTTGTGTTTTCGGGTCAGGGTTCGCATTGGGTGGGGATGGGTCGTCGGTTGTTGGCCGATGAGCCGGTGTTTGCTGCGGCTGTTGATGAGTTGGAGCCGGTTTTTGTTGCGCAGGTGGGTTTTTCGCTGCGTGAGGTGATTGCTGCGGGCGTGCAGATTTCTGGTGATGCGCAGGTGCAGCCGGTGATCATGGGGTTGCAGTTGGCGTTGGCTGCGTTGTGGCGTTCTTATGGGGTTGTTCCGGATGCGGTGATTGGGCATTCGATGGGGGAGGTGTCTGCGGCGGTGGTGGCCGGGGCGCTGACGCCGGAGCAGGGTTTGAGGGTGATCGGGGTGCGGTCGGCGTTGATGTCGCGGCAGGCCGGTCAGGGTGCGGTGGCGTTGTTGGAGTTGGATGCCGCTGCGGCGGTGGAGTTGTTGGCGGGTTATCCCGGTGTTGAGGTGGCGGGGTATTTGTCGCCGCGGCAGACGGTGGTGGCGGGTGCGCCGGCGGATGTGGATGCGGTGATCGCTGCGGTGGCTGCTTCCGAGCGGTTTGCGCGGCGGGTGAATATGGAGGTGGCCTCCCATACCGCGTTCATGGATCCGATCCTGGATGAACTGCGCGCCGAGTTGGCCGACATCACCCCCCAAATGCCGCAGATCCCGTTCCTGTCCACCGTGGTCGATCCGCTCGGGCCCACCCCGGTGCTCGACGCCGGCTACTGGGCGGACAACGTGCGCCAACCTGCCCGGGTGAACCAGGCGGTGGCCGCCGCAGGCGACAAGTACGGCACGTTCATCGAGATCAGCCCGCACCCGATCTTGACCCACACCATCGACGAGATCCTGGACGCGGTGCCGCACTGCAGCGTCGCCACGCTGGTTCGCGACGGCGATGACACCGTCGTCTTCCATCAGCATCTCAACAGCGCGCACCCGGTGAGCCCTCGCGAACTGCCGCACCCGTCGGGGACCCACCCGGTGCTGCCGACCACGCCGTGGCGACACACCCACCACTGGCTTGTAGCCGAAAGTTCCATCACTGCAGCAGAATCCGCGCCGCGTCCGGGACTTCTGCTGGGTACCCACATCAAGATCGGCAGCACGCCGACCGTCCACCTGTGGCAAGCCCGGCTGTCGCCGGAGACCAAGCCCTACCCCGGCAGTCACCGCAACAACGGGGTGGAGCTGGTCCCGGCATCGGTGCTGCTGCAAACCCTGTCGGACGCCGCGTTCGAGGTCAGCGGACACTCGGCGGTCAACGAGATCCGGTTCGAGCACCCGATCATCGTCGACCGGCCGCGGACCATCCAGGTGGTCGCCGACGGTGAATCGGTGACGGTGTCATCGAAGGCGGTTTCCGACGACCCCGCGGCTCGCTGGGTCAAACACCTCAGCGCCCGCATCGCGCCGCGCGACGAATCCTCCTGGCCCGCTGCTGATTCGGCACTCACCAATGGCCACGGCGGAACCTTCTTCGACGACGACGCGGTGACCGAGCTGTGGCTCACCTGGGGCAGTGAGGGACGCCCGTTCGAGTGGTCGCTGACCTCCGGTCGGGCCACCGCGACGGAATTGCGTGCCGACGTCACATCCGCGCAGTCCGGCACGGCCGCGCTGCTCGACGCCGCGCTGCACGTTGCCCGCCTGGTCGACGATGCCAACTCCGAGCTCATGGTGCCCGCGTCGGTCGACGATGTCCGTTTCGGCGACGCGCCCGCCGACGGCCGGGCCGGAGTCACTGTGCAGCGGCGCGACGGCGGCGAGGGCGAACTCATCGTCGACATCGCCGTGACCACAGCCGACGGCGCCCGGTGTGTCGACATCCGCGGGCTGCGCTACACGGCGCTGAACTCGGCCACCTCGGCCGACGACCCGAGCTCGATCGCCCACGCGATCGACTGGCAGCCCTGGGATGCCGAACCGCAAACCCCGAGCCAGCCGGGATCTTTGACGGTGATCGGTGGCGGTGCCGCCGCCGAGCGTCTGCGCGACGGATTGACCGCGGTCGGTCACCACACTGTCGGGATCACCGACGCCCAGAACGTCGTCTACGTCGCCGACCCGGGCCCAGCAGACGAATCCGACCTGGATTGCGCGGCCCGGCTGGCCGGCGAGGTGGCCGAGCTGGTGGCCACACTGGCCGACCGGGACGCTCACCCGCCGGCCCTGTGGATCATCACTCATGGAGTGCACGAGGCCGCCTCTGCCGCTGCGGTGCGCCAAAGCTGCCTGTGGGGTCTGGCGGGCGTGATCCGGGCAGAGCAACCGCAGCTGTGCGGTGGGCTGGTGGACCTGCCCAGCGGTGACACCGTCGATGTTGCCGCGTCCGCTGCGGCGCTGTCGGGCATCCTGCGCACGCCGGCCAAGGCCATCCTGGTGTGGCGTGACGGCCAGTTCCTGACGCCGGCGTTCACTCCGATCGCCGGTCCGCCGCAGCGTGAGCCGATGGTGTGCCAGCCCGACGGCGCCTACCTCATCACCGGCGGTATGGGTGCGCTCGGCCTGCTGATGGCCGGATGGCTGGCCGACCGCGGTGCCCGGCGCCTGATCTTGGCGGGCCGCAGCGCCCTGCCGCCCCGGCGCGACTGGGACTCCGAGGAGATCGAGGAGGGCGTGCGGCACAAGATTGCCGCCATCCGGGCGTTGGAGCGGCGCGGTGTCACCGTAGATGTGGCCGGCCTCGACGTCGGCTCCCGGGCCGCGGTGGCTGACCTGTTGGCCCGCCGCGACGCCGCCGGCGCCCCGCCGATCCGCGGCATCATCCATGCTGCCGGTATCACCGAGGGCCAACTGCTCACCGAGGTCGAGACCGAGCGGCTTCGCGACACGATGTGGCCCAAGGTCGCGGGTGCGCAGGTGCTCAATGAGCTCTTCCCACCGGGAAGCCTGGACTTCTTCTTCATGACCGCAGCCGCCGGGGCAGTGTTCGGGGTTCCTGGTCAGGGTGCCTACGCGAGCGCCAACGCCTACCTGGACGGCTTGGCTCGGGCCCGCCACCAGCTGGGCTGCCACAGCGTCAGCCTGGACTGGGTGGCGTGGAAGGGCGTGGGCTTCGGGGTCGAGGCACACGTCGTGCTGCACGAACTCGAGCGGATGGGCTCACGGCCCATCACCCCAGCGGAAGCCTTCGCCGCCTGGGACCACGTGGAGCACTACGACGTCGCGCAGGCCGTGATGGTGCCGCTGCCGTCGGAGGGGGAGCCGGGTACCGCCGGCACCGGTGTTGCCGGACCGGTCCGCGACTGGGCGCAGCTGCCCGCCGATGAGATACTGAGCGAGCTGGAAGTCGGGTTGCGCAGCATTCTGGCGCGCGAGCTTCGCATGTCGGAGGCTGAGCTTCAGCTGGACCGGCCGTTCGCCGAACTCGGTCTGAACTCCGTGATGGCGATGTCGGTCCGCCGCGACATCGAAGCGCTGGTCGGCATGGAGCTGTCGGCCACCATGCTGTGGAATCACCCGACGACTGCGGCACTGGCGGCGCACCTGACCGGCAAGCTGCTGCCGCAGGAAGATGTCGGCGGCGGCGCGGAAGCCACCGGAGGTGAGCTGCCCGAGTCGGCCGACAGTGTTTTGAATGAGCTGTTCGACAGCGTGGAATCGGCTCCGGCCGGATGGGACGGGATCTAGTGGGAATTGAGTTCCCCGCATGACCGCAGCATTTGACGAAGAATCACTGCGCCACTGGCTGGCCGACTATCTGGTCACCAACATCGGTTGCAGCCTCGAGGACATCGATTTCAACGCGTCGCTCAACGATCTGGGCGTCGGTTCCCGCGATGCCGTAGTGCTCTGCGGGGAGCTGTCCGAACTGCTCGGCCGCAAGGTCTCACCGGTGGAACTCTGGCAGCACCCGTCGGTCACGGAATTGGCCCGGTTCCTCATCGAGCCCGAATCCGCCGACGAAGAGTTAGCACCCGAGCCCGGTCGATTTGGCACCGACGAGCCCATCGCGGTGATCGGTCTGGGTTGCCGGTTCCCCGGTGACATCAACTCACCGGACGCGCTGTGGCAGTTCCTGCTCGACGGCGGCAACGCGGTGACAGAAGTGCCTGCCGATCGCTGGGAGCCGTTCGACGACGGGTCAGCCGAGACCGGCAACGCGATCGCCCGGACCACCCGCTGGGGCTCATTTCTGCGCGATATCGCCGCATTCGACGCCGAGTTCTTCGACATCTCCAGCCGCGAAGCGGTCAAGATGGACCCGCAGCAACGGCTCTTGCTCGAAGTGGCGTGGGAAGCCTTGGAGCACGCGGGAATTCCGGCGACATCGTTGCGGCGATCGCAGACCGGTGTGTACGTCGGGGCCAGCATCACCGAGTACGGCTGCCATGCGTCCTCCGACCTGCAAAGCGTCGACGCCTGGAGCAACGCCGGTGGCGCACTGAGCATCATCGCCAACCGGCTGTCGTATTTCCTGGACCTGCGCGGGCCGTCGGTGACGGTGGACACCGCGTGCTCGTCTTCGCTGGTCGCCCTGCACCTGGCGTGCCGGAGTCTGCGGACCGGGGAATGCGAGACCGCCATCGCCGGCGGCGTGAACCTGCTGATGTCACCCGCGGTGTTCCGCGGGTTCGA
Organism: uncultured Mycolicibacter sp.; assembly: GCA_964292075.1. Classification (GTDB taxonomy): domain Bacteria; phylum Actinomycetota; class Actinomycetes; order Mycobacteriales; family Mycobacteriaceae; genus Mycobacterium. Next base: position 37,891 of record CAXYUC010000015.1, read on the forward strand.
CCAGAGCGGGGCCTTGTCGACGACCGGTGCCTGCCACGCGTTCGACGCCGACGCCGACGGGTTCGTTCGCGGTGAGGGCTGCGGTGTCGTGATACTCAAGCGGCTGTCCGACGCCCGCCACGACGGCGACCGCGTGCTGGCGGTGGTGCGCGGATCGGCGATCAACTCCGACGGCCACTCCAACGGCCTGCTGGCGCCGAACCCGGCCGCCCAAATGGCGGTCCTGCGATCGGCCTACGCCGACGCCGGCATCGCCCCACAGGACGTCGACTACGTCGAAACCCACGGAACCGGAACCCTGTTGGGCGACCCGATCGAGGCCAAAGCGCTGGGCACCGTGCTGGGCCGGGGCCGTTCCGCCCAGGCGCCGCTGCTGCTCGGCGCCGCCAAGTCGAACCTTGGCCATCTCGAGGCGGCCGCCGGGATGGTCGGCTTCATCAAGACGGTGCTGGCCGTCCAACGCGGGCGAATTCCGAAGAACCTGCATTTCAACACCCCGAACCCGCACATCACTTTCGAGCAGATGCGTTTGAAAGTCGTTGCCGAACAACAGGAATGGCCTTCCTCGGATCACCCGCGGCGGGCCGGGATCTCCTCATTCGGATTCGGTGGCACCAACGCCCATGTGGTCATCGAGCAGGCGCCACCCGCCAAGATCACTGCGCGCGAGGTAGATCCGGCAGTGACCACCCTGGTGGTCTCGGCACGGACCCAGGAACGGATCGCGGCAACAGCCAGCGACCTGGCCGACTGGATGGAAGGCGACGGCGCCGGTGTGGAACTGGCCGACGTCGCCCACACCCTCAATCACCACCGTGCCCGGCAACCCCTGTTCGGCACGGTGTGCGCCCGCGACCGGGGTGCGGCGATCAGTGGCCTGCGGGCACTGGCGGCCGGCACCTCGGCGGATGGCCAGGAGTGCGGAGTCATCGGTCCGCACGACGGCCCATGCGGCCCCGGCACCGTATTCGTGTATTCGGGCCAGGGCTCGCACTGGATCGGCATGGGCCGTCAACTGCTCACCGACGAGCCGTCGTTCGCCCGGGCGCTGGCCGTGCTGGAACCGGCATTCGTCGAACACGTCGGGTTCTCGCTGTGGCAGGTGATCTCCGCCGGTGAACCGGTCAGCGGCGACGCGCAGGTACAGCCTGTCCTGATGGGACTCCAGCTGGCGCTGACCGAGCTGTGGCGCTCCTACGGGGTACACCCCGACGCCGTTATTGGTCACTCTATGGGCGAGGTCACCGCGGCGGTGGTCGCCGGGGCGCTGAGCCCGGCCGATGGATTCCGGGTCATCGCGGCTCGTTCGCAGTTGATGTCGCGGCAGGCCGGTCAGGGCGCGGTGGCGCTGCTGAACTTGGACACCGACGCCGTCGAGGCGCTGCTGGCCGACTACCCGGATGTCAGTGTGGCGGGCTACCTCTCGCCGAAGCAGACCGTGGTGGCGGGTCCGGTGGCACCCGTCGATGCGGTCATCGCGGCTGTCAGTGGCCAGAACAAGTTCGCCCGGCGGGTCAACATGGAAGTGGCCTCGCACACCGCGCTGATGGACCCGATCCTGCCCGAGTTGCGGGCGGCATTGGCGGACCTGACGCCCGAAGTCGCCACCATCCCGTTCTTCTCGACGGTGACCGAAGCCGCCATGCCGGCCGGGGGCATGCCGCTCTTGGACGCCGACTACTGGGTGAACAACGTTCGGCAGCCTGCGCTGCTGACCCAAGCGGTTGCTGCCGCGGCCGGGGAGTACACCACGTTCGTGGAAGTCAGCGCCCACCCGATTCTCACTCACGCGATTGCTGACACCGTGGAAGCGCTCGGCGGTCACCACCACAGCGTCGGAACCCTGGTGCGCGACGCCGACGACGCGGTCAGCTTTCACACCAGCCTCAACTGCACGCACACCACCCAGCCCCCGCAGACCGCGCACCCGGCTGAGCCGCACCCGGTGCTGCCCGCCACCCCGTGGCAGCACAGCAGCTACTGGATCGAGACCGCGGCCGTCCGGCGCCCCGCCGTCCCGGCTGGTGCCGGCCCACAACGGGCCGTTGGCAGTCCGGGTGCGGTGCCCGAGGACTGGTGGTGCGAACTGACCTGGCCGGCTGCCGAAGCAGCGGCCTCGGAAATCGATACGGCGACCGGCACTCCCTCCTGGCTGGTGATCGGCGGCGATGACCTGGGTGCCGAGATCGGCGCGAAGCTGGGCGGCGGCGTTACTACGCTGGACGCATCGGTTCTGGCTGCCGACGGCGGACGCGCGACACTGGCCGCGGCGCTGGGCACCGCCACCCATGTGCTGTTCGCGCCGTCCACGGATGCGAAGGATCTGAGCGCCGCACCGGCCTACGATGCGTTCAACGCGGCGCGGCGCCTGGTCACCGCGATGGCGGAGCAGCTGTCGAACCCGGCGAAGCTGTTCCTGCTGACGCGCAATGCTCAACCTGTCGGCGATGGCGACCGGGCCAACCCCGCGCACGCCGTGCTCTGGGGACTGGGCCGCAGCCTGGCCCTGGAGCACCCGGAGATCTGGGGCAGGGTCGTCGACGTCGACGAGTCGGTCCCCGCAGCACTGGTCGCCGGATATCTGCTGGCCGAGGCCGACGCCTCCGACAACGAGGACCAGGTCGTCTACCGGGCCGGTATTCGTCGGGTGCCGCGCCTGCTCGGCGGTCGTCCCAGCGGTGCTGCGCCGGTCGAATTCGACGCCGACAGTTGCCATCTGGTGATCGGTGCGACCGGCAACATCGGGCCGCAGCTGGTACGGCAACTGGCGGCCAGTGGCGCCAAGACCATTGTCGCGGTGTCCCGACGTCCGGGCTCACTGCTCGAGGCGTTGGCGACGGAGTTGGCCTCGGCCGGAACGACACTGGTGACAGTGCCTGCCGACGCCGCCGACGAGACCGCGATGGGCGCACTGTTCGATCGCTTCGGTGCGGACCTGCCGCCGCTGGAAGGCATCCACGTGGCGGCCTTCGCCGGCGGCCCGGTGACCCTGCGGGACATGACCGACGACGACGTCACCACCATGTTCCGTCCGAAGCTCGACGTGGTCGCGGTGTTGCACAAGCTGTCGCTGCGACAGCCGGTGCGCTACTTCGTGCTGTTCTCGTCGATCTCTGGCATCACCGGGTCGCGCTGGCTGGCGCACTACACGGCCACCACTACCTTCCTGGACACCTTCGCCTACGCCCGCCGCGCGGCCGGGCTGCCGGCCACCGCGATCAACTGGGGCTTGTGGAAGTCGTTGACCGACACCCAATCCGATGTCGAACGCCAGGTGACTGTCGACTCCGGGCTGGAGCCGATGGCCGACGATGTCGCCATCGGAGCGCTGCCACTGGTGATCGGTGCACACAGCGCGGTGCGGCACACCGTCGTCGCGGCGGACTGGCCGCGGCTTGCCGCCGCTTACCGCACCCGGGCGGCGCTGCGCATCGTCGACGAGCTGCTGATCGTCCACGCACCGGCTGACGGACCGGCCGCCCAGAGCACCGAGTTCCGCCGCGCTCTGGCTGAGGCGGAACCCGAACAGCGTGCGGAGCTGCTGCGCGAACACGTCACCGACCAGGTCGTCGCCGCCATGGGACTGGGGTCGCGCCACGCGCTGGATCCGACCGCCGGATTCTTCCAGTCCGGCATGGATTCGCTGATGAGCGTCACCCTGCAGCGGTCACTCTCCGACAGCCTCGGCGAAACTCTGCCGGCCGCAGTGGTGTTCGACTACCCGACCATCGACGCACTGACGGGATATCTCGCGACGATCCTGCCCGAGCTGATAGCGGTCGCCGAGCAGGACAGCGCCGACGCCTATGACGACATGAGTGATGACGAGCTGCTCGCGCAGCTGTCGGAGAGGTTGAGTTGAGCGAGAAGAGTGCTGCGCCGGTCGGGGGGCCGGATCGTCGGG
>CAXYUC010000016.1:0-39418 GCA_964292075.1 uncultured Mycolicibacter sp.
AGAGGCCAACCACCCGCCAGTCGCGTACCCAACCTCTCAGGTCAGAACAGCTAGCTCTTGAAGGGCAGGATCTTGTTGAGCTGGTCGAGTTGCTTGCGCAGGTCGTGGATCAGCGCGGTGCCCCTCGCGGACTGGGCCACGGCGTAAATGCCGTTCTGATGCTCTGCCAGCTCCGCGATGTTCTCGTAGGCGACGCGCACAGACTCCAGCGTGCGCGCAAGCAGGTCCGTGGTGGACTCCGTCGTGGACGCAGTGTCGTTTGCTTGGGTCACGGCATCGCAGCCTATCGCCTCACGATAAGAACTGCACGGGAACGGCCGACTCAACCGGGCAAACACCGGCGACATCCGGCGTAGTCTCTCGACAAAACGACAGGACGAGAAGGGCCGACCGTGAAGCGCTACCTCACCGGGGGCCTGACCACCGCGCTGGCGGCCACCGGGCTGGCGGCCGGATGGCTGATCGCCTCGGCGCCGGCAGCCCAGGCGGGTTGTCAGGACAACCCACTGCTGTTCTTCTCCACCGCCCAGAAGTGCGACGGTCCGGTTCAGCCCGATGGCAGCTGGCAGCGCTGCGTCATCTATTACTACGAGCCGCCGAAATCACCGCCGTCGCAGCAGGACTGCCACTCGATGGCGCCCGGCCGGGATTACCCGCTGCACTCGTTCTACATGCCGGAAACCCACATCGACCCCTAACGGGGTTTAGTCCATGAGCTGCGCGGCCACCGTCGCGCCAAGCTCCCAGCACGCGTCCAGGTCTGGCTTGCCCGGCTTGCCCGACACCACCACGTAGTCGGCCGCTTTGACCCATCCCAGGCCCGTCGTGATGGAGTCGACGGCCCGTTCGGCGCCCTCGGTTCCTTCGTTGCCGTGCAGATAGAGGCCGAACGGCCTGCCGCGGGTCGAGTCCAGGATCGGGTAGTAACAGACGTCGAAGGCGTGCTTGAGCGCGCCGCTGACATAGCCCAGGTTGGCGGGGCTGCCCAGCAGATAGCCGTCGGCGGCCAGCATGTCAGTGGGCGACACCTCGAGCGCGGCGCGGCGCACCACGTCGACGCCCTCGATCTGCGGGTCCGTCGCCCCGGACAGCACCGCCTCGAGCATGGCCTGGCAGAACGGCGAGGGCGTGTGGTGCACCACCAGCAGTGTCTTGTTCACTGCTGCCCCTGCAGCGCGACCGCGGTCTTCATTGCCTCCCGCGCGCGTCGACGGTCCCCGGCGAACTCGTAGGCCCGGGCCAGCCGGTACCAGCGCCGCCAGTTGTCGGGGTCGGCGTCGAGTTCGGCGCGAACCGTGTGGAACAGGGCGTCGGCGGCGTCGCGTTCGATGCGTCCGGACGGCCGCCGGGGCAAGGCGCCGGCGTCGAGTTCCATGTCGTCCTCGGCGATCAGCCGTGACAGGCGCTGGTGGGCGAATCCGTCCCGCAGGGTGGCGATCATCGCCCACAGTCCGAGGAACGGCATGATCAGTAGCGCCAGACCCATCCCGATCGCTGCCACCGAGCCGGAGGCGATCAGCAGTACAGCGATCCGGCCCAGAAACGCCAGATACATCAGCAGCGCCACACACATGAAGGCGATGAGCACCTTCACCCGCGTGGCCGGCGACACCTTTTTCACGACTACTTCAGGTCGAGGAGGGGTTCGATGCCGATCGTGAGCCCGGGGAATTCGGCGACCCGGCGTACCGCCAGCAGCACCCCGGGAACGAAGGAGGTCCGGTCGATGCTGTCGTGGCGGATGGTCAGCGTCTCCCCCATGGTCCCAAACAGGACCTCTTGGTGGGCGACCAGCCCGGCCAGCCGGATTGAATGCACAGGCACACCGTCCACGTCCGCGCCGCGGGCTCCGGGCAGGCCGGTGCTGGTGGCGTCGGGGTTGGGCGGCAGTCCTTTTCGCGCTTCGGCGATCAGTGCGGCGGTGCGAGTGGCGGTACCCGACGGCGCATCGGCCTTGTGCGGGTGGTGCAGCTCGATGACCTCTACCGATTCGAAGTACTTTGCGGCCTGGGTCGCGAAATGCATCGACAGCACCGCGCCGATCGCGAAGTTGGGCGCGATCAGCACCGCCGAACCGGGCTTGGCCTCGATCCAGGAACGCACCTGGGCGAGCCGCTCCTCGGTGAAGCCGGTGGTGCCCACGACCGCATGGATCCCGTTGTCGATCAAGAACTTCAGGTTGTCCATGACGACGGCGGGGTGGGTGAAGTCGATCACCACCTCGGTGCCGCTGTCGGTCAACAAGCTCAGTTCGTCACCGGCGTCGACCTCGGCGGACAGGGTCAGATCCTCGGCGGCCTGCACCGCCGCCACCATCGTGGCGCCGACTTTGCCCTTGGCGCCCAGCACTGCTACCCGCATGACCGCCACCCTACTGGCAGGGGCTTTTAGGACACCTCTCGGCGGGTCTCGCCGGACGCACCAGGGTCGGCAAGGCGTTCGGCGACGAAACGAACCATCAGGTCAAACGCCGCCCGACTGTCCGGCAGGAAGGGGAACAGCGCCGGGAACGCGTGCACCTGATGTGTCCACAGTTCGAGCCGGCTGGACCGGCCCTGCGCCAGCAGCGCGGCGTGCAGCCGTTCGTTGTCGCAGCGCAGGATCTCCGACTCGGCCGCGATCAGCAGCGCCGGCGGCATGGTCTCCAGCCGGCCGTTGATCGGAGACAGCTCGCGACGCATCGGCGGCGACGGGCACACATGCTCGACGAGGTCCGGCAGCGTGTCCGCTATGCCGAATGCATCGGTGCCCATGTTCGGGTGAGTGCTGCGGGCCGTTCCGTCGAGCTCCAGCAGTGCCGAGATCCCGATGACTCCGGCCGGGGCCGGCAGCCCTTCCTGCTGGGCTCGCAGTGCGGTGGTAAACGTGAGAAAGCCACCTGCGGAGTCTCCGGCGATCACCGTCTTGGCCGGGTCGGCCCCCTGTTCCAGCAGCCAGCGGTAGGCGCCGACGCAGTCCTCCACCGAGCCGTCCACGCTCACGTCGGGAAATTGCCGGTAGTCCACGTGCACGACCGGCAGCCGGGTGCGCCGGGCCAGGGCCGCCACGACATGTAGGTGGGTGTCCAGACCGCCGGTGAAGAACCCGCCGCCGTGAAAGTACAAGATGACGCCGTCGCCCAGCGGGGCGACGCAATCTGCTCTGCGAACGATCTCGACGGGAACCCCTGCAGCGGACTCGCGGGTGAAGCGGATCCGGAAATACGGTCGCAGCCGTTGCAGGCGGGCCACGGTGTTGGTACGGCGGCCCAGCTGCGCCAACATGCCGGGCATGGCCTCGGGACCGCCACGGCGGCTGATCCACCGCACCAACCGCGGCATTACCGCCGCAAAGACGGCGTAGATGATTCTGGCCCGCAAACTCCCGCGATGGATCTCAGCAACACCGGACATCCGGGCATCCTATCTGCACCGATACGTCTCGACTCAGGCGTCGATGACGATCCGTCTCCCGTTGGCCCGCGAGACACAGACCAGCATCTCGTCGTCGCCCTCTGCGGTGCGTCCGCGCCGGTCGACGTCACCGGAGACCACCGTGACCTTGCAGGTGCCACAGAATCCCTGCCGGCACGAGTATGCGGTCGTGGGATCGGCGTCGAGCATCACGTCCAGCGCCGAGCGGTCCGCGGGAATTTCCAGTACGCGCCCAGACCGGGCCAGCTCCACCTCGAACGGCTCCCCGTCGACCACCGGCGGCGGACTGAACCGCTCATAGTGCAGCGGGGCGTCAGCATGTTGGTCGCGGGTGACACGCACCGCTTCGAGCATCGCGCTCGGGCCGCATACGTAGACCGCGGTCTGCGGTCCGGCGCCGGCCAGCAGCTCCTCGGTGCCGGCGAAGCGCCCGTGCTCGTCGTCGGCCCATACCGTGACCCGGTCGGGATCCACGGCCAGCACCTCATCGAGCAACGGCATGTCGGCACGACTGCGGCCGGCATACACCGCGCGCCAATCGATTCCGCGCTGCGCGGCCTCGCGGAGCATCGGCAGCATCGGGGTCACGCCGATCCCTCCGATGACGAACAGCGCCTCGCCCTCACCGGTGCCCAGATAGAACGCGTTGCGCGGACCTTCGAACAGCAACGTGTCGCCCTCGGCGTAGGACTCGTGCATCTCAACCGAGCCGCCGCCCCCGTCGTCGAGCCGGCGTACCGCGATGCGGTACTCGGTACGACGTCCCGGCACACCGCACAGTGAGTACTGCCGGCGGCGACCCGAGGGCAACTGCACGTCGATGTGACCGCCCGGCGTCCAGGACGGCAACAGTCCGCCATCGGGGTCCGCGAGAGTGAGGGCCACCACGTCGCTGGTCACCATCTCCCGCTTGGTGATCACGGCCGCGATCGTCCGTGACACCGGGGCTACCCGGGACGGCGTCCACCGCGACAACGCGGCCATTCCACCGAATACGGTGATCGCGCCCCACAGCGCGTTAAACAGCCGGTCATGCGTTCGCCGGCCGTAAAGGTCGGCGGGGCGCGATTGCCAGATCTCCTGAGTCATATCAGGCGTGCCGTTCGTCGTCGCCGGCTGCACCGGCCACGCTGTGCTGCACCCACTCGTCGGTCAGCCGGGCGATCACGTCGGGGCGATCGGTCACCACCCAGTGGCCGCCGTCGATGTCGAGCACCCGGTGGTTAGCCGGGATCGATCCGGTGTACCGCTGCAGGGCCGGGCTGACGAACAGGTCCAGGCGCGGCGCGAGCACCTGCACGGCGACATCGGTGGCGGGCAGCGGCCGTGACGGCTTCAGAAAGGGCCCCGGCATGTTCGCGCGGTAGAGGTTGAGCCCGTTGACGTAGTCGTTCTCGCCCCGGGGCATGGCCGGCTGCGGGTTGCCCGAGCGACCGATCCGGTCAAGCCAGCCAAGGACCCGGACGCCCAGACCGGACCGGAAAGCCGCCTCGGGAACCCGCGGGGTCAAGAACAGCCAGATGTAGCTCGACTCCAGCAGCTGCCGGATGACGTCTCCGAGCGTCCGCAGGTTGCGCGCCGAGCGCAGGAAGCGGCCGGCATAATCCAGGTGCGGACCCGAAATCGAGGTGTAGGAAACGATTTTGGCTGCCACGGCCGGGTCGGTGATGGCGGCCCAGCCCTGGATCGAACCCCAGTCGTGGCCCAGGAGGTGAACCTGGTCCACACCGAGCCGGCCCAGGTGCTCGAGCACCGCGGCAACGTCGGCGATCAGGTGCGGGAATCGGTAGCCCGACTTCTCCGCCGGCGCCGAGGACGTCCCCGCTCCGCGTACGTCGTAGGCGACGACGTTGTAGCGGCCGGGGTGCTGCTCGATGAGCTCGCGGGCCACGCCGTCCCAGATGTGGTGGTTGTCCGGGTAGCCGTGGATCGCCAGGATGGTCGCCCGTTGCGGGTCCAGATCGGTGTAGGCGTGCACCGCAAGGGTCACACCGTCGGTTGACGTCACAGTGGTGGTGGTCGGGGTAGTCATCGACTGCACTCCTCGTTGTTCGCCCGCGGTTCGGGTCAGTGCGTGGCGCGGGCAGCGGGCGATACGGCCAGGTAGTTGACCGCCTTCTCCACCCCGCCGAGTTGCGCTGGGTGGAAGCCCGGACGGTAGTAAGAGGCGATCGCCGGCAGGAATTCGAACGGCGAGGGCACCAGCCCCCGGCGCGCGGCGATGAACCAGTCCCGCCAGCGCGGCATGGTTCCGGACGGCAATTGCGGGTCCACCTTGTACATGAACCGCAGGCCGCGCACCCACAACAGCAGCATCAGGGGGGTGACGGCCAACTGGGTACGGACCTGCCGGAAGAAGCCGGCCCGCAGGTGCTTCATCACGTCGAACGCGACAGCCTTGTGCTCGACCTCTTCGGCACCGTGCCAGCGCAACATGTCCAGCATCGCCGGATGGGTGCCGACCTCGTCCAGCCCGGGGCTCTCCAGGACCCACTCCCCGAGAATCGCGGTGTAGTGCTCAACGGCGGCCACCAGAGCCACCCGTTCCAGCAGCCAGCGCTGCTGACGGCGCTCATTCCAGGCCGGCCGGTCGCCGAGCAGTTTGTCGAAGAGCCATTTGATCTGGCCGGTGAACGGCGACATGTCGACGCCCCGGGCGGCCAAGTGGTCGACAACTGCGGTGTGCGCCTGGGAGTGGGTGGCCTCCTGTCCGATGAATCCCTGGACGTCGAGCCGCAGCTGGTCGTCCTTGATCAGCGGTAGCGCCTGCTTGAACACCTCGACGAAGAACTCCTCGCCGGCCGGCAGCAAGAGGTGCAGCACATTGCAGAAGTGGGTGACGAAGGGCTCGCCGGGCACGTAGTGCACCGGCAGGTCCGACCAGTCGAACCCGACGTCGCGGGCCTGCAGGACGATGCGCTCGTGATCAAGTGACCCGTCATGCGGGCCGGCGGCGCTGTCATCGACCTTGAGCATGACGAACCTCCCACCGGGTTTACAAAACCCCATCAATTGTCTTCGCAATGGACAGATTGCCCGATAGGGTACAACGATACCACCGGTACCGCCTAGATTAGATTGTGACCGTCGCCACTCCCTGACGATGCCCGCAGGGCTCAACCCGACGCCAAGTCGGCGATGATGTCGGCGGCCGGAGCCGACCGGGCGGTCCGGTAGGCGGTCCCGGCCCACAGGCTCGTCCCATGCGGGTCGTCCACGGCTACCGCCGCCGCCCGGATCGGGGTGGTCATGTGGTTGATCTCCGGGTATCCCACCGGGGCCACATCATCGAAGGCGCGGGTGAAGTCGTTCTCCAGGCCACGCGCGTAGCGGCCGGAGAACGCACACGTCACCGTGGTGTTGGTGAATTCCGGGTTGGTCAGTGCCGCACGGTGCGTCGGATTGGTCCCGGCTTCGTGAGCCAGCAGCAGCGCGGTACCGACCTGGGCTGCGACCACGCCGCCGCCCAGCACCCCGGCCACGTCGGCCGCGGTGCCGAGCCCGCCCGCCGCCACCAACGGGACATGGGCGTGGGCGTGGGCGATCTCGGCCAGCACATGCTCCAGCGACTCAGTGCCCGGGTGCACGTCCGGTGCGAAGGTGCCCCGATGTCCGCCCGCCTTGGGACCCTGCACCACCAGCACCCCGGCGCCATGTCCCAGAGCGACACCGGCCTCGTAGGCCGATGTGACCGTGACCATCGTCAGGATGCGCAACGCCCGAAGCCTCTCTATGTCGTCGGGGGACGGCGTCCCGAACGTGAACGACACCACCGTGGGCTGCAGGTCGGCGATCACCTCGAGCTTCTCCGGCCAGCAGTCGTCGTCACCGAAGCGGGGCCGGCCCAGCTCTACGCCGTAGTGCTCGGCCAGCGGATCCAGGAGGTCGGCGTATTCGTCGAGCAACACCACGTCAGCGCCGCTGGGTTGGGGCACAAACAGATTGACACCGATCGGACCGCTGGTGGCGGCACGCGCGGCGATGATCTCGTCGGCCAGCTGCCCGGCGGTGCGATAGCCTCCGGCGACGAACCCCAGTCCGCCGGCCTCCGACACCGCGGCCGCCAGCGCCGGCGTGCTGGGACCGCCGGCCATCGGCGCGCCGACCAGTGGGACAGTGAGCTCGGAGAAGCTGAACGCCATTGCCCTAGCCTGCCATCAACCGGCAAGCGCCCGCAGACGGGTTGGCAGCGCCCCTTTCGAGCGGTAGGGACCCAGCACCGCGACGCCGAAGGGCTGGCACAACAGCTGACGGGCCACCGCGTTGACCTCCTCGACGGTGACCGCGGACAATTCCCGCAGGGTGCGCGCGATGGGCCGATGCCGGCCGTAGTTCAACTCGGTACGGCCCAACCGGTTCATCCGGGAACCGGAATCCTCCAGGCCCAGAACCAATCCCCCGCGCAACGATCCCTTGGCGATCCGGCACTCGTCGGCGGTGATTCCATCACGCGCCACCGATTCGAGCACCTCGGCGGTCACGGCCGCCACCTCGGCGAACCGATCCGGCTGGCATGCGGTGTACACCGATAGCGCGCCGGCGTCGGCGAAGGTGTCCACCGACGAGTAGATCGAGTACGCCAGGCCGCGGGTTTCCCGAACCTGTTGGAACAGCCGGGAACTGAGTCCCCCGCCCAGAGCGGTGTTGAGCACCGCCAGCGCCTGACGGTGCTGCCAATAGCGTCCCGGCGCACGCACTCCCAGAGACATGTGCGTCTGGTCGGCGTCGCGGTTGACCACGGTCAACCCGGGCGAGCCCGGTACCCTGGCAGTGCCGCGGCGCGGTTCGGCGGGCTTCTCGCCTCGAATCAGCCGATGCCCGAAGTGTTCTCGCACCAGCGCCACCACCGTGTCGTGGTCGATGTTGCCGGCAACGGCGACCACCATGCGCTCCGGTGTGTAGCGACGCTGGTGGAACGACCGCAACTGTGCACGAGTCATCGACGACACCGACTCGACATTGCCGATCACCGGCCGGCCGATCGGGTGGTCCCCGAACAGCGTGGACAAAAACACATCGCCCAGCGCGTCCTCGGGATCGTCATCGCGCATCGCGAGTTCCTCAAGAACCACGTCGCGTTCGAGGTCGACGTCGGCGGCGGCGCAGGACCCATTGAGCACCACATCGCTCACCAGGGCGACGGCCAGCTCCAGATCGGTGTCCAGCACATGGGCGTAGTAGCAGGTGTGCTCTTTGCCGGTGAAGGCGTTGAGCTCACCCCCGACCGCGTCCATCGCCTGGGCTATGCCGGCCGCCGTGCGGGTCGGGGTCGCTTTGAAAAGCAGGTGCTCCAGGAAGTGCGCAGCGCCGGCCACCGTGGCGCCCTCGTCGCGCGATCCGACGCCGACCCAAACGCCCACCGACGCCGAACGAACCGCGGGGAGGTACTCAGTGACTACCCGCAGCCCGCCCGGCAGGGTGGTGCGTCGCAGTGTGGCGCGCGGTGGCGCCCCGGTGTCAGCTTTCGGCAGCCGCGGCATCGGCAGGCTCAGCGGACCCAGAGGACGAGTCCGCAGCGTCCGCCGTGTCGTCGACGGGCACCAGCGAGATCTTGCCGCGGTTGTCGATGTCGGCGATCTCCACGCGCAGCTTGTCGCCGACCTTAGCCACGTCCTCGACCTTGGCGACCCGCTTGCCCTTGCCGAGCTTGGAGATGTGCACCAGACCGTCCCGGCCCGGCAGCAGCGACACGAAGGCGCCGAAGTCGGTGGTCTTGACCACGGTGCCCAGGAACCGCTCGCCGATCTTCGGCAGCTGCGGGTTGGCGATCGCGTTGATCTTGTCGATCGCGGCCTGCGCCGACGGCCCGTCGGTGGCGCCGACGAACACGGTGCCGTCGTCCTCGATGGAGATCTGGGCGCCGGTCTCCTCGGTGATCGAGTTGATCATCTTGCCCTTGGGCCCGATCACCTCGCCGATCTTGTCCACCGGAACCTTGATGGTGGTGACCCGCGGCGCGTAGGGGCTCATCTCGTCGGGGGCGTCGATGGCCTCGGCCATCACCTCCAGGATGGTCATCCGCGCGTCCTTGGCCTGGGCGAGAGCACCTGCCAGGACCGTTGAAGGAATCCCGTCGAGCTTGGTGTCGAGCTGCAGCGCGGTGACGAAGTCCTTGGTGCCGGCGACCTTGAAGTCCATGTCGCCGAACGCGTCCTCGGCGCCCAGGATGTCGGTGAGCGCGACGAAGCGACGCTCGGTCTTGCCGTCAACGTCAACGTCGTCGGAGACCAGACCCATCGCGATACCGGCGACCGGAGCCTTCAGCGGCACACCGGCGTTGAGCAACGCCAGCGTGGACGCGCAGACCGAACCCATCGAGGTAGACCCGTTGGAGCTCAGCGCTTCCGACACCTGCCGGATGGCGTAGGGGAACTCCTCGACGCTGGGCAGCACCGGAACCAGGGCCCGCTCGGCCAGCGCGCCGTGGCCGATTTCGCGGCGCTTGGGCGAACCGACCCGACCGGTCTCACCGGTCGAGTACGGCGGGAAGTTGTAGTGGTGCATGTAGCGCTTGGACTTCTCCGGCCCCAGCGAGTCGATCTGCTGCGCCATCTTCATCATGTCCAGCGTGGTCACGCCCATGATCTGGGTCTCGCCACGCTCGAACAGCGCGCTGCCGTGCGCCCGCGGCACGATCGCGACCTCAGCGGACAGCGCCCGGATGTCGGTGATGCCACGGCCGTCGATACGGAAGTGGTCGGTCAGGATGCGCTGACGCACCAGCTTCTTGGTCAGGCTTCGGTAGGCCGCGCTGATCTCCTTCTCGCGACCCGCGTAAGTCTCGGCGAGACGCTCGATGACCTCGGCCTTGATCTCCTCGGTGCGCTCGTCACGCTCGGCCTTGCCGGCGATGGTCAGCGCCTTCGCCAGCTCGTCGGTCGCGATGGAGGCCACCGAGTAGTAGACGTCGTCACCGTAAGGCGGGAACAGCGGGTAGTCGCTGGTCGGCTTTGCCGCGGCGTCGGCCAGCTCCTGCTGGGCCTTGCACAGCGCCGCGATGAACGGCTTGGCCGCCTCCAGGCCCTCGGCCACCACGGTCTCGGTCGGCGCCTGCGCGCCGGCTTCGATGAGCTCGATGACGTTCTCGGTGGCCTCGGCCTCGACCATCATGATCGCGACGTCACCATCGTCGAGGGTGCGTCCGGCCAGCACCATGTCGAACGCCGCGCGCTGGAGCTGCTCGACGGTGGGGAACGCCACCCAGGTGCCGTCGAACAGGGCCACCCGCGCCGCACCGACCGGGCCGGAGAACGGCAGGCCGGCGAGCTGGGTGGAGGCCGACGCGGCGTTGATCGCCACCACGTCGTACAGGTCGTTCGGGTTCAGGCTCAGCACGGTCACCACGACCTGGACCTCGTTGCGCAGGCCGTCGACGAACGACGGGCGCAGCGGGCGGTCGGTGAGGCGGCAGGTCAGGATCGCGTCGGTGGACGGCCGGCCTTCGCGGCGGAAGAACGAGCCGGGGATACGGCCGGCCGCGTACATCCGCTCCTCGACGTCCACCGTGAGCGGGAAGAAGTCGAAGTGGTCCTTGGGAGCCTTGCTGGCGGTGGTCGCCGACAGCAGCATGGTTTCGTCGTCGAGGTAGGCGACGACGCTGCCGGCGGCCTGCTGGGCCAGCCGGCCGGTCTCGAAGCGGATGGTGCGCTTGCCGAAGCTGCCGTTGTCGATGACAGCGGTGGTCTCGAATACGCCTTCTTCAATTTCAGTTGCAGACATAAAAGCCCGTGCGGCCTTTCCTGGTTTGTTCAGCTGTTTCGCAACGTCAGACGTGCGCCAGCCAACTACCTGGATGCGGCTACGGTCGTCGATCGAAGCGGCCGGATCTTTTAAGACGTGCTTTCAGACCCGGCTGCCACTACCGAAGACCGCCCGATGCAGGTCTGGCTGTTCGTAGGGACGTGTCCCGTCGTGACGTGCCGGAGTGGCGCACGCGGATGCGGGGGCCACACCGATGTCCGGGCCTGGCAGGCCCGGGACGGTCTCACTCTACCTGGCAGCGGCTGACGCCGCCCCGATTCGTCAGCGACGCAGGCCGAGGCGCTCGATCAGCGAGCGGTAGCGCGCCACATCGGTCGCGGTCAGGTACTTGAGCAGACGACGACGCCGACCGACCAGCAGCAGCAGGCCGCGCCGGGAGTGGTGGTCGTGCTTGTGCGTCTTGAGGTGCTCGGTGAGGTCGACGATCCGCTTGGTCAGCAGGGCGACCTGAGCTTCGGGCGAGCCGGTGTCCGTCTCGTGCAGGCCGTAGTTGGCCAGGATCTCTTTTTTCTGCTCGACGGTCAGCGCCACGACAAATCTCCATCAATCGGTCCCGCGAATATCAAGTCGGCGGCCACCGCGGACTGCAGCACGCCGAGGCAGGAGTCTAGCAGCGCCTGGGGCAACCGTCCCAATCGTGCCGACGGTCAGTCGCCGGCGAGCAGGCCGCGGGTCTTCTCGACGTCGGTGTTCATCACCGCCACCAGGTCGGCCACCGAGTCGAACTTCTCCTGGCCCCGAATCCGGCTGACGAAGTCGACGGCGACCCGCTGCCCGTAGAGGTCCGCGGTTTCGTCGATCACGAACGCCTCCACGGTGCGAGCCCGCCCGGAGAACGTCGGGTTGGTGCCCACCGACACCGCGGCCCGGCAACGTTGACCGGCGACGACGGTGCCGGGCACCTGGCCGTGCCCCAACACGGTGAACCATGCCGCGTACACCCCGTCGGCCGGAATCGCCGCAAAGGCCGACGGCGCCACGTTGGCGGTCGGGAAGCCCAGGCCGCGCCCACGACCGTCACCGCGCACCACCAGTCCTTCGACCCGGTGCGGCCGGCCCAGCGCCTCGGCCGCCGCCGCCACATCGCCGGCGTCCACGCAGGACCGAATGTAGGTCGAGGAGAAGGTGACCGACTGGGCGGCGTCGGGGCGCTCGGCCACCAGCGACACCGATTCGACCCCGAAGCCGAACTGCTCGCCGGCGCGGCGCAGCGTCTCGACGTTGCCGGCCGCCTTACGCCCGAAGGTGAAGTTCTCCCCCACCACCACTTCCACCACGTGCAGGTGTTCGACCAGCAGCTGGTGGATGTAGCGGTCCGGGGTGAGCTTCATGAATTCGGGCGTGAACGGAATCACCAGGAACACATCGATGCCGAACTGCTCGACCAGCTCGGCGCGGCGCGCCAGCGTGGTGAGCTGCGCCGGATGGTTGCCGGGATAGACGACCTCCATCGGATGCGGATCGAAGGTCATCAGCACCGTCGGTACGCCGCGCGCCTGGCCGGCCTTCACCGCATGGGTGATCAGTTCCGCATGTCCGCGATGCACACCGTCGAACACGCCGATGGTGAGCACGCACCTGCCCCAGTCTGTGGGGATCTCATCCTGCCCCCGCCACCGCTGCACGAGGACAGCCTAAACTGTCCGGTTGTGAGCCCTTGGGAGCAGTCGGATGGGCTGAGTAGCGTCGCCCAGGACTATCTGAAAGTCATCTGGACCGCCCAGGAATGGTCACCCGACAAGGTCAGCACCAAGATGCTGGCGGAGAAGATCGGCGTGTCCGCCAGCACCGCCTCGGAGTCGATCCGCAAGCTCGCCGATGCGGGCTTGGTGGACCACGAGAAGTACGGCGCGGTGACCTTGACCGAGCAGGGGCGCCGGGCAGCACTGGCGATGGTGCGCCGGCACCGGCTGATCGAGACGTTTCTGGTGCGCGAGCTCGGCTATGGCTGGGACGAGGTGCACGACGAAGCCGAGGTCCTCGAGCACGCGGTATCGGACCGGTTGATCGCCCGCATCGACGCCAAGCTGGGCTTCCCGCAGCGTGACCCGCACGGCGACCCGATCCCGGCATCGGACGGGCAGGTGCCCACTCCCCCGGCCCGCCAATTGTGGGCGTGCGCCGACGGCGAAACCGGCACGGTGGCCCGCATCTCCGACAACGATCCGGAGATGCTGCGCTACTTCGCCCAGGTGGGCATCAGCCTCGACGCCCGTTTGCGGGTGCTGGCGCGCCGCGACTTCGCCGGGATCATCTCGGTAGGCCTGGATTCGCCCGAGGGATCCGACGGCGAGCACGCCACGATTGATCTGGGAAGCCCTGCCGCCCAAGCGATCTGGGTGGTCTGACCCCTACTTCACGTGGCCGGACAGCTGACCTTCGGCCCCGAAGAGTTCCTGCTGCCAGTACGCGATGAGTTCGGCGGTGTCGATTTGGTCGGGGTGAAAATCGCGCTTCTTGAAGGGCCGCATGTCGAAGTAGAAGCCCTGCCACATCGGGTTGCGCAGCATCTGCACCGTCTCCTTGAGGATCCGGAACGGTTGACGGCGCCCCTCAACGTCGGTGGTGGCGATCGACAGCCAGGCGAACAGCACCAGGATCGGAATTCCACAGTTCTGCGCGAAGCGCATCCACCGGATGCGCGTCGACTCCGGAACGCCCACAGCCCGGTACACGTCGAAGGCGACCGACTTGTGCTCCAGCTCTTCCAGCGCATGCCAATTCAGCAGATTGCGGATCTCGGGGTCATACATCATCGCCTGGACGGCTGGGCGCTTGAGGATGTTCTCCGCCCACACCGCGGTGAAATGCTCCGCGGCCACGGTGAATCCGAGGAAGAAGTGGCGCAGGCGGGGCAGCCGGTCGGGGTTGGGGTACTGCTTGTCGAGGAACTTTTCCATGCGCTCGGTGCTGCCCAGCAGGTACTCGAACCATGCGGTCGGATAGCCCATGGCTGCGAGTTGCTCATTGAGCTCACGATGTTGCAGGCCGTGCGTCTTCTCCTGCCCGATGAAGCCGGCCACGCGCTTGGCCAAATCGGGGTCGGCAAGCTGACCGGAGTAGCGACGGACCGACCGCACGAAGATGTCCTCGCCAGGCGGGAAGATCGCCGACAAGATGGCCACCAGATGGCTGAACACGATGCTGCCGTCGGCGAAATACCGGTCGCCGTCGGGCTGCTCACCGAACCCGAAGTTCAGTCGCCGGACGGCCGGGTATGTGATCACGTTCGTCATGTCCACGACGCTAGGTCCGCCGTCCGGCCGACGGAATGGGCGAGCCGGACAAGGATTTGATGTTTTCGGACAGCCGGCTGTCAGGGCCGGCGGCCTCGATGCTTGCTGGGCGGCGTACCGACCCACCGGACGAAGGCACGGCTGAAGGCGGCCGTCTCCGAATACCCCAGTTGACGGGCCGTTTCTTCGACGGTAAGACCCGATTCGAGCATGGCTGCCGCCAGGGTCACCCGCACCTCGTCGACCAACGCACGGTAGCTGGTGTGCTCGGCGACTAAACGGCGATGCAGCGTCCGCTCGGTGATGCACAGTTCGTCGGCGATCACCGCCATCGACGGCAGCACGCCGGGGTCCCGGACCAGCCGGGAGCGCACCTGTGCGGCGATTCCGCGACGCCGACGACGCGTCTGCAAAAGCTCTTCGCACTGCTTCGCACACGTCTCGGCCGCCGCGGTGTCGGCTGCTGGCATCGGAAGCGCCAGCAATTCGACGGGAATGGTGATCGCACTGCGTGTCGCGGATGCGTCGACTTCAATTGTCACCCAGGGAAACTCGAGACGTTCGATGGGAAAGTCGATACCGGGAAGTTCGACCTTGATCGGCGCGTCCGAGTTCAGCTGACCAATCAGCAACGGCACCATGCTGGTCAGCGCGAAAAGATCCCGTTCCATCATGAAGCTTCGGACGTCGGCCGGCACGGCACTGTCGTCGAACTCAAGCACGGCGCCGTCGGGGGTGTCCTGGCGCGTCAGCCGCAGAAACGTCGACGACAACGTCGCGTACCGGCAGGCCATGTTGACTGCATCGCCCAAGGTCGGGCTCGCCAGCAGCGCATAGCCGAGCACACCGGTGTTGGCGAAGTTGTACTGCAGACCGACGTCGCGTGCGAACTCGTGTGGATCTCTTACGCGGCCAAGGATGTTCCGCAGGATTGCGAGTTCCTGGCCTGCTTGGACCTCGGTCGCGCTGTCTTCGATGTCGGCCGGCGTGACACCGGTACCCGCAAGGCAATCCGCGGCATCGACGCCATGCAGGCGGGCGGCCTCCAGAAGATGCCGGCAGGTCGCCACCGGCCGGGGAATGTCCCAATCGGGCTGCGCGACATCGCCGATCGACACATGTCCGAATATATCAAATTGTGTTGGCAAACACCGTCGGCTCTACGATCTGCCGATGGCAAAACTTGAGCTTTCCCGCGAACTGTCGCTGCCGCCGGACGAAGCCTGGGCCCACGCGTCGAATCTGGCCGAGCTGGGCGACTGGCTCTCCCTGCATCAGGGGTGGCGCTGCGAGATCCCGGCCGAGCTGACCGCCGGAACCACGTTGGTCGGGGTGGCCGGAGCCAAGGGCATGCGCAACCGGGTCACGTGGACAGTCCGCAAATTCGACCCACCGGCACTGCTGGAACTGACCGGCGACGGCGTGGGCGGCACCAAGTACGCACTGACATTGGCGATCAGCCCCGCCGCAACGGGATCGAAGTTCGTCCTGCGGTTGGACCTGGGCGGCAGGCCGCTGTTCGGGCCGATCGGGGCGGCCGCCGCCCGCGCCGTCAAGGGCGACATCGAGGGATCGATCAAGCGATTCGAGCAGCTCTACAGCTGACGCGTCAACCGCCGGCACCCGCCCGGGCGTGGTAGGCGTCCCGGGTGGCCCGCACCGGCACCGAAACCGGGCCCTGTAGTGACGGCGTGGTCCCCCAGCGCACCGGCCCGGCCAACTCCAGCCCGTCGACCTCGTCGAGCAGGTGGTCGATGGCGGTCGCCACCTCCAGGCGGGCCAGGTGCGCGCCGAGGCAGAAGTGGATGCCATGACCGAATGCCAGGTGCCCGGCCGTGCCGCGGTGGATGTCGAAGCGATCCGGATCGGTGAACTTGCGAGGGTCGCGGTTGGCCGAGGCATAGAACAGCACCACCCGAGCACCGCCCGGGATGACCGTTCCGGCTATCTCGCAGCTGCGGGTGGTGGTCCTGGTCACCCATTGCACCGGCGAGCCCCAGCGGGCGGTCTCCTCCACCGCCGCACCCAGCAGGCTGCGGTCGGCGCGCAATTCGGCGAAGAGATCGGGATCCTGCGCGAGCCGGATCAACAGCATGCCCAAAAGATTGGTGGTCGTCTCGTTGCCCGCAACCAGGACGATCAAGGCATAGTAGAAAGCCTCGCGGTCAGAGATCTCTCCGGTATCCACGGCCAGCCGCAGCCTGTCCAGCAACTCGGGGCCCCCACTTCCGCTGCGGCGTTTGAGTTCGGCCGCGACGAAACTTCGGTATTGGACGTAGGCCGTCCAACCGGTTGAGGTGAGGCGAAGAACCTCGGAAATCGTTCTGGGGCCGAAGATCTGTGCCCACCGATCGGAGATGGCACGAAACTGTGCCCATTGATCGCGGGGCACCCCGAGGATCCGGGCGATCACGTTGACCGGCAACGGAATGGTCAACGCCGGCACCATGTCGACGACTTCGCCGCGGCGCAGTTGATTCACCCCCTCAGCGGCCAACGCCCTGATGTCGTCGGTCAGAGTTCCGATCGACTTCTTGCTGAACATGGGCTGGGTGACTCGTCGCAACCGTTCATGGTCCGGAGGATCGGTGGTGATGATCGACGGTCCCGGTGTGGAGCGAAGCACGATCCCGTGCGCCGACGAAAACGTCTCGTTGTCTCGGGCTGCGGCGTGCACATCGTCATAGCGCCCGAGCATCCAGACACCCAACCGTTCGTTGACCACCACGGGGTGTTCCCGGATTCTTTCGAAGTCCGGGTGCGGGTCTGCGATGCTCTCCGGCAGTGTCGGGTCGAAGGCGCTGCGCGGAACGCCGGCCGGCGCGGAGCTGGCCCGTGGCCGACGAAGGTCGCGGTAGGCGCCGAGAACGAGGGGGTGTCCCAGATCGTTGATCGCGGTGCGAGCAGCGGCCGCGATCGCTTTGGTAGGCGGGTGCAGCAGGTCGGCGGACATATCACCGACGTTAGAAGCGTTGTGCGCGCACCGGAATGTGCGGACCGGACATCTATTTGATCGTTTCAGACAGGATTATCCGCACCACCTCGTCCGGATTGTCCAGCTGCGGACAATGCCCGGATCGGGGTAGCACAATCAACTCACTACCCGGAATCTGTTGATGCAGAGCGCGGCTCGAATGCACCGGAATGATGCGGTCCCGCGCTCCGTGCACGATGACCGTGGGACAGGTGACCCGTACGCCGTTGTGTCCGGCGGCAGACTCGTAGGCGTACTGGAATGCGTAACAGCCCAAGGCAGCGACATCGGATGCCGTTGAGGCCAGCTCGGTCCAGTACGCCACCACCTGTGGATCGGCCTTCGCCCCGGGCCCGTAGAGCACCTTCGGGATGGCATACCGCGTTGCCCATCGCAGTGCGCCCGGCGGCAGCGGGATTCGACCGACCCGTCCCCAGAACGTCACCGGCGGTGGGCGCCTACGGGCCCGGCGGGCCAGCCAATGCTGTGCACCCAGCGGATCATCCAGGGCAACCAGCGCTTTCACCGATGCGTTGCGACTGGCGGCACGCACCGCCGTTGCCGCCCCAAGCGAATTGCCGACCAGCACCGCCGGGCCGGTTACGGCCAGCAGGGCATCGGCGAAGGCGTCGAACTGCGGCACCATCGGCCCGGCCCGACGAAAATCGGGCTGCCCGGACCCCGGCAGGTCGGCCGCAACCGCGCGGCGGCCCGCCGCTGCCAGCCGGGTGAGCACGCCCCGCCAGGTGTCCGCGCTGTCGGCGTAGCCGTGCAACAGCACGATCGGGGTCCCGCTTCCGGGTACCGACAACATCCGGGTACCGACACCGGCGAAGCGCTCCCGGCTCGTCTCGATCATCTAAGCCAGCAGGCCCTTGGCGATGTGGGTGACCTGGACCTCGTTGCTGCCGGCGTAGATCATCAGCGATTTGGCGTCCCGGGCCAGCTGCTCCACCCGGTACTCGGTCATGTAGCCGTTGCCGCCGAATAGTTGCACCGCCTCCATCGCGACCTCGGTGGCCGCCTCCGAGGAGTACAGCTTGATCGCCGAGGCCTCGGCCAGCGTCGGGATCTTGCCGCGCTTGGCCTTCTCCAGTGTCTGGAACACCATGTTCTGCACGTTGATCCGGGCCACCTCCATCTTGGCCAGCTTGAGTTGGATCAGCTGGAACTGGCCGATGTTCTGGCCCCACAGGGTGCGGCTCTTGGCGTAGTCGACGCAGAGCCGATGGCACTCGTTGATGATTCCCAGCGCCAGTGCGGCAACCCCGACCCGTTCGGCGACGAAGTTGGCCCGGGCACTGTCACGCCCGTCGCCGCCGGTGTGCTCCTCGGTTTCGCCCAGCAGCCGGTCCCGGCCCAGCCGCACGTCGTCGAAGAACAACTCACCGGTCGGCGAGGAGTGCATGCCCATCTTCTTGAACGGCTTGCCCTGGGTCAGGCCCGGCATGCCGGCGTCTAGAACGAAGGTGAGCACCTTGCGGGTGCGCGGATCGGCGCCGTCCTGTTCGTCCAGCTTGGCGTAGACGATGAGGGTGTCGGCGTAGGGGCCGTTGGTGATGAACGTCTTCTGGCCGTTGAGGATGTAGTCGTCACCGTCACGCCGGACATAGGTCTTCATCCCGCCGAACGCGTCGGAGCCCGCATCCGGCTCGGTGATTGCCCAGGCCGCGATCTTTTCCAGGGTCACCAACTCCGGCAACCAGCGCTCCTGCTGCGCCAGGGTGCCGCGCGACATGATCGTGGCGGCTCCCAGGCCGAGGCTGACCCCGACCGCGGCGACCAATCCCAAGCTGACCCCGGCGAGTTCGCTGACCAGGATCAATCCCATCGAGGCCTGAGCGCCCAGATCGCCGAAGCCGCCTTCCGGCGACGCGGCCGGCTTGCTGTCGCCGTCGGCGGTCTGCTTCGCGTGCGCCTTTTCCAGTCGGCTTTTAATCGCTTCGGCCGCGAGCACGTCGATCCCGAAGTCGGCGAACAGCTTCCGCAGGATCGGATACGGCGGCAGTTCGCCGCTCTCCAGTGCGTCGAGGTTCGGCCGAACCTCCCGGTCGATGAATTCCCGGACGCTTTCTCGGATGAGTTCGTCGGTGTCGGACCATTCGATCATGGCAACCTCGCCGCGATGTCGTCGATCTGCCAGATGCCATCGGTCTCAATGGTGTCGGTGTCGTGCCAGCCGGCCAGCCGCGAGATGGCACCACCCTGCACCGCATACACCGTGCCGGTGATCGGACACTTTTCGGTGGCCAGATAGGCCACCAGCGGCGAGATGTTGGCCGGGCTGAACAGGTCCAACTCCCCGTCCTCCGGCTCGGCCATCAGCGCGCCCATGCCGGGAGTGGCCAGGGTGAGTCGTGTGCGGGCGATCGGCGCGATGGCGTTGACCCGCACCCCGTAGCGGTCCAACTCCTCGGCGGCGATCAGGGTCAGTGCGGCGATCCCGGCCTTGGCCGCGCCGTAGTTCGCCTGACCGGCGTTGGGCAGCGTCACCCCGGACCCCGACGCGGTGTTGATCACCGCGGCGTTGGGCTGCTCCCCGGCCTTACTCTGTGCCTTCCAGTAGGCCGCGGCGTGGTGCAGCATCGCGAAGTGGCCCTTGAGGTGTACCGCGACCACGGCATCCCACTGCGCCTCTTCCATGCCGGGGATGAATGCGTCGCGCAGGATTCCGGCGTTGTTGACCAGCACGTCCAGCCGGCCGAACTCGTCGATAGCCTGCTGGACAAGATTTTTCGCGCACGACCAGTCGGAGACGCTGTCGGTGTTGGCCACCGCGCGCCCGCCGGCCGCCACGATCTCGTCGACGACCTGCTGCGCGGTGGTGGTGTCGGAGCCCTCGCCGGCGTTGCTTCCACCTAGGTCGTTGACCACCACGGCGGCACCTTCGGCCGCGAAGAGCAGGGCGTGTTCGCGCCCAATACCGCGTCCGGCGCCGGTGATCACCGCGACCCGGCCTTCCAATGCACCCATGTATGACTCCTTGTTGTCTTAGTCGGCGATGACGGCCAAGCCGTCGGTGATCGCCATTTCGCCGCCGCCGACGCGCGCGGTCTCGAATGCGTACGTCGTGGCACCGTCGCCGCGACCGCTGGCCCAGATCCGGGTCTCCAGGTCATCGCCGGGCAGCACCATCTTGGAGAACCGCACCGCAAGTCGCTTGAGCCGGTTCACATCCGAACCGCCGACTTCGGTCAGCACGGCCCAGGATGTGAACGCCATGGTGCACAGCCCGTGCGCGATGATCCCGGGCAGTCCGGCGTCGCGGGCGACCTCTTCGTCCAGATGGATCGGCATCGGATCACCCGCGGCCGGCCCATAGCGGAACGTCTGGTCCTGATCGACGTGCTGGACCAGCTTGGCGAGCGGGGCTGCGGCGCGCAACGCGTCATCGAACTTGTGCGCGGGGCTCAACTCCCCGATCTTCTTACCGGCGTTGTGTCCGCGGAAGAAACACGTCACGTATTGCTCGTTGACGAGCTCGCCTTCCTCGGTACGACATTCGAGCAGGATCGCCGCCCGGGTGCCCTTCTCCAGCCCCTCGTAGCCGATCATCTTGCCGCGGGACACCAGCTTGTCCCCCGGGCGGATCGGCCGGTGGAACCAGAAGTCCTGCTCGCCGTGCACGACGCGCGGGATCAGCTCGACCGGTGCCACCTCGACGGCTGGCACCAGCAGTGACTCGAACACCGGCACGATCGCAAATACCGGCGGTGCGAGGTCGCCGCTGCGGTGCGCCGCGATCGGGTCGTTGGTCGCCTCGGCGTACTCGACGATACGGTCGCGGGTGACTTCGAAGCGGTCTTCGTCGCTCCACTTGTCCAGCCCGGCATCGTCGAATGCCAGATCGTCGGCCACCTCAGGCCGCCGTGGAGGCCAGCGCCTCGAGCTGGGCGAGGGTCTTGTCGAGTTGCTTGGCGCCGTCCTTCTCGACCGCCTTGCCCAGCGCACCCTTGATCAGCGCGCCCTCGAAGTCGCCGGCCACGCTGAATTGGGCCCCGTCACCGTCGGGCGTGACGGTGAAGTCGAAGCGGCACTTCACTCCCGCCATGCCGGTGCCCGACAGCGTCAGGCTGGTGGGTGCGTCGACCTTCTCGACGGTCCATTCGATCTTGTTCGCCATCCCGAGCATGACGATCTTGGCCGTCAACGTCGAACCCGGTGCCAGCGCGGCCGGCGGT
The DNA here is from genome assembly GCA_964292075.1 of uncultured Mycolicibacter sp. Taxonomy (GTDB): domain Bacteria; phylum Actinomycetota; class Actinomycetes; order Mycobacteriales; family Mycobacteriaceae; genus Mycobacterium. The sequence continues at coordinate 21,566 of CAXYUC010000016.1, forward strand.
TCGGTGAGCCACTTCTCGTGGATGGTGAACCACTTGTCCCAGCTGGACAGATCGCTGATGGTGTCCCACAGCGCGTTCGGGCTGACGGCAAGACTTTTGGTGGCTTCGATGTGTCCCATGATGCGTTCTCCTTGGTTGTCTGCGGTTAACGTTCGGCGCGCTGATAGGCGGTGACCACGGCGGCGCCGCCGAGGCCAATGTTGTGTTGCAGGGCGGCGGTGACACCCGGCACCTGACGCTTGTCGGCGTCACCGCGGAGCTGCCAGGTCAGTTCGGAGCACTGCGCCAGCCCGGTGGCCCCCAGCGGATGTCCCTTGGAGATCAGGCCGCCGGACGGGTTGACCACCCAGCGCCCGCCGTAGGTGGTGTCGCCGTCGTCGATCAGCCTGGGCGCGTCGCCCTCGGCGCAGAGCCCCAGCGCTTCGTAGAGCAGCAGCTCGTTGGCCGAGAAGCAGTCGTGCAGTTCGATCACCTGGAAGTCTTCCGGTCCCAGGCCGGACTGCTGGTAGACACGTTGCGCGGCTTGCACATTCATGTCGTAGCCGATCAAATTCTTGGCGGAGCCGTCGAAGGTGGAGCCGAAGTCGGTGGTCATCGCCTGCCCGACGATTTCGACCGCCCGTCCGGCCAGGCCGTGCTTGTCGACGTACGCCTCGCTGGCCAGGATCGCCGCCCCGGAGCCGTCCGAGGTCGGCGAGCACTGGAGCTTGGTCAGCGGGTCGTAGATCATCCGCGAGCCCAGGATGTCCTCGAGGGTGTATTCGTCCTGGAACTGGGCGTAGGGGTTGTTGACCGAATGCTTGTGGTTCTTGTAGCCGATTTTGGCGAAATGCTCAGCGGTGGAACCGTGTTGCTTGATGTGTTCGCGGCCGGCGGCGCCGAACATCCACGGCGCCACCGGGAACAGCACCTCAGAGATCTCGGCGAGGGCGAGCACATGCTTTTCCATCGGCTGCGCGCGGTCGTCGTAAGTGGACTCCAGCGAGCCGGGCTTCATCTTCTCGAAACCCAGCGCGATGGTGCAGTCGGCCAGCCCGCCCCGGATCGCCTGGGCGGCAAGGTAGAGCGCGGTCGACCCGGTCGAACAGTTGTTGTTGACGTTGACGACCGGGATCCCGGTCAGTCCCAATTCGTACAGGGCCCGCTGCCCGGAGGTGGACTCCCCATAGACGTAGCCGACGTAGCCCTGCTGCACCTCGCGGTAGTCGATCCCAGCATCGGCCAGCGCCTTGGTACCGGATTCCCGGGCCATGTCCGGGTAGTCCCACGCCGATCCGTCGTCGTTGAGTCGCCGGCCCGGCTTCTCGAACTTCGTCATCCCGACGCCGATCACATACACCTTGTTCGCCATCACGCTCCTGTCGTGTTGCTACCCCTGGGCCGCGCCCGGTTCCCTCACTCAAAAACATACAAGCTGGATTGTATCTTGACTAATTCTGGCAGAGGGAGGACCGTATGGACTTGAGGGGCAGCTGAGGACACGCTGAGCTTCCGCTCATCGTTCATCGCTGAACGCGCTTACGTCGGCTCCGCGGAGGTCGCCATGGCAGATCGCACGGTCGGTTCGTTGTGCGCTGCGCCCTGGCCGATCGCCGTAGCTGCTCTGTTGGCGGCGGGTTCGGGGCTTGGCTACTCCCCCGCCCCCGGGATGAAAAGCTCGACGGCGCCAGCATGGCTGCTTGCCGACGACACCGCATTAGTCATGGGCGGCACCGGAATTCAGGTACCAAACCCAAGCCCCGCCTACATCGCTGATGTCACCACCAAATACATCACACCCAACTTCCCGGAGTTCACCGCAGACCAGGCCCAAGGCCTGTTCACTCCCGAGAACTTGTACCCGCTGACCGGCACCAAGAGCTTGACTCTCGACCAGTCGCTAGACCAGGGCGTTCACATCCTCCATGACACGATCATGCAGCAGGTTGGCGAGGGAAACCGCCTCGTCGTCTTGGGCTACTCGCAAAGCGCCGTGATCGCCGGTCTGGAAATGCAGAAACTTGCCGCACTGCCGACCGAGGAGCAACCGAGGCCCGACGACCTGCACTTCGTGCTGATCGGTGACCCCAGCAATCCCAACGGCGGGTTCTTCGAGCGCCTGGTCGGTTTCACCGCCCCGAGCATCGGTGCGACATTGACCGACGCTACACCGTCCGACACCCCCTACTCGACCGATATCTACACGATCCAGTACGACGGCTACGCCGACTTCCCGAAATACCCGCTCAATCTGCTGGCGGTGCTCAACGCACTTATGGGCGTCTTGTACGGCCACGGCATGTATCCCTCTCTCACGCCCGAACAAATCGCTGACGCCACACAATTGGCGACATCGCCTGGGTACGACGGTGCCACCACCTACTACATGATCCCGACCGAGAATCTGCCGCTGCTGGAACCCCTGCGGTCGCTCCCCATCCTCGGTGATCCGTTGGCAGATCTGATCCAGCCGGCCCTGAAAGTCATTGTCGACTTGGGCTATGACGATCCGTTTGCCACGACCACCTACGCCGATGTTCCCACCCCGGTGGGGCTGTTCCCGAACGTTGATTTGCTCACTGTGCTCAATGACCTGACGCGCGGGGCTGAGCAGGGATTCCAACAGTTTGAGAGCGATCTCGGATCGCTGTCCATGCCGGACCCGGCGACACTGGTTGCAGCAGCTCCGCCTTCGATGCCCTCCGCCCCCAACGATCTCGTATCTGAGCTCACTCATGTCGTCAATACCGTCACCTCGGTAGTCGCGACCAACTACGCGGCCCTGCTTCCCACCGCGGATCTACTCCTGACGTTGTTGACCAGTGTGCCGCTCTACAATTTTCAACTGTTCATGGACGGCCTCGATGCCGGCAACCTCATCGACGCGATCGGTAACCCGCTCGCAGCCGACGCGGCGCTGATCTCGATGGGACTCGGCCTTGTTGGCTTAAACATCCTGAATACGGCCACATTCACCGTTGACGCACTCACGGGACTCTTCACATGACCTTGGCGGAGCAAACCCGTGTTGATCGGCACCGTAACTCAATCCGGCGAGGCTTCCGGCGCTTCGGCTCAACGATCCGAGAGCGCCTCGGGGATCGTCTCGGCCGCAATCTGGCGCAGATGCCCACAGACGCGTTCCCAGCGCCGCCGCGCGCGCTCGGTGTCCTGATCGACGAAGCTTGAAACCAGGATCCCACGCAGCGCGTCCATCGCGGTGTAGACGACGTTGCGAATCTCCTTCTGCGCCGGATGCCCGGGCATCAGCTGGGCGATCGCGGCGACCAAGGTCCCGTTGACGACGGCTTCCACCCGTTCGATGTGCTGGGCGAGGACCCGGTCGGTGCGGGCGGCGACCCAGAGTTCCACGGTGGCAATGAACATCGGCCCTTGATGGGCCTCCCACAGGAATTCCAGGGCGGTTGCCACCGGGTCCGGAATCGACCGGACCTGGCCGAGTTCGCGAATGGCCGCCTGGGTGCGCTGCTGGGCAAGATGTTCGATCGCGGCGACGACGAGGTCTTCCTTCGACCGGAAGTGGTGGATCTGGGCGCCCCGGGTGACACCTGCCAGTTCGGCGATGCGCGGTGTGGTGGTGCCGGCATAGCCGTAAGTCACCAAGCATTCGATAGTGGCGTCGAGCAGTCGAGTTCGCATCGCTGCACTGCGCTCCGCCTGGGTGCGCCGTACTGCAGGTGCGGTGCCGCTCACGGCCATCGAGCCACCTCCCCGATTGGTTTCCTGCCGCGACTCCGTGCGTCGGCCTTACTTTGCAGAGAAGCGTTGACATACGTTCCCACGGGTATGCAACTTCCCAAGCATAACCACGTCGACGTGGGACGCCTCCCACGCCACGCGGAGGTCGCGGAATGCCGCACGGGCACCGGATCCGCCCGATCGGGATCTGAGCCAGATCCGCTCACCAGAGCATGTGCACCTGCTCGGCCCAGCCGAGCAAACCGTCGACCGCCACGTTTCGTCCGTCCTCGGTGCGAATGCGGCCGTCGTAGTGCCCGAAACACTGATGCGTCCCCGGCAACGGTGACCGGTGATGGAACGGGGTGAATGTCAGCTCCACCTGGTCGGAGCCGGGCAAGGCCACAACCAGCTCACCGGTCATCGGACCGGCAGAGGTCTTGCAGGAGAACCGGATCGCCAGCCTCGGTGATCTCGCGTTCCGCGGCGGCCATCGGCGGACTATAGCGTCGCCGGCCGGATGACAACCACCGACTTGGTCCGCCTCCCCGAATCCTCCAATAGCGCGATCACTCGGTCGTCGGCATCTGTTGCCGCATAGATCCCGTCGATGCCCGCCGGTGCCAACGGCCGGCCGTGGCTGACGTCGAGCGCCTCGTCGACGTTGAGGTCCCGGCGCGGAAAGGTCTGCAAGCAGGCGTCATCCAGGCGGTAGCTCAGCTGCGGGCTCTCCCCCAGTTCGTCGAGGGTGCGAGCCTGATCCAGCCCGAAGCGGCCGGCCCGGGTACGCCGCAACGCGGTCAGGTGCCCACCCACGCCCAGCTCACTGCCCACGTCACGGGCCAGTGCCCGGATGTAGGTTCCCGCCGAACAGTCCACCTCGACGTCCAGGTCGAGGAACGCCTCGTCGCGCCGCACCGCCAACAGCTCGAAACGCTCGATGCGCACCGGCCGGGCGGGCAGCTCGACCGCATGACCCTCCCGGGCCAACTGATAGGACCGCTTGCCGGCGACCTTGATGGCACTGACCGCCGAGGGCACCTGCGCAATATCGCCGCGCAGTCCGGCGATCGCCGCGGCGATCTGGCCATCGGTGAGGTGCGCCGCCGAAGTCGTCGTCAGCACCTCGCCTTCGGCGTCCTCGGTCGAGGTGGTCTGCCCCAACCGAATGGTGGCGGCGTAGGACTTCTGCGAGGTGGTCAGCAATCCCAGAATCTTGGTAGCCCGTTCGATGCCGACCACCAGCACCCCGGTGGCCATCGGGTCCAATGTGCCGGCGTGGCCGACCTTGCGGGTGCCGAAGAACCTGCGACACCGCGAAACGACATCGTGGCTGGTGATTCCGGCGGGCTTGTCGACGATCACCAGACCGGCCGGCGGGGGCGTGCTCACAGCACGATCGCCGTCAGTACCAGGCCGCCCGCCACCGACCACCGTCCGCGCAGCTCCGTCAGCGGAGCTCCAGACAGCGCCGCAGGGTCGATCAGGATGCGAGAGACGAAGCTGCCGTCGGGGTCGAAAGTGATGTGGGCGTCCTCGAACCCCAGCCAACGTCTGGTCAGGGGGAACCACGCCTTGTAGGTGGCTTCTTTGGCGCAGAACAGGATTCGGTCCCAGTGCCGGTCTTGCGGTAGCGCAGCGAGTTCGACGCGCTCGGCGGGCAGGGTGACCGCTTTCAGTACGCCGTCGGGCAGCACGTCGTGCGGTTCGGCGTCGATCCCCACCGATCGCACATCGGTGCTGCGACCTACCACCGCGCCGCGGAAGCCCGCGCAGTGCGTCAGGCTGCCGACAACGCCGTCGGGCCACGCAGGCTCGCCCTTCTCCCCCTTGAGGATCGGGACCGGCGGTTGGCCCAGCTCCTCTAACGCCAGCCGAGCACAGTAGCGCGCGGTGACGAATTCGTTGCGGCGCTTGGCAACCGAACGAGCAACCAGCGGCTCTTCCTCCGGCATCGGAGCCAGCCCGGGCGGATCGTCGTAGCGTTCGGCCCAAGCCATCGAACCCGCAGGTGCTCCTTCGAGCACTCTGTCCAGCAACTTGCTCATCGCGCCTGCCGTTGACGCACGCGTTCGGCGAACTTCGCACTGGCCTCGCGCATCTCGTCGGTGATGGCGAAGTGGCCGCCGAACTCGTTGAGGTAACCGGGCGGGTAATGCGGCTCAGGCAGTATCTGGCGCAGCCACCGGTGTGGCTGGCGTCGGCGCCATTCCCGCGGATAGCCCACCGAGACCTCTTCGAAGCGCACGCCGTCGTAGTACGTGGTGCGCGGGATGTGCAGATGGCCGTAGACCGAACACGTCGCGTTGTAGCGCGTATGCCAGTCGGCGGTCTCGACGGTGCCGCACCACAGCGAGAACTCCGGATAAAACAGTGCGTCGCAGGGCTGGCGCACCATCGGGAAATGGTTGACCAGCACGGTCGGGGTCATCCAGTCGAGATCTTCCAGACGCTTGCGAGTCACCGCCACCCGCTCGCGGCACCATGCGTCGCGGGTGCCGTAGGGCTCCGGCGACAGCAGGAACTCGTCGGTGGCCACCACGTTGTTCTGCCGCGCGATGGCCAGACCTTCGGCCTTGCTCGTCGCTCCGGCCGGCAGGAACGTGTAGTCGTAGAGCAGGAACATTGCCGCGATGGTGGCCGGGCCACCCTGCTCGGTCCAGACCGGGAAGGGGTGCTCGGGCGTGATCACGCCCATCTGGTCGCACATGTCGACCAGGTAGTCGTAGCGCGAGCGGCCGAAGATCTGCATCGGGTCTTTGTTGGTGGTCCACAGCTCGTGGTTGCCGGGCACCCAGATCACCTTCGCGAACCGCTTGCGCAGCAGATCCAGCGCCCACCGGATCTCGTCGGTGCGCTCCGCGACATCACCGGCGACGATCAACCAGTCGTCACCGGTGACCGGATGCAGCGCCTCGGTGATCGGCTTATTGCCCAGGTGGCCGGTGTGCAGATCAGAGATCGCCCACAGGGTGGGGCCGTCAGCGGCCCTGCGCTCGTGGGTGGTCACGAGGCTTCAGCGTAATAGGTGGACAAAATTAGAACGTGTTCTCGCCTTCGGGCCAGTGGCCGGCGCCACAACTTGTACACTCCCCGCAGAACACCGGGCGGAAGCGAGGAGTGTCTTGCTCACCAAACTGCGACTGGTCACCGCGTTGGGGACGCTGGTGATGGCCATCGTGATGGTCTGGCAACAGACACCCCCGAGCAGCGACGTCGCCGGCGGATCCGGGGTGCAGCTGCGCTCCACCGCCATTCCGCTGGCTCCACCGACGACCTCCAGCAAAGCGGTCAACATCACCAACCCGCGCCCGTTCGATGCCTGCGACGACATCCCCTACGACGTCATCGCGCAGTTGGGCCTGGCTTTCACGCCGCCCAAGCCGGTCGAGGGGGTGCGCTGCGAATTCGACGCCGGCAACTACCAGATGGCCGTCGAGACGTTCGTGTGGCGCAGCTACGACGAATCCATTCCGGCCGACGCGATCGAGACAGACATCAATGGGCACCGGGCGGCGCAGTACTGGGTGATGAAGCCCACCGAGTGGAACAACCGGTGGTGGTTCTCCTGCATGGTGGCGTTCAAGACCAGCTATGGGCTGATCCAGCAGTCGCTGTACTACTCGCCGGTGTACTCCAACCCGGACGTGGACTGCCCCACCGAGAACCTGATGCGTGCCCAGCAGCTGGCTCCGCATTACAAGTACTGAGCCGTGACCGGCGCCACCTCGCCGCGCCTGGCCGACGTGCGCCTCACCGATGTTCTGCTGAACCGGGCGCTGCGGCGGCTGCCGCCGCCCACCACCGGCTACGCCGTGCGCCAGGAGCACATCCCGATGCGCGACGGGGTCCAGCTGCGTGCCGACCACTATCAGCCGACCGGTGAGGTGGCCGGCACTCTGCTGGTGCGCTGCCCCTACGGCCGCAAATTCCCGTTCTCGCTGGTGTTCGCCCGGATGTACGCCACCCGCGGATACCGGGTGATCCTGCAGAGCGTGCGCGGCACCTTCGGCTCCGGCGGCGTGTTCGAGCCGATGGTCAACGAGGCTGCCGACGGTGCCGACACCGTGGCCTGGCTTCGCACCCAGCCGTGGTTCACCGGGTCCTTCGGCACCATCGGCTTGTCCTATCTGGGCTTCACCCAGTGGGCGTTGCTGGCCGACCCACCGCCGGAATTGAAAGCCGCCGTCATCACCGTCGGACCCCACGATCTGCACCAGTCGACCTGGGGTGTCGGAGCGTACTCGCTCAACGACTTTTTGGGCTGGAGCCACCTGATGGCCCACCAGGAGGTTCGTCCACGGATTCGGGCCGGACTGCAGCAGCTGACCGCCCAGCGCAAAGTCAGGCGCGCCACCGCCGCGTTGCCGCTGGGGGCGGCGGGCCGGGCGCTGCTGGGCGGCGGCTCTCCCTGGTACGAATCTTGGGTCGAGCACCCCGATCCCGATGACCCGTTCTGGGACCGGTTGCGCTACCCAGTGGCCCTGGAACGAACCCAGGTTCCGGTACTGCTGCTCAGCGGCTGGCAAGACCTGTTCCTGGATCAGACGCTGGCCCAGTTCCGGACGTTGCGGGACCGCGGCGCCGAGGTGGCGCTGACCGTCGGACCCTGGACGCACTCCCAGATGTTGACCAAAGGATTGCGCACCGTCACGACGGAATCCCTGGCCTGGCTCGACACCCACCTGGCCGGCGGCGACGGACCGGCGCGAACCAGCCCGGTTCGGGTGTATGTCACCGGCGGCGGGGGCTGGCGTGAGCTTCCGGATTGGCCCCCCGGGGCGGCCGACCAGGGCTGGTGGCTGCAACCCGGCGGGCTATTGGCCGACACCCCGGTGGCCGAGGGGGCCACCGACACGGCCAGCTTCGGCTACAACCCCGCCGATCCGACGCCGACGGTGGGTGGACGGCTGCTGGCCCCGGGCGGCGGCTATCAGCGCGACGATGCGCTGGCTCGCCGCGCCGACGTACTGACCTTCGCCGGGGAGCCGCTGACCGAGGACGTCTACGTCTTCGGCAGCCCGGTGGTCGAGCTGGCGCATTCCAGCGATAACCCGCACGTCGACGTGTTCGTCAGGGTCAGCGAGGTCGACGCTCGCGGACGCTCACGCAATGTCAGCGACGGTTATCGTCGGCTGACCCAGGTCAGTGGGACGGTCCGTATCGACCTGGACCAGATCGCCCACCGATTCGCGGCCGGCTCACGTATCCGGCTGCTGATCGCCGGCGGCTGTCATCCCCGGTACGCCCGCAACCTGGGCACCGGCGAGCCCGCGATCAACGGGGTCGCTCAGCGGCCGGCTACGCACACGGTGCGGCTGGCCGGCTCACGGCTGCTGCTGCCCACGAACCGCCGAGACGGCCTTGACCAGCAGATCTGACATCAGCCGCTGTGGATCCAACTGCTCGTCCGCGCTGCCCATGACGACGACCGACGTCCGATCGTCCAGCGCCGCCGTGAACAGATAGTCGGGATCCTCCTCGGGGTCCGCGACGCTCAGCTTCACCCCGGTCGTGGTGACACCGTCGACGGCGGGTGCCGGAATGCGCTCCACCGTTCCGGTCGCCTCCGACGAACCGGACAGCGAGATCCGGTCACAGCCCGCCGGATCCGGCGCAACTGCAACGGGATTGGGCGATCTCAGGGCGACGACGTAGATGTTTCCCTGATCCCCCTGCCCGATCACGCCGGCGGCTTCGGTGCCGACGGTGGGATCGGCATAGGGCGGGACGACCACCGAGCGGCACTGCGGCGGGTCGACCTGGGCGCTGGTGAACGCGGCGACCGCCGAGCCGTCGATGTCGGACTGACCCAGCGTCTTCGCCGGGTGCGCCTGCGGCGCGAAGCCCTGCGGAAAGTCGCCGGAGACGGCGTCGACTCGCGAGATGTCGTACGGCGCCGGCGCCGGTGCCGGACTCGGCTCGGCGGAGGGCGGGTGGGACGCCACCGGTCCCCCCCGGGCGGCTTCGGAGCTGGCGCCGCACCCGGCGAGGGTTGCCCCAGCGCCGAGTGCAGCCAGCAATACCAGCCCGTGCCTGGCGGCGTGCCGCCGACCGCGGTCAAGACGTGGCTTGGCCGACATCTCGATCACCACCACCACCACCAGCGGTGCCACAGGCGGTGATGGTGATGACGCCAAAAGTGGTGGTGCCGACCCCACCACTGCGGCATGGGCGCGGAGTGCCAGCTGGTGGCGAACACGGTGTCCGCCGGTGCGCGATCGATACCGACGCGATTCCCGAACGCAGCTGGGAGGCCGAGCTCAGTGCCGGCCACCTGGACCGCGGCGGGCGGTTGCGACGCGACCTCCCCCGGGGAAGCCTGCGCCGGTCCCGCCCCGACCAACAGCGCGCCGGCCACTGTGCCGGCACTGATCGCTCCGACGGCTATACGTCGGCACGAATTCCGTGAAATCAACATGATTTCCTCCCTCGTCAAGATTCCCGAAATTATCTTGATATTCGGAGAGTAGCACCGGTGCAGGCCCCTCGACAACGGTCAGATTGACAATTTTTTTGCGTTTCCATGATTTCGTTTCCGCTGCCCCGCGGCGGCGCCGATACACGATATTTATGCAGCTCATATGCCATCTACTGAAGTACTGACCCACTGATACACGGATGTCCGTATTTAATGCAATCATGACCGATCAAGCACGTCCAACATTTCTTTAATATTATATAGATATTGGTTTCCATAATTGAAATCACCGGGGTTCGCGAAGCAGCTATATGAGCGCGACAGTAGGGCGACGACCACGGACCGCCCGGATACGGCGCTACGTGCTGCGAATCGAAGCCCATGTAGCCGAGAACCGGGGATCACCGGCTCGCCAACCAGGCAATCGCCGGGTTCGACCTGGGTCTCGGCGACGATCGGGACGGGCACGAGTTCGCCGGCCGGCTCCGCGACGCCATCGCAGAAGTGCCGGCCCACTGAGTTCGCTGCCCACCGGGCGGCAGGCCACGACCGATGCCTGTCGCGACGGTTGACGGGCTACTCTGGCGTGAGTACCAGGGTGAGGTTCCACCGCAACCGAAGGTCCATACGATGAGCGCTGCCAGCGATTCCCTCAATAACCGCAGTTTCGGCGCCCCGGCCACCGGCTGGGCGCCGGCTCGCGAGACGGGGATGAAGCCGACTGAGCCGATCCCGCTGCGTCAAACCCGAACCCGCCGCACGGTCGATCTGTCGCCGGCCCAACATCGCGGGCTCGACCTCTGGCAACGTGACGCCGCCGACCGCGTGGGATGCGCTCGGATCACCGGGCAGGAAGTCATGACGGCGTTGATCGACCAACTGCTCGCCGACCCGGAGCTCTCGGCGCAGATCATTCGGACCCTGCGGTCTCGTCGATAGCCCGGGTTCGACCCCAGGAGTCCGTCAGCCGACAGTGTCGCGGACCCGGGCGGTCACCGTCTCGAGCTGTTGCGCGGTGAACACCGGGGCACCCAGCTCCGGGTCGACGATCGGTAGCTGCACCCAGCTGGCACAGCCGGCATATGCGGGGTTGCGCGGCAGCCGCACCGGCGTCGCCAGCGGGAACACCTGGATCACCACTGCCGTCAGCCGATGCTTGGGTCGAAAATCCAGCCGATCGGCGCGCACCGATTCAGCGGTCCAGATGTGCAGGTCCGCGATGTCCTCCAGCGCGTCGGGCCGCTGCACGGGGAGCGCTGCAACGACTTTCGCTGCGGCTCGTACCAGCACCTGCTCAGCGGTGGAATCGGCAGCCGCCGGCGCCAGCAGATCGCGGTGTTCGGGGCGGACCCGTTCGGCGTGACTGTGCACCGATGTCGGAAACAGTAGGAACTCCTCGGCGCTCACGTCGAAGCGCTTCTCGTGAATACCGCCTTTACGCAGCAGGATTCGTTGCCGCCCGGCCAGCAGCGCGGCAATGACAGCGCTCCACTCCTTCAACGCCGTACCGTGCATTCCCCTCAGCGTAGCCGGGCTACGGTGAACCGGTGAGCGACGACATCCTGCTGGTCCAGACACAGGACCGCATCCGCACCCTGATTCTCAACCGTCCGCAGGCCCGCAATGCGCTGTCCGTCGCGTTGCGTACGGCCATCTTCGGTGCGCTGGCCGAAGCTGACGCCGACGATGACGTCGACGTGCTGATCCTGACCGGTGCCGATCCGGTGTTCTGCGCCGGGCTGGACCTCAAGGAGTTCGGCGCATCCACTGCCCTGACAGACATTTCCCCGCAGTGGCCACCGATGACCAAGCCGGTGATCGGCGCCATCAACGGTGCGGCGGTCACCGGCGGGCTCGAGTTGGCGCTGTACTGCGACGTCCTGATCGCCTCGGAGCAGGCCCGGTTCGCCGACACCCACGCCCGCGTCGGCTTGCTGCCGTCGTGGGGACTCAGTGTCCGGCTCCCCCAGAAGGTCGGGGTGGGCTTGGCCCGCCGGATGAGTCTGACCGGCGATTACCTCGCCGCTGCCGACGCGCTGCGGGCTGGGCTGGTCACCGAAGTGGTGCCCCACCCCGAGCTGCTGCCCGCCGCGCGCCGGGTGGCTGCCTCGATCGTCGGCAACAACCAGGCCGCGGTTCGTGCGCTGCTGGCCTCCTATCACCGCATCGACGAGGCGCAGACCGCCACCGGACTGTGGATGGAGGCGATGGCGGCCAAGCAGTGGCTGAATACCGTGACCGGCGCCGACGTCGCCGCTAACCGCGCGGCCGTACTGGAGCGTGGGCGCGCCCAGGTGCAATGAAGAATCCCGTCCCGGGCGGTTCCCTATTGAACGCCGGCGTAGGGAGCTGACGCCTCTTCGACTAGCCGATCGGCCGAAGGATCCGGCAGGGATTTCCGGCCGCGAGCACTCCGGCCGGCACATCCCGGGTCACCACGCTGCCGGCCCCCACGACCGTGTCAGCTCCGATGGACACACCGGGGCACACGATCACCCCCGCCCCCCGCCACACGTTGTCGCCAAGGGTGGTCGGGGCCGCCGCTTCCCAGCCCTCCCGTCGTGCTTCGATGTCATCGACGGGGTGCAACGCCGTCAGCAGTTGGGCGCGGGGTCCGATGGACACGTCATCCCCGATGGTGATGGGCGCACAGTCCAGAAAGACCGCGTCGTAGTTGACGAAGCAGTTGGCGCCGATCCGGGTGTATATCCCGTAGTCACAACAGAATCGAGGTTCGATCACCGAGTTTTCCCCGAAGGATCCGAGCAGCTCGACCAGCAGTTCCCGGCGGCGCGAACCCTCGTCCGGACCGGTGGCGTTGAACGCCGCGACCAGACGCTGGCACGCCAGCCTGCCGGCGACCAGGTCCGGGTCGTCGGGCCGATACGACGCCCCGCGCAGCATCCGATCCCGCTGACCGCTCACGCCAGCCGATCTTACGGCCGTCCGGCCCGCACCCAGCGACCGGAAAGCGCCCGCCATCCGACGAACAGCAGCCGCAGCACCAGAGAGACGGTCAGGCCCGCCCATATTCCGGCGAGCCCCCAGTCGAAGGCCAACGACAACCACACCAGCGGCAGGAAGCCGACCAGCGCGCTGATCACCGTGGCGGTACGCATGAAGGCCGTGTCACCGGCTCCCAGCAACACCCCATCGAGGGCGAAAACGATTCCGGCAATGGGTAATTGGGCCACCAGAAACCACCACGGCACCCCTATCGCGGCCAGCACCGCATCATCGTTGGTGAACAGCCCCGGCAGCTGGCGCGCACCGAGTGCCAGTCCTCCTGCCAGTACGGTGGCAGCGGCCACCGAGAACACCGTGACCCGACCGGCCACCGACTTGGCATGCCGAACGTCGAATGCGCCCAACGCCGCACCCACCAACGCCTGCGCGGCGATCGCCAGCGAATCAAGGGCCAACGCCAGGAAGTTGAACAGCTGCAACACGATCTGGTGGGCGGCCAACGCTGCGGCCCCGAATCGCGCCGCGACCGCGGCGGCCGAGACAAAGCTGGCCTGAAATGCCAGCGAGCGTGCGATGAGATCGCGTCCCATCACCAGTTGCGCCCGCAGCACGGCACCGTCGAGCCTGCATGACACCGGTTCAGAGCGCAGGGCACGCAGGAACAACAGCGCAGCAAGCCACTGGCCCGTGCAGTTGGCCACCGCCGATCCGGCCAGGCCCCAGCGCGGCATGCCCAACGCCCCGAACACCAGCAGCGGGCACAGCAGTGCCGAAAGCGCAAAGCCTGCAACCACATAGCGCGGGGGTCGCGACGTGTCCTGCACACCGCGCAGCCATCCGTTTCCGGCCAGCGACACCAAGATCGCCGGAGCGCCAAAAATGGCGATCCGCAGCCACGGCAGCGCGGCCTGCGCGATGCTGTCACGCCCGGCGACGGCCGACACCAACGGCTCTGCCGCGGCCTGCACCACCAGCACGACCAGCACGCCCAGGCCAAGGGCCAGCCAGGTCGCCTGCACACCCTCGGCAACGGCGGTGGAGCGATCGCCGGCGCCGAAGTGGCGCGACGACCGCGCCGTCGTTCCGTAGGACAGGAAGATGCCCTGCGAGGCCACCAGTCCCAGGATCAGCCCGCCGATCGCCAGCCCCGCCAGACCCAGGGCGCCGAGTCGGCCGACGACCGCGGTGTCGAACAGCAGATAGAGGGGTTCGGCGGCCAACACCACCAGCGCCGGCAGTGCCAGTGCGGCGATTCGCTTTGCCCCGGCGCCGGACTCGTCAGCCAAGGCCGGCGACCAGCGCGGCAACCACGTCCTGCGCCGTACCGGTCCCGGTGTACCCGGCGGCCAGCCGGTGCCCGCCGCCGCCGAACCGGCACGCCACGGCGCTCAGGTCCACCGCCGACTTAGCGCGCATCGACACCGCCCAACATCCCGGCGCAGTCTCCTTGAACACCGCCGCCACCTCGGCCTGCGCGGTGGTACGCACGATGTCGACGATGCTCTCCACCTCCTCGGGGCGCGCCGCGGTCCACTCGGCATGGTCCACCACCGCATAGACCAGCCCCGGCCCGCCCGCCCCGTCGGGCAGCAGCCCCGCGTTGGCCAGCACCCGCGACAGCATGGTCAGCCAGCCGAACGGGTGGGTGTCCATCAGGGTCCGGCTGATAGCTGCGTTGTCGACTCCGGCGTCCACCAGCCGCGCCGCCAGCCGGTGCGCGCGGGGACTGGCCCACCGAAACGACCCGGTGTCGGTGGCGAGCCCGGCGTACAGGCAGTGCGCCACGTCCGCATCGATCGGTTCGCCCCAGGCGTCGATCAGCTGCGCCACCATCATCGTGGTCGAATCCGCTGACGCGTCAACGAAGTTGGCGGTGCCGAACAACTGATTCGACGCGTGATGGTCGATCACCAGCAGCTCGCGTCCGACGGCCAACTGCCCCAGCTCCCCCAGCCGATCCGCGCTCGAGACGTCGACAGTCACCACCAGATCGACGTCGCGACGCATCACATCGGCACCGACCAGCAGGTCGCCGCCCGGCAACGACTGCAGTGACTGCGGCAACGCCTCGGGCCGGGCGAAACTGACTTCGACCGCCTTGCCGCGCCGTCGCAGGACCGACGCCAGCGCCAGGCCCGCACCGATGGTGTCGGCGTCGGGATGGACATGACAGATCACCGCCAGCGTGCTCGCGCCCGCCAGCAGTTCCACGGCTTCGGCGGCGTTGACCCGCCGGCCCGTGGGCAGCGGGTCAGTCGCCCGACTGCTCACCGTCACCGCTGTGGTCGGCACCCTCTTGCCCGGGTACCTCGCGATACGGGTTGGGGTCCCCGACCGGCTGCTTACCCTCCCGTATCCGGGCCAGGTCGGCGTCGGCGGCCCGGGCCGCAGCCAGCAGTTCCTCCATGTGAGCGGCGGGGTCCGGCACCTTGTCCCGGACAAAGGACAACGCGGGGGGGGACCGCACCCCGGTGCCGGCGCCCCCCTCGGTCCGCAGGGTTCCCTTCGCACGTTCCAGTGCCGCGGCCGCGCCGGCATAGTCCGGCTCGTCCTGCAGGGTTTGCCCGCGCACCGTGTAGAACACGGTCGCGTCGTGCAGGTCGCCCGTCACCTTCGTGTCCGTGACGGTCACGAAGGCCAACGGCGGATCCTTGATCTCGAACTCGATCGCCGACGCAACGATGGTCCCGATGCGCTTGGAAAGCCGGCGAGCTCGGCCCACGTCGACCACGACTAGGTCCGCGCCTTCTCGACGAGCTCGTAGGCCTGGATGACGTCGCCTTCCTTGATGTCGTTGTAGGTCAGCGTCAAACCACATTCGTAGCCGTCGCGGACCTCGGTGACATCGTCCTTCTCCCGGCGCAGAGAGGAGATCGTGACGGTCTCGGCCACCACCACGTTGTCACGCAGCAGCCGCGCCTTGGCGTTGCGGCGCATGATGCCCGAGGTGACCAAACAACCGGCGATGTTGCCCACCTTGGAGGAGCGGAACATCGCACGAATCTCGGCGCGCCCCAGTTCCTTCTCCTCGTAGATCGGCTTGAGCATGCCCTTGAGCGCGCTCTCGATCTCGTCGATTGCCTGGTAGATGACCGAGTAGTACCGGATCTCCACACCCTCGCGGTTGGCCAGCTCGGTGGCCTTGCCCTCCGCACGCACGTTGAACCCGATGATGATCGCGTCCGACGCCGATGCCAGGTTGACGTTGGTCTCGGTGATGCCACCGACACCGCGGTCGATGACCCGCAGCTGCACCTCGTCGTCGATCTGGATTCCCATCAGGGCCTCTTCCAGCGCCTCGACGGTACCGGCGTTGTCGCCCTTGAGGATCAGGTTCAGCTGGCTGGTTTCCTTCAGCGCCGAGTCCAGGTCCTCCAGCGAGATCCGCTTGCGCGAGCGCGCCGCCAGCGCATTGCGCTTACGCGCGCTGCGCTTGTCGGCGATCTGGCGAGCGATCCGGTCCTCGTCGACCACCAGCAGGTTGTCGCCGGCACCGGGCACCGAGGTGAAGCCGATGACCTGGACTGGCCGCGACGGCAGCGCCTCTTCCACGTCGTCGCCGTGCTCGTCGACCATGCGCCGCACCCGGCCGTAGGCATCGCCGGCGACGATCGAGTCGCCGACCCGCAGCGTGCCGCGCTGGATCAGCACGGTGGCCACCGGACCGCGGCCGCGGTCCAGGTGAGCCTCGATCGCCACACCCTGGGCCTCCATGTCGGGGTTGGCCCGCAGGTCCAGGGCGGCGTCGGCGGTCAGCAGCACCGCCTCTTCCAGGGCCGCGATGTTGGTGCCCTGCTTGGCGGAGATGTCGACGAACATGGTGTCGCCACCGAAGTCCTCGGCAACCAGTCCGTACTCGGTGAGCTGCCCCCGGATCTTGGCCGGGTCGGCACCTTCCTTGTCGATCTTGTTGACCGCCACCACGATCGGCACGTCAGCAGCCTGAGCGTGGTTGATCGCCTCCACCGTCTGGGGCATCACGCCGTCGTCGGCGGCCACCACCAGGATCGCGATGTCGGTGGCCTTGGCGCCACGGGCACGCATGGCGGTGAACGCCTCGTGACCCGGGGTGTCGATGAACGTGATCAGACGCTCGGAGCCGTCGAAGTCGACCGACACCTGGTAGGCGCCGATGTGCTGGGTGATGCCACCGGCCTCGCCCTCGCGGACGTTGGCCTTACGGATGGTGTCCAGCAGTCGGGTCTTACCGTGGTCGACGTGACCCATGACGGTCACCACCGGCGGCCGGCTCTGCAGATCTTCCTCGCCGCCCTCGTCTTCGCCATAAGTCAGGTCGAAGGACTCCAGCAGTTCGCGGTCCTCGTCCTCGGGCGAGACGACCTGCACCACGAAGTTCATCTCGCTGCCGAGCAGCTCCAGCGTCTCGTCACCCACCGACTGGGTGGCGGTGACCATCTCACCGAGGTTGAACAGCGCCTGCACCAGGGCAGCCGGGTTCGCGTCGATCTTCTCGGCGAAGTCGCTCAGCGATGCGCCGCGGGCCAGCCGGATGGTCTCGCCGTTGCCGTGCGGCAACCGCACACCACCGACGACCGGCGCCTGCATGTTCTCATACTCGGCGCGTTTCGCCCGCTTCGACTTGCGTCCCCGCTTGGGTGCACCGCCGGGCCGGCCGAAGGCACCGGCCGCGCCACCCCGCTGGGCGGGGCTCCCGCCCCCCAGTGCCTGGTGGCGGACGCCGGCCTCGCGGATGCGCTCGCTGGGCAGCAGGTCGTCGTCGTTCACCTCGGCCCGGGCGCGCGGGGCCTGGCGAGGTGGAGGCCAGG
>CAXYUC010000017.1:0-38806 GCA_964292075.1 uncultured Mycolicibacter sp.
GTCGACCAGCTTGAAGGCCCCGAAGCCCACGACCCCGGACCACACGACGGTGACCAGCACGCCGGTGGCCTGCGTCGCGAGCTGGTCGCCCATCGAGTAGCCGTCCACCCCCACGCCGCCCGGGTCCCGGAGGAATCCTACGACGGAACCGGGGACGAATCCACCGCCGCCGGCGC
The DNA here is from genome assembly GCA_964292075.1 of uncultured Mycolicibacter sp. Classification (GTDB taxonomy): domain Bacteria; phylum Actinomycetota; class Actinomycetes; order Mycobacteriales; family Mycobacteriaceae; genus Mycobacterium. The sequence continues at coordinate 177 of CAXYUC010000017.1, forward strand.
CGCGGTGCCGGCCGCCGACGTCGACGCCCGCGCCAGCGCCGTCGGACCCGATGATCTCTCCGACATCCTGTTCACCTCCGGGACCACCGGCCGCAGCAAGGGCGTGCTCTGCGCCCACCGGCAGTCGCTGGCCGGCCCGGCGGCCTGGGCGCAGTGCGGTCAGATGACCGCGCAGGACCGCTACCTGTGCATCAACCCGTTCTTTCACAACTTCGGCTACAAGGCCGGCATCCTGGCCTGCCTGCAGACCGGCGCGACGTTGATCCCGCAGCTCACCTTCGACCCGGCCGGCGCGCTGCGCGCCATCGAATCCCACCGGATCACCGTGCTGCCCGGGCCGCCCACCATCTACCAGACCCTGCTGGATCACCCCGAGCGTGACCAACACGACCTGAGCTCGCTGCGGTTCGCGGTCACCGGCGCGGCCACCGTCCCGGTGGTGCTGATCGAGCGGATGCAGACCGAACTGGACATCGACATCGTGCTCACCGCCTACGGGCTGACCGAATCCGGTGGGTTCGGCACCATGTGCCGCGCCGAGGACGACGCCGTCACCGTCGCCACCACCTGCGGGCGTCCGATCGGCGACTTCGAGCTGCGCATTGGCGATTCGGGCGAGGTGCTGCTGCGCAGCGCCAACATCATGCTCGGCTACCTCGATGACCCCGAGGCCACCGCCGCGGCGATCGACGCCGACGGCTGGCTGCACACCGGCGACATCGGGACGGTGGATGCCGCCGGGAACCTGCGGATCACCGACCGGCTCAAGGACATGTACATCTGCGGCGGTTTCAACGTCTATCCGGCCGAGATCGAGCAGGCACTGGCTCGCCTCGACGGCGTGGCCGACGTGGCGGTGATCGGCGTTCCCGACGAACGGCTGGGCGAAGTGGGCCGTGCCTTCATCGTGCGCCGGTCCGGGTCGACGCTCGACGAGCAAGCGGTGATCGCTTATGCCCGTGAGAATTTGGCGAACTTCAAGGCACCGCGATCGGTGACCTTCACCGACTCCCTACCGCGCAATCCCGGCGGCAAGGTGGTCAAGCATGAACTGAGAGAGTGGGCCTAAATGGACCTGAATATTGATGCCGAGACCGAGGCCTTCCGCGCCGAGGTCCGCGACTTCCTGGCCGCGAACAAGGGCAAGTTCCCGACTGAGTCCTACGACACCGCCGAGGGTTTCGAGCAGCACCGCCGCTGGGACAAGGTGCTTTTCGACGCCGGTCTGTCGGTGATCGCCTGGCCGAAGAAATACGGCGGCCGCGACGCCAGCATGCTGCAGTGGGTGGTGTACGAGGAGGAATACTTCCGCGCCGGTGCGCCCGGGCGGGCCAGCGCCAACGGCACCTCGATGCTGGCGCCGACGCTGTTCGCGCACGGCACCCAAGAGCAGCTGGACCGCATCCTGCCGAAGATGGCTTCCGGCGAGGAGATCTGGGCGCAGGCATGGTCGGAGCCGGAGTCCGGCAGTGACCTGGCGTCGCTGCGCTCGACGGCCACCAAGGTGGACGGCGGCTGGAAGCTCAACGGGCAGAAGATCTGGAGCTCGCGCGCCCCGTTCGGCGAGCGCGGCTTCGGACTGTTCCGCTCCGACCCGCAGGCCCAGCGCCATCACGGCCTGACCTACTTCATGTTCGACCTCAAGGCCGACGGGATCACCGTGCGTGCCATCGAACAGCTCGGCGGCGAGACCGGCTTCGGCGAGATCTTCCTCGACGATGTCTTCGTGCCGGACAACGACGTGATCGGTGTGCCGAACGAAGGCTGGCGCGCCGCGATGAGCACGTCGAGCAACGAACGCGGCATGAGCCTGCGCAGCCCGGCCCGATTCGTGGTGGGCGCCGAGAAGTTGGCGGCCATGTGGAAGCAGCACGGCAGCGATCCGGTGTTCACCGACCGCGTCGCCGACGCCTGGATCAAGGCGCAGGCCTACCGGTTGCAGACGTTCGGCACCGTGACCCGGCTGGCTGCCGGCGGTGAGCTGGGCGCGGAATCCTCGGTGACCAAGGTGTTCTGGTCCGATCTCGATGTTGCCCTGCACCAGACCGGCCTGGACATCCGCGGCGCCGACGGCGAACTCGCCGACGCTTGGACCCACGGCTACCTGTTCTCACTCGGCGGCCCGATCTACGCCGGCACCAACGAGATTCAGCGCAATATCATCGCCGAGCGGCTGCTGGGCCTGCCCCGGGAGAAGAAATGAAATTCGATCTAGACCAAGAGCAGCGGGACTTCGCGGCCAGCATCGACGCCGCCCTCGGCGCCGCCGATGTGCCCGGCGCGGTGCGCGCCTGGTCGCAGGGCAACCCCGAGCCGGGGCGTCAGGTGTGGAACCAGCTCACCGAGCTCGGCGTGACCGCGCTGGCGGTGCCGGAGGAATTCGACGGCATCGGCGCCCATCCCGTCGACTTGGTGCTGGCCCTCGAGGCGCTCGGCCGCTGGTGCGTGCCCGGGCCGGTGGTGGAATCGATTGCGGTGGCGCCGATTCTGCTGGCCGGCGCACCCGATGCCGGTTCACAACTCGCCGCACTGGCCGCCGGAGAGCTGATCGCCACGGTGGCACTGCCACCGCACACCCCACGCGCTGTCGACGCCGACCGCACCGACCTGATCCTGCTTGCCGACAACGGCCAGGCCGGCACGGCGCAGGCCGGCACCCGGCACGCGTCGGTGGACCCCAGCCGCGCCGTCTTCGACGTCACCGCGACCGGATCGACGTGGGATGCTGACACCGCGCGCGCCTACGAGATGGGCGCCCTGGCCACCGCCGCGCAGCTGATCGGGGCCGGGCAGGCAATGCTCAACACCGCGGTCGACTACGCCAAGCAGCGCACCCAGTTCGGTCGGGTGATCGGCGGCTACCAGGCGATCAAGCACAAGCTGGCCGACGTACACATCGCGCTCGAGTTGGCCCGCCCACTGGTGTACGGCGCGGCGCTATCTTTCGCGGACAATTCCGCCGACACCGCCCGCGACGTCAGCGCCGCCAAGGTGGCCGCGTCCGATGCCGCGCTGCTGGCCGCGCATTCGGCGCTGCAGACCCACGGCGCCATCGGCTTCACCAGCGAATGCGACCTGTCCCTGTGGCTGCTGCGGGTGCAAGCCCTGCGCCCGGCGTGGGGGGACCCGACCGCTCACCGGCGGCGAGTGTTGGAGGCGATCTAAGTGGCCCGTAACGACGAACGCGACCTGCTGCGCCAGACCGTGGCCGCGCTGGTCGACAAGCACGCCACGCCCGAAGCAGTACGGGTGGCGATGGAATCCGAGCGCGGCTACGACGAGAACCTGTGGCAGCTGCTGTGCGAGCAGGTCGGCGCGGCTGCCCTGGTGGTGCCCGAGGAACTCGGCGGTGCCGGTGGCGAACTGGCCGACGCCGCAGTCGTTCTCGAGGAGCTGGGCAAGGCACTGGTGCCCACCCCACTGCTGGGCACTATCCTGGCCGAACTGGCGCTGCTGGCCGCGCCCGAGCCCGACGCCGACGCATTGGAACGGCTCGCGGAGGGCGGCGCGATCGGAGCGGTCGTCTTCGGCGACGACAACACGGTGGCCAACGGGGACCTGGTGGGCGCGGCCGATGTCGTTATCGGCGCCGACGGCAGCCAGCTCACCCGCTGGACTGAATTCAGCACCGAGCCGGTGGCCACCATGGACCCCACCCGGCGTCTGGGCCGGATCACCCCCAGCGCCACCGCGCCGATCGGGGAAGACCCCGGCCTCGCGGACTACGCGGCGATCCTGTTGGCGGCCGAGCAGATCGGCGCCGCGGCCCGCTGCCTGGAGCTGACCGTGGAGTACACCAAGAGCCGGGTGCAGTTCGGCCGGCCGATCGGTAGTTTCCAGGCGCTCAAGCACCGGATGGCCGACCTGTACGTGGCCGTGTCGGCCGCCCGCGCCGTCGTCGACGACGCCATCCAACAAGCCACAGTCGGGCCGTCGGCGACCTCGGCCGCATTGGCGCGCGTGGTGGCCAGCGAGGCCTTTTCCAAGGTGGCCGGCGAAGCCGTGCAGCTGCACGGCGGTATCGCGATCACCTGGGAAAGTGATATCCAGCTGTACTTCAAACGCGCGCATGGCAGTTCACAGCTGTTCGGCCTGCCGGCACAGCATCTTCGCCGGTTGCAGGCCGAGGTGCTCTAAAAGCCCCGTACGGTAGCCGCATGTGCACCCGACTGGTTTACCTCGGCCCGAACGGCAACATCATCACCGGACGATCCATGGACTGGAAGCTGGATCTGGCGACCAATTTGTGGTCGTTGCCGCGCGGCGTGAAGCGTGACGGCCGAGCCGGGGCGAACTCCGCCACGTGGACCGCAAAGTACGGCAGTGTGGTCGCCACCGGCTACGACATCTGCACCACCGACGGTTTGAACGAAGCCGGGTTGTCCGCCAACCTGCTCTGGCTGGCGGAATCCGTGTATCCGCAATACGACGCCAGCCGGCCCGGCCTGTGCATCTCGGTCTGGGCGCAGTACGCCCTGGACAACTTCGCCACGGTCGCCGAAGCCGTCGCAGCGCTGAGCACCGAACCGTTCGAGGTGGTCACCGACGGCGTACCCGGCGAGGACCGCCTGGCCACTTTGCACCTGTCGCTGTCGGACGCGACCGGTGACAGTGCGATCGTGGAATACGTTGACGGCAAGCAGGTCATCCACCACGGCCGCCAGTACCAGGTGATGACGAACTCGCCGATCTTCGAGCAGCAGCTCGCGGTCAACGCCTATTGGGAGCAGCTCGGCGGTACCGTCATGCTGCCGGGCACCAATCGAGCCGCGGACCGGTTCGCCCGGGCTTCGTTCTACGTCAACGCCATTCCGAAATCCGACGACGTGAAGATCGCACTCGCCTCGGTGCTCAGCGTGGTGCGCAACGTGTCGGTGCCGTTCGGCATCTCCACACCGGGCGAGCCGAATATCTCCTCGACCCGCTGGCGCACCGTCGCCCACCACACCCGCAAGCTGTACTTCTTCGAGTCGGCTCTGACGCCCAACGTGTTCTGGGTGGACCTGACCAAGCTGGACTTCGACGAAGGCGCCCCGGCACGCCAGTTGGCCCTCGGCTCCGACGACAGCAACATCTTCGCCGGCGAGACCTCGGCGAACTTCCAAGTCGCCGAACCGTTCGCGTTCCTCGGCGTCAACAGGTGAGTTCGATTCGCGCCACGACCTTGCTGTCGATCGGGTTGGCGGCCCTGGCGCTGGCCGCGCCGGCTGCTGCCGAACCGACTCCGCAGTGGTCGGGGCTGGACGCGCGCGCATACGCCGGTGCCATTCCCGCCGAGGGGGATCTGATCACCTCGGTACCGCTCGACCCGGCGCTGTCAGTGACCGGCGCCGCCAAAGCATTCCGGATTCTGTACGCCACGCCCGACCAGCACAACCGGCCGGCGGTGAGCACCGCCGCGGTCTTCGTACCGCATGGCGCGCCGCCGCCGGGTGGCTGGCCGGTGATCGCCTGGGCGCACGGCACCGTCGGCCTCGGGGACGACTGCACCCCGTCGGCCCGGCCGCGCAGCGCTCGCGACGACGAATACCTGTCGCACTGGCTCGATCAGGGCTACGTGGTGGTCGGCACCGACTACGTCGGGCTCGGCACGCCAGGGCTGATGAGCTATCTCAATAGCACCACCGAGGCGCATTCGGTAGTCGACTCCGTCCGGGCCGTCCATCAGCTGGACTTGCCGCTATCCCCCAAGTGGGCGATCGTCGGGCAGTCCCAGGGCGGCGGCGCGGCGATCAACAGCGCCTGGTGGGCCGACCGGCTCACCGCCGGCACCGGCCTGGACTATCGCGGCGTGGTGGCCACCGGGACTCCGGCCAACATCGAACGCTTGGTCATCGCGGCTGGACCCGAAATGCCACCCAGACAGGTACCGCCCGCGGCGATCAGCTACGCCTCGTACATCGTGGCCGCCCTACGCGAAGCGCTTCCCGAGATCCCCGTCGACAGTGTGCTGACCGCGCGCGGTCGCGAGCTGGCCGACCGGGCGGAGACCGTGTGCAAGACCGAGCTGGATCACCTGGCCGCGGGAACCACCCTCAACGACTTGTTCGTTGCCCCGGTCAGTTCTCTGGACGGGATCGGCGCGGCGCTCGACACCTTCATGGGTACCCCGACCGACGGGTATGACCGGCCGATCTTTCTCGGCCACGGCCTAGGGGACACCGATGTGCCGCCGCAGTCCACGCAGACGCTGTATCAGCAACTGACCGACAACCACCAGGATGTCGAGCTGCACATCTATCCCGATCAAGACCATTCCGGCACGGTGCTCGCCTCGATGCCGGACTCGACCGCGTTCCTCCGGCGCGTGATGGCAGGGTGAATCTCATGACCAACGATCTGGACCGCGCTGCACTGCGGGCCGGTATCCCCCCGTTCCATGTGATGGACGTGTGGCTGGCCGCTGCGCAGCGCCAACGCAGCCATGGCGATTTGGTGAACCTGTCGGCCGGCCAGCCCAGTGTGGGGGCCCCCGAACCGGTGCGCGCCGCCGCCGCCGCGGCGCTACAGGCCAACGCCCTGGGCTACACCGTCGCGCTGGGCATCCCGGAGCTGCGTTCGGCGATTGCCGGCTCGTACGCCGATCGCTACGGCCTGTCCGTCGACCCCGACGACGTGGTGGTGACCACGGGCTCGTCGGGCGGATTCCTGCTGGCGTTCCTGGCCTGCTTCGACGCCGGCGACCGGGTGGCGATCGCCAGCCCCGGCTATCCCTGTTATCGCAATATCCTGACCGCGCTGGGCTGCGAGGTGGTCGAGATCGCGTGCGGGCCCGAGACCCGGTTCCAGCCCACCGCAGCGATGTTGGCCGAAATCGACGGGCCCCTGGCCGGGGTGATCGTCGCCAGCCCGGCCAATCCGACCGGGACCGTGATGGAGCCGGCAGAGCTGGCCGCGATCGCCGCCTGGTGCGATGCCGCCGGCGTGCGACTGATCAGCGATGAGGTGTACCACGGCCTCGTCTATGAGGGCGCCCCGCAGACCAGTTGCGCCTGGGAGACCTCTCGCAACGCAGTGGTGGCCAACAGCTTCTCGAAGTACTTTGCGATGACCGGCTGGCGGTTGGGCTGGCTGTTGGTGCCGCCGGCTTTGCGCCGCGCGGTGGACTGCCTGACCGGCAACTTCACCATCTGCCCGCCGGTCCTGGCCCAGTACGCGGCGGTCGCCGCGTTCACCCCGGAGGCGATCGCCGAATCCGATGGTCACCTGCGGCACTACGCCGCCAACCGAGAGCTGCTGCTGGGCGGACTGCGGAGCATGGGCATCGAGAAGTTGGCGCCCACCGACGGGGCGTTCTATGTCTACGCCGACCTCGCGGAGCACACCGACGATTCACTGGCGTTCTGCGCGCGCCTGCTGACCGACACCGGTCTTGCGCTGGCACCGGGAGTCGACTTCGACACCGAGCGCGGCAACACCTTCGTCCGGCTGTCGTTCGCCGGCCCCACCGCGGACATCGACGAAGCCCTGCGCCGACTCCGCGGGTGGCTGCCGCTCCGGTAGGTTTACCTTCCAAGCTGCGAAATACCTGATCGAAGGGACCACTGCTATGCGCATCACTACGACTTCTCGCTCGGTTCTCACCGCGGTCCCAGCTTCGCCTCTCCTCCGTCGAGGCTCGCTGAACCGCCTGGCGCTCGGCGCCGCAGCCGTCGGCATCCTCGGTGCGGTGGCCGCATCGACGCTGACGACCAGCAACCCGGCCGACGCCGCACCTGGCGCCTGCACGGCCGCCGGGCTCGCCAGCACTGCCAGCGGCGTGCTTGGCCAGGCCGGTGGATTCCTCAACGACCACCCGGAGACCAACGACGTGCTGACCGCCGCGGCCAGCATGCCGGCGGAGCAAGCCAAGTCTTCGGTGCAGGGTTACTTCATCGGCCACCTCGACCAGCTGTCGACGCTTCAGGGCATTGCCCAGCCGCTCACCGACCTGAAGAATCAGTGCGGCATCGCGGTCTCGCCGACCCAGCTGGCCACGCTGCTGGAGACCGTCAGCAAGTAGGTCCGGGCCATGGCCCTGGTGATCAACGACCAGGAACGGGCCGCGCTGGCGCAGGCGGCCGGTTTCGGGCTGTTCGCCGCAATCACCGGACGCCGGTCGCGGCGGTTTCCAACCGGCGGCGCCATTCCGGCCGGTGCGCTGGCCTACACCAGCCGCCGTCCGGTCCAGCCGCTGTCCGAGGTCGAACGGGCGCTGCTGCTGTCGCTGATGGCCGGCGTCACGGGCTGGCATGACGGCATCGCACACCATCCTGGGTACGCCCCGGCGCTGCCGAACTACCCCGGCAGCCCCGTCGGGCGGGCCATGCCGTCGGCGGCCGGTTTTCACACCAGCCAGCTGTTCTTCACCGACGACACCGGCTGCTACCTGCTGCCCACCCGCGACCAGACGCCACGGGAGTTCGACAGCATCGAGGCGTGGATCGGCCATACCGCCGATTCTTATGTGCGACTGTCGGATTCCCGCCTGGAACTGCCCCGCGAAGAGCCCTATATGGAGGGCCACAACACCTGGATCGGCAACCATCCGGGCAGCCTGCTGGCATTCGCGGTGGCTGATCTGGCCGAACACCTGCTGGAGAACCTGTGGTTCTTTGCGGCCAATGGTTATCCGATCACCGATGACATCACTGGCCGCGCCATCCCTGGCGTGCAAGCGTTTTCGGGGTTGGCGCATGCCGACGACCCGATACCGCTGTCGTTCGTGGAGCAGTACACCCTGACCGAAGCCAGCGCCGAGTTGTCCATCGCTGCCCACAACGGGGCGCTGGGATTGCAGGCGATGGGCTTGGGCGGCTGGATCTTCGACGGCCTGGACCGGTTGTCGGTGCTGGGCGGCTCCGGTGACCCGCGGGCGCCCGGGTTGGGTTTCGTCGCCGACACCGATCCGCGTTGGCCGTTCCCGAATGTCACCGGGTTGCCCGGCCATTTCGAAACGCTCAGCCCGCCGCATGTCGCGTCGGTGGCTGACGGCGTACAGAAGCTGGTGGCCCGAAAGTTTGGCCCCGGCGGGCCATCTCACCCCGACACCCCGGGGCCGTGGGCCGATACCCGTCAGGTCCGTGCCTCAGCGCTGCCGCCGGACGGCATCGCCGAATTGGTCACGCTGCAGGCGTCCTACATCTACGACACCTTCGGGAAGCTGCCGGGCACCGTCCCGACCGTGCACGTGCTGATGTACCTGCAGGCCCAGCACCTGGACACCGATTTCTACGACGAGTTCTACTCCCCCGGTGCGTATCTGCGCACCCACGCCGAGCACCAGCGACGCTGGCACGCATCATGATGTACTCCACTGATGATATGGTGCGCACGTGCGTACCACAGTCAATATCGACGACCACCTTCTCGCTGAAGCGAAGGTTTTAGCTGCGAGGACGTCCAGGCCGCTCGGCGCGATCTTGGACGACGCATTGCGCGCCATGCTCCACCGCGACACCGGATCGAGGGCTGGCCAGGCATTCGAACTCCCGACGCACGGTCAAGGCGGCTTGCAACCCGGCGTCGACCTCGATGACAAGGATGCCCTCGCCGAATTGCTGGGCGACAATGCTGCTCCTTGACGTCAACGTCTGTGTCTACGCGATCCGCCAGGACAGCCCCGAACACGGCAGATACCGGCTATGGGTCAATGACGCGCTCAACGGCGACGAACCCGTCGGGATAAGCGACCTCGTACTTTCGGGCGTGATCCGAATCATCACCAACCATCGGATATTCAAACAACCCAGCACCACGCAGCAAGCGCTGGACTCTTGCCGAGCGCTTCGCTCAGGTCCGACCGCAGTCCCGCTGCAACCGGGCACGCGACACTGGGAGATCTTCGACTCGCTGTGTCGACAAACGAGCGCAAAAGGCAACACCGTCCCCGACGCCTATCACGCTGCCTTGGCCATCGAGAACGGTGCAACCTGGATCACCACTGATCGTGGTTTCGCCCGCTTTCCCGGACTACGCTGGCGACACCCTTTGCACTGAACGAATTCCGGTATAGGCCAACGCAAGCCCGACCAGTCCGAACTTGGTGAGCGCTGCCGTTCGAGCCCGTCGGGCGTTGGCGTCGAGATCCACCCCGTCGAGCGCTTTGAGCAGTGCAACCCCCTCGATGGCATCGCCGGCCACCGCGCCGACCGGCAGCAGACGCATTCCTGCCGAGCCGCCATGGCGGCTGCGGGCACGTTCGATCAGCAACAACACCACATAGCCGTAGGTCAGCATGTAGCCGAAGTCCAGCCACAGCGACAGGCGCGCCCACCGACGGCCGTCGGCGCCCCAGGCGGTCAGGATCTCCTGAGACCGGCTGGCATTGCCGGCCAGCTCGAACGCGATGATGCCCGGGCCACCCGTCTTGCGCATCCCCCGTTCGAACACCAACATCAAGACGCTGTAGCCGAGATACGCCAACGCCGACCAACCGAGTCGCCTCACTCTCGGCATAGTAGTCGCGCTGGGATCTGGCGCCGTACCCTCCCGTGAGAGTGAATCTCACGACGCAACACGCCGGTGCGGCGTCGCCGAATTCACACTCGTGGCAAAGAATTACAGCCAGGTGTCGTCGGTGGTGGCGGTCAGGAACGCCTCCAGGTCGTCGCGCCAGTGCGCCGGAGTAGTCTTGTCCGGCTCGATGCCGGTGTAGTCGCCGCGATAGAACAGCAGCGGCCGCGGCTTCACCTCCGGGACATCCGACAGCGACTGCACCGCGCCGAACACCACGAAGTGGTCGCCGCCGTCGTGCACCGAGGCCACCGTGCAGTCGATGTGGGCCAGGGATCCGGCCAGGATCGGCGACCCCAGCGGGGACGGTTTCCAGTCCACGCCGCCGAACTTGTCCGGATCGCGAGAGCCGAAGCGGGCGCAGACGTCCTTCTGCTCCTCGGCCAGGATGTTGACGCAGAACTTCCCGCTGGACTCGATGGCCTGCCAGGACCGCGACTGCTTGGTCGGGCAGAACAGCACCAGCGGTGGGTCCAGCGACAGCGCGGCGAACGACTGGCAGGCAAAACCGACCGGAACGTCGTCATCGACGGTGGTGATGATGGTGATGCCGGTGCAGAACTGGCCCAGCACGTTGCGGAACGCACGCGGGTCGATCGGGAGTTCGTCAGTCACCGCTACTTCATACCCACGGTGAAGTCATGCCCCCACAGGCTGACCGCGGTGCTCTCCCGGGCCACCCAGTCATCGTCGTCGACCTCGAGACCCTCGCAGCCGAATTCGATCTGGAAACCGCTGGGCGCCTTCATGTAGAACGACAGCATCTTGTCGTTGACGTGCCGCCCCAGCGTGGCGGCCATCGGCACCTTGCGACGGTAGGCCCGATCCAGGCAGAGCCCGACATCGTCGGCGCTCTCCACTTCGACCATCAGATGCACGATTCCGGTCGGAGTCGGCATGGGCAGGAAGGCCAGGCTGTGGTGGCGCGGGTTGCAGCCGAAGAACCGCAGCCAGGCCGGGTCGCCGTCCGCGGGGCGACCGACCATCTGCGGGGGCAACCGCATCGAGTCACGCAGCCGGAAGCCGAGCACGTCGCGGTAGAAGTGCAGTGCCTCGGCGTCATCGGTGGTCGACAGCACCACGTGGCCCAGGCCCTGCTCTTCGGTGACGAACCGGTGCCCGTAGGGGCTGACCACCCGGCGATGCTGCAGCGCCACCCCCTGGAAGACCTCCAGGTGATTGCCCGACGGGTCGTCGAACGCGATCATCTCCTGGACGCTGCGCTCGGCCAACTCGGCCGCGGTGGCCTCCTTGTAGGGCGTGCCCTCGGCATCCAGACGCTGCCGAATCTCCTGCAAGCCTTCGGCATTGGCGCATTCCCAACCGGATACCAATAGCCGGTCGGTATCCCCGGGCACGATCACCAGCCGGGCGGGGAACTCGTCCATCCGCAGGTACAGCGCACCCTCGGTGGTACCGGATCCCTCGACCATGCCGAGGACCTTGCACCCGAAGTCCCGCCAGGCCGCCATGTCGGTGGCCTGGATCCGCAGGTAGCCCAATGACCGAATACTCATCGGTGATACCTCCGATCAGACCATGGTGTCGCCGGGCGGCAACCCGAACTCGTGGTTACCGAAGATCATGTATGCGCGCTCGGGGTCGTTGGCCGCGTGCACCCGACCCGCATGCGCGTCACGCCAGAACCGCTGCACCGGAGCGTCGTTGGACAGTGCGGTGGCGCCGGCCGCCTCGAACAGCCGGTCGATGGAGGCGATGGCCCGGCCGGTGGCCCGGACCTGGTCACGCCGGGCCCGGGCCCGCAGCTCGAACGGAATCTCCTGGCCGGCAGCCAGCAGCGCATACTCGTCGCCGACGTTGCCGATCAGCTGACGCCAGCCGGCGTCGATGTCACTGGCGGCCTCGGCGATCCGGACCTTGGCGAACGGGTCGTCCTTGGCCTTCTCCCCGGCGAACGCCGCGCGCACCCGCTTGCCCTGGTGCTCGACGTGAGCCTCGTAGGCGCCGTAGGCCATCCCCATGATCGGCGTCGAGATGGTGGTCGGGTGGATGGTGCCCCACGGCATCTTGTAGACCGGCGCGGTGTTGGTCTGGTAGCCGCCCGCGGTCTGGTCGTTCATGGCCCGATAGGACAAGAAGCGGTGCCGCGGCACGAAGGCGTCCTTGACCACGACGGTGTTGCTGCCGGTGCCGCGCAGGCCCACCACGTGCCAGACGTCGTCGATGCGGTAGTCGGAGATCGGGATCAGGAAGCTGCCGAAGTCGACCGGCTTGCCGTCCTTGATCACCGGACCTCCCAGGAACGCCCAGGTGGCGTGGTCACAGCCCGACGACCAGTTCCAGGAACCGTTGACGATGTAGCCGTCGGCGGTCTCGGTGACCACACCGGCGCCCATCGGCGCGTAGGACGAGGAGATCCGGACGTTGGTGTCCTCACCCCAGACGTCTTCCTGGGCCTGCTGGTCGAAGAGCGCCAGGTGCCAGTTGTGCACGCCGATGATGCCGGCGACCCAACCGGTGGAACCGCAGGCACTGGCCAGCCGGCGTACCGCCTCGTAGAAGATGGTCGGGTCGCACTGCAGGCCGCCCCACTGCTCGGGCTGCAGCAACCGGAAGAAACCGATGTCCTCGAGCGCCTTGACGTTGGCGTCGGGCAGCTTGCGCAGGTCTTCGGTCTCCTGGGCGCGCTCGCGCAACTGCGGCAGAAGGTCGTCGATGGCGGCCAACACCGACTGCGCGTCACGCTGTTGAATGGACGTCACTAGATTGCCTCCCAGAAGTGAACAGGTTCATCGGCGGTGTTTTCCAACCAGCCTAGAGTGAGATTAGAACACGTTCCGATTTGTGTCGAGCGGGGTGTTCCTGCAGCTGGTAGCAATCCCGGACCACTTTTCTGTAACCTGTTCTAGTTATGACCGAAGATGAAGGGCGGCCCGTGACGGAGACCATTCCGGACGAACCACTCGGTGCTCACGTGCTGGAACTGCAGATCACCGAAGTCGTCACCGAGACCGACGACGCACGGTCGCTGGTATTCGGCGTGCCGGACGGGCCGAATGATCCGGAGATCCCCGAGCAGCGGCTGAAGTACGCGCCGGGCCAGTTCCTGACGCTGCGAATCCCCAGCGATCAGACCGGCTCGGTGGCCCGCTGCTACTCGCTGTGCAGTTCGCCCTTCACCGACGACTCACTAGCGGTCACCGTCAAGCGGACCGCCGACGGCTACGCGTCGAACTGGCTCTGCGACAACGCCCACCCCGGCATGCGCATCCATGTGCTGGCGCCCTCGGGCACCTTCGTGCCCAAGTCCCTGGACACCGACTTTCTGCTGCTGGCCGCGGGCAGCGGGATCACCCCGATGATGGCGATCTGCAAGTCGGCGCTGTCACAGGGCAGTGGCAAGGTGGTCCTGGTCTACGCCAACCGTGATGAGCGGTCGGTGATCTTCGGCGCCGCGTTGCGCGAGCTGGTCGACAAGTACCCCGACCGGCTGACGGTGGTGCACTGGCTGGAGTCGGTGCAGGGCCTGCCGAGTCGCGCCGCGCTGGCCCAGCTGGCCGCCCCCTTCACCGACCGCCAGGTCTTCATCTGCGGCCCGGGCCCGTTCATGCAGGCCGCCCGCGAAGCCCTCGTCGCCTGCAACGTGCCGGCCGAGCAGGTCCACCTCGAGGTGTTCAAGTCGCTAGACAGCGATCCGTTCGCCGCGGTCAAGATCACCGACGCTCCCGAAGGCGAACAGGCCGCAGCGCCGGCCACGGTCGTCGTCGAGCTGGACGGCGAAAAGCACAAGCTGGTGTGGCCGCGGCACGTCAAGCTGCTTGACCTGCTGCTCGACAAGGGCCTCGATGCCCCGTTCTCCTGTCGGGAGGGGCACTGCGGCGCGTGCGCCTGCGAGCTCAAAAAGGGCAAGGTCACTATGGAGATCAACGACGTGCTGGAGCCCCAGGACCTCGCCGAGGGCCTGATCCTGGCCTGCCAGGCCCATCCCGAGACCGATTCGGTGGAAGTGACCTACGACGAGTGATTTCAGGGCTAGGTTGGTGCGCCATGAAGCGGTTGCTGATGATTCCGGCTGCCATGACGCTGTTGGGGGCGCTGATCCCGTCCGCGACCGCGTCGGCGGCCAGTGACACCAAGACCTCGTTGTTCCCGGTCAACGACGCCGACCAGCTGCAGACCCACAGCTGGGTGGACTGCAGCGCGCCGCCGCTGTGCCGGTTCACCGTCGGGGTGCAGCTGCAGACCCCCGGGGGCCTGACCGGCTTCCCGCCCGATCTGTGGGCTCGCCAGAGCACTGAGATCCGTTCGTCGAAGCGCACCGCCTATCTCGACGTGCACACCGACGGCGGTGAGGGCTGGTTCAAAGACCGCGGCGGTCCGAACACCAAGGTGTTCAAGGACGGTACCGGCGCGGTGATCCAGTCGATGTACTTCGGCGAGGGACCGCCGGAGAAATACCAGACCAACGGCAGCATCGACGTCCTGGAATACTCCACCGGCCGCCCCAAGACCGATGCCAACGTGATCGTCTGCACCCACGTGCAGGTGGTCTACAGCGGGGTCAACCTGACCACGCCGTCCACCTGCGCCCAGACCGTCTTCTAGTACACGTCGCGCTGGTAGCGACCGGCCGACGACAGCGCCCGCACATGAGCCTTCGCCGCGTCGGGGTCGAGGCCACCGTGCTGCTGCGCAATCGCCACGATGGTGGCCTCAACCTCCTTGGCCATGCGATGCGCGTCGCCGCAGACGTAGAGATGCGCGCCCTCTTGCAGCCAGCGCCACAACTCGGCGCCGCGCGCACGCATCCGATCCTGCACGTAGACCTTTTCCGCCTGGTCGCGGGAGAAGGCCAGGTCGAGTTCGGTCAGGAAGCCGTCGGCGTGCATCCCGGTGATCTCGTCGCGGTAGTAGAAGTCAGTAGCGGCATGTTGTTCCCCGAAGAACAGCCAGTTTCTGCCGGTGTGGCCGAGCGCGCGCCGCTCATGCAGGAAACCCCGAAACGGTGCGATCCCGGTTCCGGGACCGACCATGATCATCGGGACGTCCGGCTCGCTCGGCGGCCGGAAGTGGTTGGCCTTCTGCACGAAGATCCCCACCGCATCCTGCGCGGCGGCGTCGGCGAGATAGGTCGAGCAGACCCCGCGACGGGGGCGCCCCCGAAAGTCGTAGCGCACTGTTGAGACAGTCAGCTGGACTTCGCCAGGATCTTGTTTGGGACTCGATGAGATCGAATACAGCCGTGGCTGCAGAGGTTTGAGCACCGCGAGCCACTCGTCGGCAGATACCCGCACGGGAAACTCGGCCAGCAGGTCGATCTGGTGCCGGCCCCACGCCCAGTCGGCGAACTGGGCCTTGTTCTCCGGTTTGACCAGTTCGGCCAGCTCCGCGCTCTTGCTGCGTTCCGCGACGAAGCGCACCAGGTCCGGGTTGAGCCGGGCGATGGCGAACCGCTCCCGCAGTGCGTCACGCAGCGCCATCAGCTGTCCCTCAACGATTTCCACACCGTCATCGCCGTCCAGCCCGGTGGCGTGCAGCCATTCGTCGACCAGCCCGCGGTGGTGGCGCGGCCAGACGCCCAGGGCGTCGCCGGCCTGATAGTGCAGGGTGTTGTCGGGCAGCGCGAAGGCGAACTGCCGCACATCTTTCGCCGATCCCGGCCCGCTGAGCCTGGTGTTGCCGACCAGCGCCGTGATCAACGGGTTCTTTTTGCCGTAGGGCTGCGGCTCGGGGGTCAGCGGCGCTGCCGGCACCGCTGCCGGCACCGCTAGTGCCTCACCCGCGGGCACCGGCGCATGGACCAGAGCCGCACTGATCGCTTCCAGCCAGCCGCCCGCGGCCGCCCCGTAGTCGGGCTCGCAATCGACCCGGTCGACGATCCGGCGCGCACCGAGTTCGGCGAGTCGACCGTCGAGTTTGCGTCCGTGCCCGCAGAAGTCGTCGTAGTTGGAATCACCCAAGGCCAGTACGGCGTAGCGGGTGTCGGGCAACTGTGGTGCGCCGGGACCGTTCAGTGCCTCCCACAAAGCGCAGCCGTTGTCCGGCGGATCGCCGTCGCCGGTGGTGCTGGTGATCAGCAACAGCACCGGCGTACTGGTCAGGTCGGCCAGCGGGAAGTCGTCCATGCTGTACAGGGCGACGGGCAGACCGGTCTCGCCGAGTCTGGCCGCACACATTTGGGCCGCTTCTTCGGCGGTGCCGGTCTGCGACGCCCACAGCACGACGACCGGAGCGGGGCGCTCTGCGCCGTCCGCTGCCGGAGCCGGCGGCTGTGGGGCCGCCGGCGCCGGTTGCACGCCGGCCTCCGGTTGGGCGCTGCGCGAAAACAATCCGGCCAGCACACCGTCAACCCACATCCGGGCGTCGGAATCCAATGGGGCGCTGTGCGGCAGCGTCGGCACCCCGACAGCACCGCGGCCGGCCTCGGAACGCAGCGCCGTCACCAGTCCGCCCAAGTAGCGCCGCTGCGACGAATCGAATTGCGGCGCTTCGACATCTGCCGCGATTCCGAACAGTTCGGTGAGGGCGTCAACCTTCGACAAGTAGATCTTCTCCCCTTCCGGTGGCGCTTCGACCTCATGGGCGGCCTGGGTGACGACCTTGACCAAGGTGACCGCGCACGCCTTGTACTCGGGCTGTTGCGATGTCGGGTCGACAGCGTCATTGGTGACGGCGTTGATCGACAGGTATTCACCGAATACGTCGTTCCAGTGGAACGGCGCGAAACAGTTCCCCGGCCGCACCCGGTCGGTGACCACCGCCGGCAGCACGGCCCTGCCCCGGCGCGAGGCGATCTCCACCGGGTCGTTGTCGACGATGCCCAGCCGGACGGCGTCGTCGGGGTGGATCTCCACGAACGGGCCCGGGTTGAGCTTGTTGAGCTTGGCGACCTTTCCGGTCTTGGTCATGGTGTGCCATTGATGTGGGAGCCGTCCGGTGTTGAGCAGGAACGGATAGTCGTCATCGGGCATCTCGTCGGGCAGCAGATGTGGGCGGGCGAAGAAGACCGCGCGGCCGGACTCGGTCGCGAACGCCAACCGCGGCACGCTGCCATCCTCGCGAACCAGCGGCGTCTGGCTGGCCCCGTCGTTGAGGTAGCGGATCGGGTGGCGATCGTTGGTGCTCTCCGGTGGGCAGGGCCATTGGATCGGCGTCTGACGCAGCCGCTGGTAGGTGATACCCCGTAGGTCATAGCCGGTCTTGGGGTTGGCGAATCGTTTGATCTCTTCGAACACCTCCTCGGCGCTCGAGTAGTCGAATGCGTTGGCGTATCCCATTTCCGCGGCGATGCGGGCGATGATCTGCCAGTCCGGCAGCGATTGCCCGACCGGGTCGACCGCCTGCTGGAACAGCGTGAGATTGCGCTCGGAGTTAATCATCACCCCGTCGCACTCGGTCCACAGTGCCGCCGGCAACAGCACGTCGGCGTAGGCGTTGGTCTCGGTCTCGGCGAACGCATCCTGGGCGATCACCAACTCGGCCCGTTCCAGTCCTTCCAGCACCGTCTTCCGATTGGCCACGCTCGCAACCGGGTTGGTGCAGATGATCCAGCACGCCTTGATCTGGCCCTCGGCCATTCGTGAGAACATGTCGATGGTGCCGGCTCCCACCTCGGTGCGCAGCGAGCCGCGCGGGATACCCCAGATGTCCTCGACGAAATCCCGGTCGGCGGCGGAGACGACGCTGCGCTGGCCGGGCAGGCCCGGCCCCATGTAACCCATTTCCCGGCCGCCCATCGCATTGGGTTGACCGGTCAGCGAGAACGGCCCGCTGCCGGTCTTGCAGATGGCTCCGGTGGCCAGGTGCAGGTTGCAGATAGCGTTGGTGTTCCAGGTTCCATGGGTGCTCTGGTTGAGTCCCATTGTCCAGCAGCTCATCCAGTTGCCCGCCTGGCCGATCCACTCCGCGGCGGTGCGAATGTCTGCCTCCGGGATTCCGGTGAGCGCGGCCACCACCTCGGGCGTGAATTGTTCGAGGAAGCTGGGCATAATCTCCCAGCCCTGGGTGTGCTCGGCAATGAACTCGTCGTCGGTGTGGCCATTCGCGACGATCAGATGCAGCAGTCCGTTGAGCAGCGCCAGGTCGGTTCCGGGTGCTATCTGTAGAAACAGGTCGGCCTTCTCCGCGGTGGCACTACGGCGCGGATCGACGACGATCAGCTTGGCGCCGGCCTTGACGCGGTCCATCATCCGCAGGAACAGAATCGGGTGGCAGTCAGCCATATTCGCGCCGATCACGAAGAACACGTCGGCGTGGTCGAAATCCTGGTAGGAACCCGGCGGCCCGTCGGCGCCCAGGGACTGCTTGTAGCCGCTGCCCGCGCTGGCCATGCACAGCCGCGAATTGGATTCGATCTGATTGGTTCCGATGAAACCTTTGGCCAGCTTGTTCGTCAGGTACTGGGCCTCCAACGACATCTGGCCGGAGACGTAGAGCGCTACGGCGTCGGGTCCGTGCTGGTCGATGATCGCCCGCAGCCGGCTCGCGCAGTGGGTGATGGCTACATCGACGTCGGTGGGCTCGACGGGCTCGTCGCGTCCGGGCCGCATGAACGCCGACTCCATGCGTCCGGGTGCGGCGAGCAGATCGGCGGTGGTGGCGCCCTTGGTGCACAACCGGCCGAAGTTGGCCGGATGGTCCTTGTCACCGGTGGATTTGGCTACCCGGCGGCGCCCGGTGGCCGCATCGGTCTCGACCTGCAGCACCATGCCGCAGCCGACCCCGCAGTAGGCGCACAAGGTGGTAGCGGTCTCTGCACGTTGGGAGTCGTCTTGCGCGGGCATGGGAGGTCACCTCCTGCGGTTGCGGGCCTTGCCACCACCCTGCCGCCCGTAGGTTTCAAGATCATTTCGGGACCATTGCCACGCGTTGCGATATTCCTGCCGAGTTGCTGAACATGGGTGACCCCGACGTCAATCACGAAAAATTGTTGCGCGAATCACTCCTCGGCCAGTCAGGACTTCGGGGCTGGACGCAGCACCGCGAAGGAATGCCCTGGCAGGTCGGTGGTCTCGTTCCCGAACGTCGGCGATCCCCAAGCCAGTACCAGCTCGCCGTCGACCGGCACACGCACCGTGTCCTCGCTGAGATTGCAGACCAGCAGCAGCGGACCGCGACGCATGGCGATCCATCGGCGGTCCTCGTCGTAGTCGATCACGAGCTCGCTCAGCCAACGGCCGGCCGAATCGATCTCAGTGCGCAGTCCGATCAGCGCCTGATAGACCCGCAGCAGCCGTAGGTGACGTTGCTCGTCGAGCTCACCCCAGGCCAGCTTGGACCGGTAAAAGGTTTGCAGATCCTGCGGGTCGGGGATCTCGTCGGCGTTCCAGCCGTGCTCGGCGAACTCGGCCTTGCGGCCTTCGGCGGTGGCGCGTGCCACCTGCGGGTCCTCATGCGAAGTGAAGAATTGGAACGGCGTGCGGGCGCCCCATTCTTCTCCCATGAAAAGCATTGCGGTATAGGGCGACAGCAGTACCAGCGCGGCCTTTACCGCGAGCTGTCCGGCGGTCAGGTTCTGCGATGGGCGGTCCCCGAGTGCTCGGTTGCCGACCTGATCGTGGGTGCACGTGTAGGCCACTAGGCGGGTAGCCGGAATCTGCGAGATCGGCAGCGGCCGGCCGTGACGCCGGCGGCGAAACGACGAGTACGTAGCCGCATGGAAAAAGCCGTTACGCAACGTGGTCGCCAAGGTGGCCATGCCGCCGAAGTCGGCATAATAGCCTTGCCGCTCACCGGATACCGCGGTGTGGATGGCATGGTGGATGTCGTCATCCCATTGCGCGGTGATCCCGTAGCCGCCGTCTTCGCGACGGGTGATGGTCCGTGGATCGTTGCGATCACTCTCCGCGATGAGTGCCAGCGGACGGCCCAACTGTGCAGCAAGCGCATCGGTTTCGGCGGCCAGCTCCTCCAGAATATTGATCGCTGTAGTGTCCACCAGCGCGTGCACGGCATCCAGTCGTAGCCCGTCGACGTGGAACACGCGCATCCAGCGCAGTGCACAGTCGATGATGTAGCGGCGCACCTCATCGGAGTCTGGGCCATCGATATTGATGGCATCACCCCACGGGTTATGTGCTTGTGACAGGTACGGCCCGAAGCGGGGAAGGTAATTCCCGGACGGCCCGAGGTGGTTGAAGACGGCATCGATCAGGACTCCAAGGCCGCGGCCGTGGCAGGCATCGACAAAGCGCGCCAACCCATCCGGACCACCATAGGGCTCATGCACGGCGTACCACAGCACGCCGTCGTATCCCCAGCCGTGCGCACCGGAAAAGGCATTGACCGGCATCAGTTCCACGAAATCGACGCCCAGACCGACCAGGTGGTCCAGCTTTTCGATGGCGGAGTCGAATGTGCCGGCAGGCGTGAATGTTCCGACGTGCAGTTCGTAGATCACCGCACCTTCGACCGGTCTCCCCGCCCAGTCGTCGTCGGTCCAGGTCGTGCCCGCTTCATCCCACAGCGCCGAACGCGCGTGCACACCATCGGGCTGGCGGGCCGAGCGCGGATCCGGGAGCACCTGCGGGTCGTCGTCGAGCAGATACCCGTAGCGGGCATCGGGCGCCACGTCGAGCGTCGTGCGCCACCACCCACCATCCGAACGGACCATCGGGTGGGCCACCCCATCGACATCGACGCCGACGACCGCCGGTGTTGGTGCCCAGACGGCAAAGTCAGTCATCGACATGCTCCAGCAACGCAACCGGCAGTTCGGCGAACAACTCGGCGGCCCGCACCGATCCGCGGTGCCTGACGCCGGACAGCGCGTCGGCCCACCTTCCGGGTGGCAGCGCGACAACCGTATCGCGCCATCCGACGCCCTGCAGGCGCACCGTCCAACGGCTGACCGCCACCACGACGTCATCACCCCGGCGAAAAGCCACGACATGTTCGCCGGCAGGACCGGACGCCAGCACGGGCCGATAGCTGCCGTGCAGGAACGTCTCGGGACGTGCGCGTCGCATCTGCAACGCCGCCGCCACCACCCGCATTTTTCGGTGCTGCAAAGACTCCAGCGCCTCGCGCCGCGCGGCGTAGTCGACTGGCCGTCGGTTGTCCGGGTCGACCAAACTGTCGTCGTAGAGTTCAGTGCCCTGATAGACGTCCGGAATGCCGGGGATCGTCAAGGCCACCAGCTTCTGGCCGAGGATGTCACTTTCGATGTGGACAGCGAGTTCGGAAACGAACTCCGTCAGCTCCCGCGCGGTAGGCCCATCCAGTATGTCGTCGAGCCATCGGTGCAGGGCGCCCTCGAACTCTGCGTCGGGCTCATGCCACGATGTCCGCCGGCCCGCCTCGCGAACCGCCTTTTCGGCATAGGCGTGCAGGCGCTCGCGCAGTGCGGCACTCACCCGGCCGTCGAGTGGCCACACGCCGAAAATGTTCTGCCACAGGAAAAGCCCGGTAGCCAGATCGGGTGCAGGCGTCCTGGATTCCCAACGGGCGACGAACTCCGCCCACAGCGACGGCACCTGCGACAACACGCCGATGCGCGCCCGCACATCCTCCCCGCGCTTGGTGTCGTGGGTGGACAGTGTCGTCATGGCTTGCGGCCAGTGCCGAGCCCTGGTGGCGGCCCGGTGATGAAACTCAGCCGAACCCACCCCGAAATACTGCGGATCACCGCCGACTTCGTTGAGCGACACGAGCCTGGCATCCCGGTAGAACAGGCAGTCTTCGGTTGCCTTGGCGGTCACCGCTCCGCACAGCTGCTGCAGCCGCACTCCCACTTCCCGGGCTTCCCGGTCGTCGGCGATCGCGGCCGCGACAAGTGCCAGCGGATCGGCGAGTTCCGGCCGCTGCGCGTCAGTGCGCGCCAACGCAACCGGCAATATCGCCGCCAACCCGCGATAGTCGCTGCGATAGACACCTACCTGGCCGAGTAAGGCGGCGATGGCGTCGGCCAGCAGCGGGTGATCGGCGCCGGTCACGCTGACCACGCAACGACACAGCCTGGCCAGTTCGCTGCCCAGCGTCTCGGCAGCCGCGATCTCCTTCAGCTCGGCCAGCAGTATCGGCATCGCGCGGTAGTCAACGCCAGCGGTTTCGTATAACTCGGTCAGCGCCGGTGCACCGTTCGGGTCGATGAACAACCCGCCGATCTCCCGCAGGGCGTCGTAACCGGTGGTGCCGGCCACCGGCAGGCCGGGCTCGAGCGACTCGTCAACGGCCAGAACCTTTTCGACAATGATCCAAGCGTCAGGTCCGATCAGCGCGCGCAGCCATTGCAGATACCCCGGCGGATCCGAGAGTCCATCCGGGTGATCGACCCGCACGCCCTCGACAAGGCCCTCGTCGAACCAGCGGGACAGCTCGGCGTGCCAGGCGTCGAAGACCGCCCGATCCTCTTGACGCAGGCCGGCCAACGACGTGATCGAGAAGAAGCGGCGGTATCCGCAGCTGCCGTTGCGCCAGCCGACCAGCCGATAGTGCTGGCGATCGTGCACTTGCGCGCCGCTGCCCGCACCGGTCCCTGGCGCGATCGGAAACACCAGATCTCCCAGACGCAGTGACTCACCGTCGAGCGCCAGATCGGCGACGTCGTCGTCAGAACCCAGTACCGGCAGAATGATTCGACCGGCATCGAGGTCCCAATCGATGTCGAAGAAGGCGGCGTAGCGCGAGGATCGGCCGTGCTTAAGCAGGTCCCACCACCACGGATTCTGCTCCGGCCTTTGCACCCCGACATGATTGGGCACGATGTCGATGATCAGACCGATCCCGCGGGCACGAGCAGCCGCCGACAGCCGCGCCAAACCCTGCGCGCCGCCCAGTTCGGCGGAGACCGTAGTCGGATCGACGACGTCGTAACCGTGCGTCGATCCGAGCACCGCGGTCATGATTGGCGACAGGTAAAGGTGCGAAATCCCCAGTGCAGCAAAATAGTCGACTAGTTTCTCGACGTCGGCGAAGGTGAACGCGAAACCGCTTTCTGCACCCCGCAGCTGTAACCGGTAAGTGGACAGCACCGGGCGGGCCATACGTCAGCGCACTTTCCGCAGGACGAGCAGCGAACGCCCAGGGACTGGCAGCGCTCCTCCGGGCTGCACCGCCTGCTCAGCCCGGGATGCCGGCTCCGCAGTGTCCAATTCGACGGTCCATTCCTCCGCGTAATCCTTGCCGGGAACGGCGAACTCGACCGCCTCCTCGTGCGCATTGAAGCACAGCAGGAACGAGTCATCCACCACCCGCTGGCCGCGCATGTCCGGCTCGCGAATCGCCTCACCGTTGAGGAAGACCGTGATGCACTTGTCGAAGCCGCTGTCCCAATCGTCTTGGCTCATCTCCTGACCGGCGGGGGTGAACCACGCGATGTCGCCGATCTCGTCGTCGTGGCGTACCGGGCGGCCCTCGAAGAACCGGCGACGACGAAATACCGGATGCTCTTTGCGAAGCTGCGTCACCTGGCGGGCGAAGGCCAGCAGATCGGCGTTCGCGTCGACCAGCGACCAATCCATCCAGGCAAGTTCGGAGTCCTGACAGTAGGCGTTGTTGTTGCCCCGCTGCGTGCGTCCCAGTTCGTCGCCGTGCGCGATCATCGGTGTGCCTTGGGACAGCAGCAGAGTGGCCAGGATATTGCGCATCTGGCGCGCCCGTAGTTTCTGGACTTCCGGATCGTCGGTGGGGCCTTCGACGCCGCAGTTCCACGATCGGTTGTGGCTCTCGCCGTCGGAGTTGTCGTCGCCGTTGGCCTCGTTGTGCTTTTCGTTGTAGGAGACCAGGTCACACAATGTGAACCCGTCGTGAGCGACCACGAAGTTGATGCTGGCGCCCGGCCGTCGGCCGGTGGCCTCGTACAGGTCGGACGAGCCGGTGAGCCGGGAGGCGAACTCCCCCAACGTCTCCGGTTCGCCGCGCCAATAGTCGCGCACGGTGTCGCGGTACTTGCCATTCCATTCGGTCCACAGCCCGGGAAAATTGCCGACTTGATAACCGCCTTCCCCGACGTCCCACGGCTCGGCGATCAGCTTGACCTGGCTGACCACCGGGTCCTGCTGGATCAGATCGAAGAAAGCCGAAAGGCGGTCCACATCATAGAATTCGCGGGCCAAGGTCGATGCCAGGTCGAAGCGGAACCCGTCGACGTGCATCTCGGTCACCCAATACCGCAGGGAGTCCATGATCAGCTGCAACGAATGCGGATTGCGCGCATTGAGGCTGTTTCCCGTGCCGGTGTAATCCATATACCTGCTTCGGTCATCGTCGACGAGCCGGTAGTAGGCGGCATTATCGATTCCGCGGAAGCTGATGGTCGGGCCTAGATGGTTGCCCTCGGCGGTGTGGTTGTAAACCACGTCGAGTATCACCTCGATACCGGCTTCGTGGAAGGCGCGCACCATGGTCTTGAATTCCGCGACCGCCGCCCCCGGCTGACGACTCGCCGCGTATTGGCTGTGCGGGGCAAAGAACCCGAAAGTGTTGTAACCCCAATAGTTCCGCAGGCCCATTCGAAGCAAGCGGTCGTCGTGCATGAATTGGTGCACCGGCATCAGCTCGACGGCCGTCACGTTGAGCGCAGCCAGGTGGTCGATGACGGCCGGGTGAGCCAACCCGGCATAGGTGCCGCGCAGTTCCTCGGGGATATCCGGATGCGTTTGCGTCATGCCCTTGACGTGGGTCTCGTAGATGATCGTCTCGTTGTACGGGATCCTCGGTGGCCGATCGGTTGCCCAGTCGAAATACGGGTTGATCACCACGCTGGTCATGGTGTGCCCGAGCGAGTCGACCCTCGGCAGCGTTTCGGCCAGCGGCGGGTCGTCTCCGGCTGCCATGTCATAGGAGAACAGCGCTTGATCGAAGTTGAACTCGCCGGTGAATGCCCGGCCATACGGGTCCAGCAACAATTTGCTGGAATCACAGCGATGTCCGGCCGGCGGGTCGAACGGCCCGTGCACCCGAAAGCCGTAGTTCTGTCCCGGCGACACGGTCGGTAGGTAGGCGTGCCAGACGTAGCCGTCCACCTCGTCGAGCGGGACGCAGGTCTGGTCACCCTCGTCGTCGATCAGGCACAGATCGACCCGCTCCGCGATCTCCGAGAACAGGGCGAAGTTGGTTCCGCCACCGTCGTAGTGAGCCCCGAGCGGGGCGCTGTTGCCCGGCCAGACGGTGTGCGGCGGGTTCTCGGCTGGCGTAGTGCCCATACTCACCCAATCTCGTCAGGACTTTCGATACTTCGATGCTGCTGCGCCGGCCGGGTTGTGGCTACCCGCCTGCCGAGCGGTCAAACTATCGACGTCTACGACACTACGGATGCGGTCGCGGTGGCGGCTGTTGAAATGCCCCCCGGGCGGGGTATAGACGTTGGTGTGGTGCCTGATGACCTACGCCGGCTGGCGACAGCACACCGCGTGGCCACGGCCTACCGCAACGAGCGGCGCGAGTTGGTGCAGGTGGACCCCGACGTCGTGGTCCGGGTTCTTCGGCTGCTCGATGTCGAGGCCGGCACCGAAGCCTCCCGTCGTCATGAGTTGGTCCGACTGGACGAACGCGAGCGTGCGGGCGTTTCACCTCCGACATCCGCCGTGCGGCTAACCGGGCGTCCCCATCCGTTTCCCGGGGCCGTCGCACTGGTGAGCGAGGACGGCGAGCGCACGGCGGTACGCGACGAACTACCCGCCGAGCTGTCGCCGGGCTGGTATCAAGTTGAGCTGCGCAATGGCCAGGCGGTCACGCTGGTAGCGGCCCCGGCCCGGGTGCCGCAGGCGCCGGCCGCGTGGGGATGGATGCTGCAGCTGTATGCGCTGCGGTCCGCACGATCCTGGGGAATCGGCGACCTGTCAGACCTACGGGCTTGGGTCACCTGGACGGCCGCCAAGCACGGTGCCGGGGCGGTGCTACTCAATCCGCTGCATGCGCCGGGGCCGACGCATCCGGTGCAGCCCTCCCCGTATACGCCGTCGAGCCGGCGGTTCGCCAACCCGCTGGCACTGTGCGTCGTTGACCTCGCCGCCTACCATCGCGCCGATCCGGACACCCGAGCGGAGGTCGACGCGCTGCGGGTCGCCGCGGACACCGCACGAATCGACTACGACCTGGTCTGGGCGGCCAAACGCGCAGCCCTGGAGTTGCTCTGGCGGGCTGAAGGGCGCCCCTGCCCGCTCGACCAGGCACCGGAGACCCGGGCGCTGCGTGACTGGGCGACCTACTGCGCGCTGGCCGAACGCCATGGCGGTCGGTGGTCCAGTTGGCCGGCGCCGCTGCACGACGCAACCGGGGCCGCGGTGGCAGCCGAGCGGCGGGAGCTCGCGCCCAGGGTCACGTTTCATGCCTGGGTGCAGCAGCGCTGCACCGAGCAGCTGCTGGCGGTGCAGGCCGCCGCCAAAGACTCGGGCATGGCGCTGGGCGTGCTGCACGACCTGGCAGTCGGCGTCGACCGCGATGGCGCCGATGCCTGGGCCCTGGCCGACGTGCTGGCCGGTGCAGCCAGCGTCGGTGCGCCCCCGGATACCTTCAGCCCTCGCGGGCAGGACTGGTGTCTACCGCCCTGGCGGCCGGACCGCTTGGCGGACACCGGCTACCGCCCGGTGCGCGACATGCTGCGGGCCGTACTGGCCCACGCGGACGGTGTGCGCATCGATCACGTCGCCGGCTTGTGGCGGCTGTGGTGGATCCCGCCTGGCGAGAGCCCCGATCGCGGCACCTACGTCCACTACGACGCCGACGTCATGCTCGCGGTGCTGGCGCTGGAGGCGCATCGCGCCAACGCTGTCGTCATCGGGGAGGATCTGGGAACCGTCGAACCGGAAGTCACCCGTGCACTGGCCGACAACGACATGTTGGGCTGCGCGGTCTCCTGGTTCACCCGGGATGAATCAGCCCCCGGTCAGCCGTTGCTACCGCCGGCGAAGTGGCCCTCGCGGGTGGCAGCCAGCATTTCCACCCACGACCTGCCCACCGCGGCCGGATTCTTCCGCGCCGAACATGTGCGGGCACGCGCCGAACGGGGTCTGCTCAACGACGTGGCGGGCGCGCAGGCCGCCGCCGAGCAGGAACGGGCCGAGTGGCTCGCGCTGCTGCGTTCCGAAGGGTTTCTTGAGCAGGACGACATAACCCCGGACGAGCCGCGAATCATCTACGCCATGCACCGCTTTCTGGCGGCCACCCCAAGCCGGCTGAAACTCCTCTCCCCCTACGACGTGCTGGCCGAGCCTCGTCAACCCAACCTGCCCGGCACCGTCGATCAATATCCGAACTGGCGGCTACCGCTGTCGGAGCCGCTTGAGCAGTTGCAGACCGATCCGAGGATCGCCCGCATCGCCGCGTTGTTCTCGCACGATCAAGGTGACCAAACGTCCACCAGGTAATCACGACCGGAATGGGGTACATGTCGAGATATGACCATCGACGCTAACGACGAATTTGGTCAGGACCTAGCGGACCCCGCAGCGGGTAGCCATGTCGAGGACGGCATCGTCGAGCACCCGAACGCGGACGACTTCGGCGATGCCGCGGCCCTGCCCGCGGATCCCGTCTGGTTCAAGCGTGCGGTGTTCTACGAGGTGCTGGTCCGAGCGTTCTACGACTCCAACGGGGACGGCATCGGGGACCTGCGGGGCCTGACCGAGCGGCTGGACTACCTGCAGTGGCTCGGTGTCGACTGCCTGTGGCTGCCGCCGTTCTACGACTCGCCGTTGCGCGACGGCGGCTACGACATCCGGGACTTCTACAAGGTCTTACCGGAGTTCGGGACGGTCGATGATTTCGTCGAGCTGCTCGACGCTGCGCATCGGCGCGGCATCCGGGTCATCACCGACCTGGTGATGAACCACACTTCCGACAGCCACCCCTGGTTTCAGCAGTCGCGGCAGGACCCCGACGGCCCGTACGGCGACTACTACGTGTGGAGTGACACCAGCGAACGGTACGCCGATGCCCGGATCATCTTCGTCGACACCGAGGAGTCCAACTGGACATTCGACGCGGTGCGTAAGCAGTTCTATTGGCACCGATTCTTCTCCCACCAGCCGGACCTGAACTATGACAACCCCGCGGTGCAGGAGGCCATGATCGACGTGCTGCGGTTCTGGCTGAACCTCGGCATCGACGGGTTTCGCTTGGACGCGGTGCCGTACCTGTTCGAGAGAGAGGGAACCAACTGCGAAAACCTGCCCGAGACACATGATTTCCTGAAGCGCTGCCGCAAGGTGGTCGACGACGAGTTCCCCGGTGCGGTATTGCTGGCCGAGGCCAATCAATGGCCCACAGACGTGGTCGAATATTTCGGCAACCCCGACAGCGGCGGCGATGAATGCCACATGGCATTCCACTTTCCGCTGATGCCACGCATTTTCATGGCGGTGCGCCGCGAGTCACGTTTCCCGATTTCGGAGATCATGGCGCAAACGCCACCGATCCCCGATCTGGCGCAATGGGGAATCTTCCTGCGCAACCACGACGAGTTGACCTTGGAGATGGTCACCGACGACGAGCGCGACTACATGTACGCCGAATACGCGAAAGATCCGCGAATGAAGGCGAATGTGGGCATCCGGCGTCGGCTGGCCCCGCTGCTGGACAAGGACCGCAACCAGATCCAACTGTTCACCGCCCTGCTGCTGTCACTTCCCGGCTCCCCGATCCTCTACTACGGTGACGAGATAGGAATGGGCGACATCATCTGGCTGGGCGACCGCGACGCGGTGCGCACCCCGATGCAATGGACACCGGACCGCAACGCCGGCTTCTCCACCGCGAACCCCGGCCGGCTTTATCTGCCGCCCATTCAAGACGCGGTCTACGGCCATCAATCGGTCAATGTCGAATCGCAACGCGACACCTCGACGTCGTTGCTCAACTGGACTCGCACCATGCTCGCCATTCGACGCCGGTATGAGGCCTTCGCTCTCGGCGGGTTCCGCGAACTGGGCGGGTCGAATCCGTCGGTGCTGGCGTACGTGCGAGAGATCTCCGGCGGCAATGAGCGCGTCCAAGCGGACACGGTCTTATGCGTGAACAACCTGTCCCGGTTTCCACAGCCGATCGAACTGAATCTGCAGCACTGGGACGGCCACACGCCGGTGGAACTCACCGGTTCCGTGGAGTTTCCGCGAATCGGAAAGCTCCCGTACCTACTCACGCTGCCCGGGCACGGCTTCTACTGGTTCCAGCTGTGCGAGCCACGCGAGCCGAAGGAGGAGATGTCATGACTGCTGGCACCGCTGAACCAGCGGGTCTGCCGTGGGCGGAATGGCTACCGACCCGACGCTGGTATGCGGGGCGGAATCGGCAACTGGCGAAGGCAGATCCCTTCTTGGTGGTGGAGTTGGGGGGCGAGCAGCAGCTGGTGCTGATCGACGTCGGATACACCGACGGCACCGCCGATCGCTATCAGGTGATAGTCAGCTGGGACGTGGACCTGGCACCGGAGTACGCCCAGATCGCGATGATCGGAACCCATGGTGGCCATACCGCCTACGACGCTCTGTATGACGCCGCGGCAACCCGATTCTTGTTGTCACTGATCGATTCGTCGGCCCAGCGCGGCGACGTCACGTTCACACCGGAGCCAGGGGTGTCGCTGCCGGTTCGGGCCGATTCGCGCGTGTCGGAAGCCGAGCAGAGCAACACCAGCGTCATCGTCGAGGAAGAAGTGGTCCTCAAGGTGTTCCGGCGAATCAGAGCGGGGATCAATCCGGACATCGAGCTCAACGCAGCGCTGGGCCGGGCGGCCAATCCGCACGTGCCGCGACTGTTGGGCTCGTACCAGATCGAGCTACCGGGCGACTCGGGCCCACTGCCCTATGCGTTGGGCATGGTCAGCGAATACGCGATGAACTCCGCCGACGGCTGGGCGATGGCGACCGCGAGTGTGCGCGACCTGTTCGCCGAAGCCGATCTGTACGCCTATGAAGTGGGCGGCGACTTTGCCGGTGAGTCATATCGACTCGGCGAGGCGGTCGCATCGGTGCATCGGGCCCTTGCCGACGGCTTGGGGACTTCGCAGTCGGTCTTCCCGGCCGAGGTACTGCTGTCGCGATTGGCGGCGACCGCGGACACGGTGCCCGAGGTACGCCCCCACCTGGCCGCTATCGAAAAGCGATTCACCGCGCTGGCCGGTCAGGCCATCACGGTGCAACGAGTCCACGGCGACCTACATCTGGGCCAGGTGCTGCGCACCCCGAACGGGTGGCTGCTGATCGACTTCGAAGGCGAGCCCGGCTCGCCGTTGTCGGAGCGTCGGAGGCCGGACTCGCCGCTGCGCGATGTCGCCGGTGTGCTGCGGTCCTACGAGTACGCCGCGTACGGGAAACTGGCCGACCTGTCGCGCGATGGCCACGACCGGCAACTGGCCACCCGGGCCCGCGAATGGCTGGACCGCTGTCGCAGCGCCTTCTGTGATGGCTATGGGGCGGAGTCTGGCACCGACCCGCGTGATTTCGCAGCACTGCTGGCCGCCTACGAAGTGGACAAGGCGGTCTATGAGGCCGGCTACGAGGCCCGGCACCGGCCCGCCTGGTTGCCGATTCCGCTGCGGGCGCTGAGTCGGCTCAGCTAGCGGCGATCGCGCGCTGGTTCCAGCCACAACGCCGACAGTGGGGGCAACACCAGGACCGCGGAGGCCGGGCGGCCGTGTCGAGGCTCGTCGACCGCGTCCACGCCACCGAGGTTGCCGGCGCCGCCACCGTGGTAATCGACGGCGTCGGTGTTGAGTATCTCGTGCCACCGGCCCGCGAACGGCAGGCCGAGGTGGTAGTCGGTGTGCGCCACACCGGAGAAGTTGAACACCGCCGCCAGCACTGAACCGTCCGTCGCGTGGCGTAGGAAGCTCAGCACATTGTCGGTGGAGTCGTTGGCATCGATCCAGGAATAGCCGTTGGGGTTGAAGTCTTCACTCCACAGCGCGGGACGGCTGCGGTAGACGGCATTGAGATCGCGTGCCAGGCGCTGTATTCCGGCGGAAAAGCCGGACTCGGCGAGTTGTGGATCGAGCTGGAACCAGTCCAATCCGCGTTCCTGCGACCATTCGGCGCGCTGGCCGAATTCCTGGCCCATGAACAGCAGCTGCTTGCCGGGGTGTGCCCACTGATAGGCCAGCAGGCTGCGCACGCCGGCCGCCTTGGCATGGTCGTCGCCGGGCATACGGCTCCACAGCGTGCCCTTGCCGTGCACCACTTCGTCGTGACTGATCGGCAGCACGAAATTCTCGCTGTAGGCGTAGAGCATCGAGAAGGTCATCTCGTGGTGATGGTAGGAGCGGTGCACCGGATCGTGACCGAGATAGGCGAGCGTGTCGTGCATCCAGCCCATGTTCCACTTCATCGAAAAACCTAGTCCGCCAAGGCTGGTCGGCCTCGACACCCCGGGCCACGAGGTCGATTCTTCGGCGATGGTGACGATACCGGGCGCCGACTTGTGTGCGGTGGCATTCATCTCCTGCAGGAACTGCACCGCCTCCAGGTTCTCTCGACCACCGTGAACGTTGGGCGTCCAGCCGCCCTCGGGCCGCGAATAGTCCAGGTAGAGCATCGAGGCCACGGCGTCCACCCGTAGCCCGTCGATGTGGAACTCCAGCAGCCAGTACAGCGCATTGGCCACCAAGAAGTTGCGTACTTCAGGACGGCCGAAGTCGAACACATAGGTTCCCCAGTCGAGTTGCTCCCCGCGACGCGGATCGGCGTGCTCGTAAAGCGCGGTGCCGTCGAACCGGCCCAATGCCCAAGCATCTTTCGGAAAGTGCGCGGGCACCCAGTCCACAATGACGCCGATGCCCGCGCGGTGCAGCGCATCGACCAAGGCACGGAAGTCGTCGGGCGTGCCGAAGCGCGCGGTCGGCGCGTAGTACGAGGTGACCTGATAGCCCCATGATCCACCGAACGGGTGCTCGGCGACCGGCAGCAGTTCGACGTGGGTGAACCCTTGCTCCACAACGTAGTCCGTCAACTCGGCGGCAAGCTGGCGGTAGCTGCGCCCGGGCCGCCAGGAGCCGAGGTGCACCTCGTAGATGCTCATCGCTTCGAACGCGGGATTTGCGCTGGCCCGCCGACTCATCCAGTCGCCGTCACCCCAGGTGTAGCGACTTGTGGTGACGCGTGAGGCGGTGCGCGGCGGAGTTTCGGCGGCGAACGCCATCGGGTCGGCCCGCTCGGTGACGACATCGTCTGCGCCGTGAACCCGAAACTTGTACAGACCGTCGATCGGAAATCCCGGCCAGAACAGTTCCCATACCCCGGAAGAGCCGAGCGCCCGCATGGGCGCCCCTATGCCGTCCCAGCCGGTGACGTCACTGATCAATCCCACTCCCTTGGCGTTGGGCGCCCACACCGCGAACGACACACCCGTCACCGACCCGTCCGGGGTGGTGAACGTGCGTGGATGAGCGCCTAGGACCTCCCACAGCCGTTCGTGTCGCCCCTCGCCGAACAGGTGCAGATCGATCTCGCCCAGCGTCGGCAGAAAGCGATACCCGTCGGCCACCACCTGCGGTTCGGCGGCGCCGGGATACTCGATCTGCAGCCGATAGTCGACCAGATCGGCGAACGGCAGCGTCGCCGCGAACAGCCCGTCGCCGAGGTCTTGCATCGGGACCCGGTCCTCGCCCACCAGAACCGCCACAGCGCGTGCGCCCGGGCGCAGCGTTCGGATCACGGTGCGTTTACCGTTGTCGTGGGCTCCGAGGATCGCATGCGGGTCGTAATGCACACCGGATATCAGGCGGTCGATGTCCGCGATTCGGCTAGGCACCCAGGACTCCGTTCGTCGGCGGCGATTCCGACAGTGGGGTACCCGCGGTGACGGAAAGCTACCCGCGCGGCAGCCCCAGCAGCCGCTCGGCGGCCAGCGTCAGCAGGATCTGCTCGGTGCCCCCGGCGATCGACAGGCACCGGGTGTTGAGGAAGTCGTGCACTTCGCATCCGGCCACCGCACCGGCCCCCTCGGCCACATCCATCCGGAACTCGGCCAACTCCTGGCGATAGCGCACCCCGATGAGCTTGCGTACCGAAGACTCCGAGCCGGGGTCTTGGCCGCCGACGGCAAGCTGGGCGATGCGTTGATCCAGCAGTGATCCCGCCTGCGCGGCAATGATCAGCCGGGCCAGCCGCTCAGCGGTGGCGGTGTCGGGTTCCCGATCCGCCAGGGTCTTGAGCAGCTCCTCCATCGGATTGCCCAGCGCGGTTCCCCCGGCAATCGCGACGCGCTCGTTGGCCAACGTGGTGCGGGCCAGCCGCCAGCCGTCGTTGACGCCGCCGACCACCTGCTCGTCGGGGACGAATACGTCGTCGAGGAAGACCTCGTTGAACAGGGCCTCGCCGGTGATCTCACGCAGCGGCCGGATGTCGATGCCCTCGGCGGCCATATCGACCAGAAAGTAGGTGATGCCCTTATGTTTGGGAGCTTCGGCATCGGTTCTGGCCAGGCAGACGCCCCACTGCGAGTCGTGGGCTCGCGACGTCCACACCTTCTGACCGGTCAGCCGCCAGCCGCCGTCCACCTTCACTGCTTTGGTGCGCAGCGCCGCCAGGTCCGAGCCGGCACCGGGCTCGGAGAACAGCTGGCACCAGAAGATCTCGCCGGTCAGGGTGGCCGGGATGAAGCGCTCGATCTGCTCGGGCGTGCCGTGCTCAAGAATCGTCGGGGCCGCCCACCAGCCGACCACCAGGTCGGGACGCCCGACGCCGGCCGCGGCGAGTTCCTGGTCGATCACCAACTGCTCGGCGGGGCCGGCAGCGCGGCCATAGGGAGCCGGCCAGTGCGGCGCCAGCAGTCCCGATTCGGCCAGCGCCACTTGACGCGCCTCGGTCGGCAAGTCCGCAATGCGCGCCACCTCCGCAGCGATCTCGGGCCGGATGTCAGTGGCCTCACCCAACTCGACCTCCAGCCGGCGGCGCAGCCCGTCGCGGGTCAGTGCGGCGGTACGGCGCAGCCAACGCTGCGGCCCGCCCAGTGCCTGCCCGATGC
This sequence comes from uncultured Mycolicibacter sp., assembly GCA_964292075.1. Classification (GTDB taxonomy): domain Bacteria; phylum Actinomycetota; class Actinomycetes; order Mycobacteriales; family Mycobacteriaceae; genus Mycobacterium. The sequence goes on from CAXYUC010000017.1 coordinate 34,530, forward strand.
CGTAGGCCCGGCGCAGGTACAGGTGCGCGTCGTGCTCCCAGGTAATGCCGATGCCGCCGAGCACCTGAATGCAGTCCTTGGCGTTGGCCTTGGCGGCGTCGATACAGATCGCGGCGGCAACCGCGGCCGCGATCGCGAACTGCTGGTCATCGGGATCGGCGGCGGCGCGCGCCACATCGCTGGCCGCCACCGCGGCCTGGTCGGCCCGGCACAGCATCTCTGCACACAGGTGCTTGATGGCCTGGAAGCTGCCGATCGGCTTGCCGAACTGTTCACGCACCTTGGCGTATTCGACGGCGGTGTCCAACGCCCAGCGGGCGACCCCGGCAGCTTCGGCAGCCAGCACCGTGACCACCAGATTCTCTACCCGGGTGCCGGCCTCCAGGAGCACCGCCGGCGCTGCCGACAACGTCACCTTGGCCAGCGGTCGGGAGAAGTCGGTGGCGGCCAGCGGTTCGACGTTCACGCCCTGATCACGGGCATCCACCAGCACCCAGGCCTGACCGTCTTGGCCCTCCTTACCGGCCGGCAACAGCAGCAGCCCGTCGGCGGTGGCGCCGAGCACCCGCTCAGCGGTGCCGGAGGCCGCACCGGCCGCCGCATCGAAGCTCACCGCCGTCGCGGACGGGTCAGTCACCACGCCGGCAACCCGTTCACCGGCCGCCAGAGCTTCCGCGAGGGCCGGATCGGTAACCACCAGGGTGGCCAGCGCCGTGGTCGCCACCGGCCCGGGCACCAGGGCCTTGGCGGCCTCGTCGACCATCGCGCAGAGGTCTTCGAGTCGCCCACCGGCCCCGCCGAACTCCTCGGGCACCGCCACTCCGAACAGGCCCAAGTCGGCCAGGCGCGCGAAAACGGCTCGCCAGGAATCGGTTTCACCCAATTCCGCGGCACGAATCGCCTCGGCGGTGCCCGCAGCGGCGGCCCAGTCGCGGACCAGCTCGCGGGCAGCGAGCTGGTGGGCGGGACTGGTCTCCGTGGTCTTCACTGACACGCTGGGCTCCTCGGGGTCGAGATGGGCTTGAGAGAGGCGGGTCACGAACACCCCCACCAACCACTAGAACGTGTTCTAATAGTGCCAGCGTCCGAGCGTCAAGTCGAACCGTTCTGGCTGGACACGTTGGGTCCGGCCGATGTCGGGAGTGCGAAATTCAACTACGCGGTGCGTATCGTTATGGGCCAATAGATCGACGGAGGGAGCCGCGCAGCACATGTCGTCAGCTGAGGGCACCGCAGGCCGCGGATCTGCCAGCCAACCGCGCGAGGTGGTCAACGTCGCTGTGCTGACCGAATCTGACCTGGGCTCCGAAGCGCAGCGCGAACGCCGCAAGCGCATCCTCGACGCGACGCTGGCGATCGCCTCCAAGGGCGGTTACGACGCGGTGCAGATGCGCGCGGTCGCCGACCGCGCGGATGTGGCTGTCGGCACCCTGTACCGCTACTTCCCGTCGAAGGTTCACCTGCTGGTCTCGGCGATGGGCCGGGAGATCGCGCGGGTGGACACCAAAACCGACCCGGCGACGTTTGCCGCAACCACCCGCCACCAGCGGCTCAACCTGGTGGTCAACAAACTCAACCGCGCCATGCAGCGCAACCCGCTGCTCACTGAGGCGATGACCCGGGCGTATGTCTTCGCCGACGCCTCGGCGGGCGGCGGAGGCGACCACGGCCAGAAATTGATCGACTCGATGTTCGCCGGGGGAATGAGCGACGGCGGGGCGACCGAGGAGCAGTACCACATCTCCCGGGTGATCTCGGATGTGTGGCTGTCCAACCTGCTCGCCTGGCTGACCCGGCGGGCGTCGGCCACCGATTTCAGCACCCGGCTGGACTTGGCTGTGAGGTTGCTGATCGGCGACGACGACAGTCCCAAGGTTTAGACCTCAGTATTACGACTATGCCCACCGGTTCAGGAGATCCAGAACCAGTGCCTGTCTCGGTGACGGACCCGATCCCGCGCCGGCTGGCGCATGCGCTGGACCTGTTGAACTTCACGCTGGCCGATGTACGGGACGGCCTTGGGCCCTACCTGTCGATCTACCTCTTGGTGACCCACAATTGGGACCAGGCATCGATCGGCCTGGTAATGGCGATCGGCGGCGTCGCCGCGGTCGTGGCGCAGACCCCGGTGGGCGCGCTGGTCGACCGCACCACGGCCAAGCGAGCATTGCTGGTGGTCGGTGCACTGGCCGTCACGGCGGCGGCATTGGCGATGCCGCTGTTCCCCGACTTCTACAGCGTCGCGGCGTTGCAGTTGCTGACCGGCATCGCGGGTTCGGTGTTCGCACCGGCGCTGGCCGCGATCACTCTCGGCGTGGTCGGCCCACGTCTGTTCGCGAAACGTATTGGCCGCAACGAATCGTTCAACCACGCGGGTAATGCCGCGACCGCGGCCGCCACCGGCGCCCTGGCCTACTTCTACGGCCCGATCGTGGTGTTCTGGGTGCTGGCCGCCATGGCTGCACTCAGTGTGGTGGCCACCCTGCGTGTTCCCGGATCGGCGATCGATCACGACGTAGCTCGGGGCATGGACCATCTGGCGGGCCAGCCGCATGGACAGCCATCGGGATTCGCGGCGCTGCTGCACAACCGCCACCTGCTGGTGTTCGCCGCGACGGTGGTGATCTTCCATTTCGCCAATGCGGCGATGCTGCCGTTGGTCGGTCAGGAACTGGCGCTGGTCAACACCGAGATAGGCACCGCGCTGATGGCGGCGTGCATCGTGGCCGCGCAGCTGGTCATGGTTCCAGTGGCGTATCTGACGGGCGCCAAAGCCGACGTCTGGGGCCGCAAGCCGATCTTCCTGGTCGGATTCGCCGTGCTGACCGTGCGCGGGCTGCTCTACCCGGTATGGGACAACTCTTACTGGCTGGTCGGGGTGCAGTTGCTCGACGGGGTGGGAGCGGGCATCTTCGGTGCGCTGTTCCCGCTGGTCGTACAGGATGTCACGCATGGAACCGGCCGATTCAACGTGAGCCTGGGGGCGATTACTACCGCCTGGGGGGTGGGCGCCGCATTGTCGAACTTCGTCGCCGGCGAGATCGTGTCGGCCGCAGGCTACGACGCGGCGTTCTTCACCCTGGCGGCGGTGGCCGGCGCCGGTTTCGTGCTCTACCTGACCGCCATGCCCGAGACGGCCGGGATCAGCGGCCGGACCGCAGCCCCGTTAGCCTAAGCGGATGCGCCTCAAGCTCGGCCGCCCCGACATCGGCCGGTACGCCGACCGGTTCGATGTCCCACCCGCGGCGCCGGGCGCACCGTTGTCGGTGACGTGGCTCGGCGTGACCAGCATGCTGATCGACGACGGGTCATCGGCGCTGATGACCGGCGGCTATTTCTCTCGGCCCAGTCTGGCGCAGGTGGCCCTGCGCAAGGTGTCGCCGTCGGCCGCCCGCATCGACGCCTGCCTGGCCCGAGCCGGCGCGCACAAGCTGGCAGCGGTGATCCCCCTGCACTCACATATCGATCACGCGCTGGACTCCGCTGTGGTGGCCGAACGTACCGGTGCGACGCTGGTGGGTGGCGAGTCGACGGCCAATGTGGGCCGGGGTCACGGACTCTCGGAGGACCGCCTGACCGTCGCGGCTTCCGGCGAACCCATCACGTTGGGCGCCTATGACGTCACCCTCATCGAGTCGCGGCACTGCCCACCAGACCGGTTCCCCGGCGTGATCGCCGCCGCGGTGGTTCCACCGGTGCGGGCTTCCGCCTACAAGTGCGGTGAGGCCTGGTCGGTGTTGGTGGCCCACCGCCCCTCGGGACGCAACCTGCTGATCATGGGCAGCGCTGGCTATATCCCGGGGGCGCTGGCGGGCCGCGCCGCCGAGGTGGTCTACCTGGGCATCGGCCAGCTCGGCATCCAGCCCCGGCAATACCTAATCGACTACTGGAATGAGACGGTCCGCGCGGTCGGTGCTTCGACGGTGGTGCTGACCCACTGGGACGACTTTTTCCTGCCTTTGTCAAAACCGTTGCGCGCCTTGCCCTACGCCGGCGACGACCTCAACGTCACGATGCAAGTTCTCAGCGAGCTGGCCGAGGCCGACGGAGTCGGCCTTCACCTGCCCACGGTCTGGCGTCGTGAGGACCCGTGGGCCTGAACTTAGCTCTTGCGCTGCTGCTGCTTGCCGTCGTGCTGGCGTTCGCGGTAGCCCGCCCCCGCGGCTGGCCGGAGATGTTCGCGGCGGTGCCGGCCGCCGGCATCCTTGTTGCCACCGGCGCGATCTCGATGCACGACGCATTTGCCGAAGCCGCCACTCTGCTGCATGACCTCGGGT